>PSRJ01000187.1 GCA_003175985.1 Terriglobia bacterium
CGTGGCGCGGCGCATCTTCGCGTTGCCGTGGGTAGAAGCCGGCAGTCATACTTACAGCCATCCGCTCGATTGGGAGACGCTGGCCCAAACTGCTGCAAAGGCGGAGACCGGCTCGCGCGCGATGGAGTGGCTGGATCCGGCCCGGTGGCTCGTGGTGGCGCGAGTCGCCGAGAGATGGTCGCGGCCGCAGGCCGAGGAAGCAAAACCCACTCTGCGCCGCGGGCACACGCACCTGCGAAGCTACGAGCTTTATCCTTTCCACCTCGATCAGGAGGTCGGCGGATCGATTCGTTTCCTCGCCAAACTTTTGCCTCCGGGGAAGCGTGTGGAAATACTGCAATGGTCCGGAACGGCCATGGA
Organism: Terriglobia bacterium; assembly: GCA_003175985.1. Lineage (GTDB taxonomy): Bacteria > Acidobacteriota > Terriglobia > Bryobacterales > Bryobacteraceae > PSRJ01. Next base: position 361 of record PSRJ01000187.1, read on the forward strand.
AGGGGAAGCCGTTTTAAGAGCCGTGCATGACGCAGGCGTGCGCAACATCAACGGCGGCGACACACGATTCGACCCCGAATTCGCCTCCTATGCCTGGGTGGCCCCCCTCGGCCGGCAGGCCGGAAAGTTCCGGCAGGTCTACAGCTCCGCAAGCAACGAGAACACATACACCAATCTGTGGAATGAACGGTATTTCGGCTTCCGTTACGTGATGCAGACACTGCGAAATACTGACTGCCCGCTCCGCATCAAGCCGTTCAACCTGTACTATCACATGTACTCCGGAGAAAAGGAACCGAGCCTGCAAGCCATCAAAGAAAACATGGCGGCCGCGCGGGCGCAGGAACTCGCACCGATCTCTGCCAGCCGGTACGCCGCTATTGCCGACGGTTTTTATTCAGCGCGGATCACGCAAACCGGCGAACGGCGCTGGCGCATCGAGCACCGCGACGGATTGAACACGGTCCGCTTCGATCATGCGGACAGCGAATCCGTGGACTTCGCGAATTCCGCCGGAGTGGTCGGGCAGCGGCGTTACCAGGGCAGTCTCTATGTGGCGCTCGATTCCGCTGAAACCGCGCCGGCGATCGCGCTCGTTCGAGGACGGGGACCCAAAGGCGGCTGGCCGTATCTGATTCAAAGCCGCTGGCAGGTTTCCAAATTGCGTCGCGAGCCGGGCAGCCTGGCATTCGAGGCGCAGGGTTTTGGGCTCGGAGAAATGGAATGGCAGGCAGTGCCCGGGCGCCGGTATGAGATCCAAGTCTCCGGCAGGAATGGCTTCTGGCAGAAACGCTACGCCATGGCGGACCGCGATGGCCGCCTGCTCTTCACGGCTGAAACTGCCGCCATGGAGCCGGCCGAAATCACACTACGAGAGGCGGGCTTGGGTCAGTGAGACCGTTCTATTATGTCGCGCTGATTGTAGTCCTGGCCGCAGGACTGGTCGGTGGGGCGCTGCTGCTTCCGGATGACTCGGGATTGGGCTTGATGTATTTCAAAGACCGGCAGTATGCGGCAGCGCGGAGCCTTTACGAGAAACGGCTCGCGGCCGGGGAAACTACGGGCGATGTTGTGGCGCCATTGGCCGAACTCTACGTTCAGGCCGGAGAGATAGACCGTGCCGTCGATCTGCTCGGCCGGCTTCAAAGCATTCCTGCTGAGAAATTGGAGCTCTTCCAACGAATCGGAAAGTACCAGCAATACACTCAGCGGCGCGAGAAATATGTTCAAACTCTGGAAACGATCAACGGGCTGCATGCCTCCGAGAACACGCTTCGCGAACTCGCCACACTGTACCGGTACGCCAACCAGGACGCCAAATTAATCGAGTCGCTGGAGGCGATCGTCGCACGCAATCGGCCTGAAGCGTCCGACTTTCTGGAACTGGCCAATCTCTTGGCCGCGCAGGGGCTTTTCTCCAGAGCGGCCGCGGTGATGGAACAGTTCGAGGCGCAACAGCCACACAATGTCACGGCCGACGCCGTGGAGCTTCTGAGTTCCCTTTACCTCGATACGAAACAGGACTCCAGAGCGGCGCAGCGCGCTGCGCGATGGCTGGAACAGCATCCCGACCCGGGTGCCGTGGTTCGGTTCGCCGGGCTTTTCCATAGGAAAGGACATCCCGGTCTCGCGGCCGAATTGCTGGCCCCATTTGATTCCGCCATCGACCAGTCTCCGGCACTTCTTGGGGAGTGGGTAGAGGTTGAGATGGCGGATGGCCGCGACGGCGACGTCATCTCGCGGCTCGATCGTCTGCACGAGCAGAAGCGGCTGCCGGGGCTGCTGCAACGGTCCTTGCTCGATCTCGCAATCTCCAAGAAGCGATCGGATCTGGCAATCGAGCTGGCGGAGCAGCTCGACCCCTGGCTGGCGGCTCGCCTGGCTTACGAGAATGGCAGGAAGGCGGATGTTGCCCGGAATCTTCGCCATGTTGCCCTGGAGTCGCAGCCTGAGAGCAGCCTGCTCGAAATCGCGCGCATGTGGCTGGAGATTGGGAATGCAGCGGAGGGAGCGGCGCGGTTTGACGGCCTGAGAGTTCGCCGGCCGTCGCCCGCAGTCGAGACCGCGTGGGCGCTGGCGGCTGCCGGAACTGACCGCGGGCTGGAGGTGGCGCGCTGGCTGGAACGAAGTCCGGCGCGATCCCTTTCCGGGAGTCTGCTCCGCGACCTCTATTTTCTCGCGCAGGACCGGAAGCAAGCAGACCTTGCCTTAGTCACGGCGAGACTGCTCATGGCCGGCAATGCCACACCCGAAGCCGAGCAGGCCTACACGAATGCCTTGCTGGGAGCGATCGCAGCAGCCGGGCGCCAGGCGGCCGGACCGCTTCAGGCGGAACTGCGTGACTTCTGGGCGGCGCGTTTGCGCCGGCCCGCTCCGGAGGAGCGGCAACTCGAGATTATTCATGGCCTGCTCGATCTAGGGGCCGCGGATGCCGTTCTGCCGCAGCTTGCGAAGCTGGCTCACCGGAGAATCGAACTCGCGCCGTTGTTTATCGAAACGGCCCTCAAGGCCGGGCGCAAGGCTGAGATGGTTGCCTTCGTGAAATCGGAATTGCAGCAGTCCGATTTACCACGGGAAACGCGAGAAGCCGGCGTCTATGTGCTCCTGGAACACGGCGCCGCGGCAGAGGCCCTTCCACATATCAGGCGCCTGGCCGGCGAGTCACCCGCGTGGGTCGCCGCGTATGAGGACGTTTTGAGAAAGCTCGGACGAACCGGGGAGTTGGCGGAATTCCTCCGCCAGCGGGCGGTGAGCGCCGGTGTCGCAACCAGCGAAAAACGTGCGATCGCGTTTCAATTACTGGAAACCGGCCATCAAGACTGGGCGATTACAGTCTTTACGGACCTGGCACGGACGGCTAAGCCGGCGGATGCCGACGTAAACGAGCTGTTGTTCTTGTGGGGTGTGCCCGCGCCTTCCGAGGCTCTGGACTGGCTCGAGGAGCGTGCCCGCCGCGGCCCCGACTCGGAGAGAGCCGATTGGCTCACGCACTTGATGAATGCAGGCGCTTCGCAAAGAGTCATCGCCATCGCCGCCGGAAACCTGCCGCCGGCCGGACGTAGCGACGCGGTCCTGGACATCTATCTGCGCGCACTGGCCGGCCGGAAAGAAACGGCCCAGTTGGCCTCATTGATCACACGGCATACGCAAGCCAGCAGCGATCCTGAGCATGTACGCCGCCTGGCACGGCTGGCCCGCGATGCGGGCGAAAACACCGCCGCGGATACGGCCTATGGCCGGCTTCTGGCTCTGTCCCCAACCGACACCGAAGCCCGGCACTGGCTCGGAAGCTCGGCGTTGCGCGGCGCGCAATTTACAGCCGCCGAACGCTATTTCGGCGCTCTGCTGGCAAAGGCGGAAGGCGGCCACGACGATAACTTCTACTACGCCGAGATACTCTGGCGGAAAGGAGACCGCGCCCGGGCACGAGCTTATTACGCCCGGGTCCTCCAGACTGTCGAACGGCTTTCGCCAGCGCCTCTCGAAGCACAGATCATGCGGGCACAAGCGCTGTTTCGCTGCGGTTCCACCGATCGCGGCCTCGAGGAGTTTCGCAGGCTTGTGGCAGCCAATCCGCGCAATGGCGATTTACGCGCCGATTTTGCCGCGCTTCTTCTGGAAAGCGGCTTATACAGGGAAGCACGCGGGGTGCTTCGGGCGCCCGCCGATTCCGCTCCCACCCGTCTGGCGCTTCTCCGCGCGCAATTTTTAGTCGAGACTGCCCATAAGTCCGAGGCGTTGGGACTGCTCGAAAACCTCTCGGCTGCCGAACCGGCTTCGCCGCAGGTGCTGGCGCACTTAGGACTGCTGGAGCAAAACCTGGGCCGCAGCCGCAAAGCCAGCGCCTTCCTGGATCGTGCCGCACAACTGGATTCCGGTAATGAAGACATCGCGGCTGCGCGTGCCAGCCTCGCGCGCGAGGTGGCGCCGCAGATTCGAATCGAGGGCGAGAGCCGCGCGATCGAAGGGGCGCAGAGCGAGAACCTGTTACGCATCCTGGCCGAGCATCTGCTCTCGCGGACACTGCGCCTCAGGGTTGCATTCGACCGCGATCAATTTTCCGCCCCGGTTGTGCATCTGGCCACCGGTGGCGTAGTGCCGCTTGAGGGAGTTCGCCAGCGCGGCGAAGCGTCCGTCGAGCGGGAATGGTCCGATGGGACGCGCCTCCAGGGGTCTTTGTTCACCGGGGAGCGCCTGGGAGCGGGCGCCGCAATCACGCGGCCCGACGCCGCGGGAGAAACTTCGATCCGGGTGGAGGCTGCGCGGCCATACTGGGATTTTGCGGAGTCGCTGGCGCAAGCCGGTGTACGGGACCGCGTCGAGGTCCGCCGCGAAACCAGCCTGGGACCCGCCGTGTCAGTGCGCCTGGCCGGCGCGCTGAACCGCTATGGATTGCAGCACGCGCCGGGAACAGCGGAGAGCGCGGCGGCTACTGCGGCAGTTGCTATAAAGGTTTCCCGGCGGCCCCAAGTCAATTTCGAATATTACCTGGACGCGGAGTACCCGCTATCGGTTGATTCGCGGCCGGGCGCGGACGGCCGCAGGTTTCAACCGCTGCCTCTGATCGGCCGCGAAGTCCACGGCGCCAGCGTTGGAACTGTGAAGGCGCTGTCACCCAATCTGCAGGTGGCCGGCGCCGCGGGGATCGCCATGGATCGGTACGGCGGGCGCGCACCGTTTGCGAGTTTTCACGGCGGCTATCGGCGGGGGCATTTCGAAGTGCGATTGGACTTCGACCGGCGGTTGTATTTCCTGGATTCCGCACGGACCGTGACCAGCGCGGGGGGAGGGTTCTCGTGGCACTTCTGAGGACTTCACGCGCGGCGCCGCTCTGGGAGATCGTCCTGTTCCTCGGCACGGCGCTGGCGATCGATCAGTTTCTGCTCGACGGAAACCGGTTCCGATCCTTGCCGGAGCATCCTTTTTGGATTTTGGTGCTGCTCATCGCCGTCCAATATGGAACTAATGCCGCCTTGTTGGCCGCCCTGGCATCCACTATCGCGCTGCTGGCCGGCCACGTCCCTCCGCAGGGAGTTTTCCAAGACCGGTTCGCCTGGCTGTTTGAAGTTTGCCGCCTGCCACTGCTGTGGTTCGTGGCTGCCGTGATTCTCGGGGAATTGCGCATGCGCCATATTCGCGAGCGGGCACGACTCAGAACCGAATTGACAGAGACGGCGGATCGCGAGCGCGTACTGGCGGAAGCCTGCAAGAAACTGAGCGCAGTCAAGGACACCCTGGAAACGCGCGTGGCGGCACAGTTGCGCACCGCCGTCGGGGTTTACGACGCGGCCAGGGCCATCGAAAAACTCGAACCCTCCGAGGTGTTGTTGGGGGTGGCCAACCTGATCCGCTCGGTAATGAACCCGGAGAAATTCTCGCTGTATCTGCTGCGAAACGGAGTCTTGGAACTATCGCACGCGGAGGGATGGACAGTCGAAGATTCCTTTCCCGAGCGCTACACGCCATCCGCAACCATCTTCCAGGAGGCCATTGGCCGGCAGCGCATGTTATCCGTTGCCAATCCGGAGGATGAGATCGCCCTTTCGGGCCAGGGCATGATCGTGGCCCCGCTGATCGCGCCCGACACAGGCCGTGTGATCGGCATCTTGAAGATTGAACGGCTGGGTTTTCTGGACCTCAATTTCAGTAACGTGCAGACACTGAAAGTGCTGTGCCAGTGGGTGGGAGCCGCTTACGAAAACGCGCAGCACTATCAGGCGGCGCGCGAACAGAGCGTAGTGAACACACAGACGGAACTATTCGCCTACGGTTTTCTCTCGCGGCTCCTGGCACTGCTCACGCTGCTTGCCGAACGCGCCGGATTCGATCTCACCATGGTTGTGGTTCGCCTCGAAAATGCCGGTGATCTGAGCGGCGAGCAACTCGCTTCGGTGCCGCAGGCTTTCGGACGGGCAGTCTCCCGGGTCCTGCGGAAAAGCGATCTGGCTTTCGATTATCAGCGGACGGGAACGGAATTTGCCGTCGTCTTGCCGGCCACTCCCATGGAAGGAGCCCGGGCCGTCGTCGAGAAGTTGAAGTCCTCTTTGAAGGATGCGTTGGAACCTGGTGTCCCACAGGCGCGCTTCGGTTTTGGAATCCACACCATCCACGAGAAGCAGGCTTCAGAAGAGGAGCAACTGGAGCTGCACCATGTCTGACCGCTTGCTGACGCGCGCGGCTCCGAAACAGAGCCGCGACCGTGAGGGAGCGGTAAAGCAGCCTCGGAGACAGCATACTAACGCCGGACGCCTGGCGGCCCTGTCGGCGTCGGTGTTTGTCTTGGAACTGGCTGCGCTTCACGTCTATTTTTCCGGCGGGTGCCCGTGGTGGGTCCCGGCCGGAGGGCACCTGGCCATCGCGTTCGCGCTGTTGGCATGGTGTTACCGGTCGCGTGCCTGCCGCGAGGACGTGCGTCTGCCGCTCCTGCTCGCTCTGAGCACGGCAGTCCTTGGCCCAATCGGGCCGGCCGGCACTTTGGTAACGATTGTCCTGGCGCGCTGGTACATGCGCAACCCCATCCCTTTCGAAGAGTGGTATCGGTCGTTGTTTCCCGAGGCCGTTGAGACAACCGAGGATCAACTGTTGAAACGCATCGCCGGTTGGGATGCGGAGGATCCGGGCGGTCTGTCGGCATTCATGGACATCCTGTCTTTCGGCAGCCTCCACCAGAAACAGGCTCTCATTGCGTTAATGACCCAGCATTTCCGGCCGGCGTTTGGGTCGATCTTGAAGCGGGCCCTCAGCGACACTCAAGCAGCGGTCCGCGTGCAGGCAGCCACCGCCATCAATCGGCTGGAAAACGCAATGCTCGAACGGACTCTGGCTTTGACAGGCCGCGTACGCGAGGACCCCAACCGTGCGGAGGCCCTGCGCAACCTTGCCCGGCACTATGATGAGTACCTTTACACGGGGATTCTGGAAGCACGCCGCGAAGAGGAGGTGCGAGACCAGGCCCTCTCCGCATACGCCCAGGCGCTTGAGGCAGATCCCTCGGATGAGGAGTCGGTGTTGGCCATGGGCCGTCTCCTGCTTCGCGGGAAACGGTATGCGGAAGCGTACCAGTATATTGAGAGGGCAATCAAGAACTGTCCGAGTACCCGGCAAACGGGCTTGTGGCACATGGAGTGTCTGTTTCATCTCGGCCGATTTGGGGAATTGCGCGAGGCCGCGGGCCGCAGCCGGGGAAATCTCGATAGCTTCTCGGAGTTCCCGGCCAGTGCCGTGGAGGCGGTCACATTGTGGGCCGGGGCCCAGCCGTGAAGGCGCAGACGGAAGCCGACGTCTGTCTCGTGCTGGAGGGCACTTACCCATTCGTCGCCGGAGGAGTATCGCACTGGACTCATGAACTGATGCTCGCTCAGCCCGATCTCCGCTTTCATCTCGTCTGCCTGGTTGCGCCAAATGCAGACCTGACGCCCCGCTATTCCGTACCGCCGAACGTCTCGGGCATCACTACCATTGAAGTCGGAAGACCCCCGGAAGGCTGCTGCCAGGTGCGATGCGTCCGCGAGCTCTTCGAGCGCCTGGAAGCGCCGCTGCGAAAACTGTTTTCCGGCGGCGGTCTGGACGCTGTCAAAGAAGTCTTGCAGCAGTTGGGCTCTCATCGTGGGCGGCTCGGCAAGGCCGTGCTGCTGGATTCGGCGGAGGCCTGGCAAGTCCTGCTGCGGCTGTATCACCGCGCTTACCACGAGAGCGCCTTTCTGGATTATTTCTGGACCTGGCGCATGATCCTTAGCGGATTCTATTCGATCGCACTGGCCGACGTGCCGCCGGCGCGCGTGTATCACCCGTTATCGACTGGCTACGCGGGTCTGTTCGCGGTCCGGGCGCGCCTCGTCACCGGACGGCCCGTACTGCTGACCGAGCATGGGATTTACACCAACGAGCGACGGATCGAAATTGCCCTGGCGGACTGGCTGTATCAAGCTCCGTGCAGCGGCCTGCGCCTCCAGAAGCCGGCCGGGGACCTGAAAGACATGTGGATGGAGGCGTTCACGTGCTATTCCCGCGCCTGCTACGAAGCAGCGAGCAGAATTCTAACACTCTACGGCGGGAACCAGCAGTTCCAATTGGAAGACGGAGCGGACGCGAGCAAGCTCGGCATTATTCCCAATGGAGTGGACTACAACCGCTTCTCAGCATTGCAGCCCGCCGAAGGGGAACGCCCGCCCGCGGTGGCCCTGATCGGACGCGTGGTGCCGGTCAAGGACGTAAAAACCTACATCCGCGCGATCGCAATCCTGCGCGAACTCGTGCCCGATGTCCGCGCGCTGGTGCTGGGCCCAACTGAAGAAGATCCGCAGTATTTCGCGGAATGCCAGGCCCTGGTGAATCATCTCGCCTTACAGGGATGTTTTACGTTCGCCGGCCGCGTTCCCGTTGCCGAACACCTGCCAAGGCTGGATGTGGTGGTGCTCACCAGCATCAGCGAAGCGCAGCCACTGGTCGTTTTGGAAGCCGGCGCGGCCGGAATCCCATCGGTAGTAACCGATGTAGGCGCATGCCGGGAGATGATTCACGGCGATTCCCGCGAAAAACTCCCCCTTCGCGCCGGCGGGGAAGTGACTCCGCTCGCGAATCCCACGGCCACTGCCATGGCCATAGCCAGACTGCTTAAGAACCGGCCTTACCGGGAAAATGCAGGTCAGGTTATGCGCGAGCGGGTCCGCGCCTATTACAACAAGCCCGAGCTGGATCGGGCGTATCGGCAACTCTACAAGGAGTGGTGCGCCGCCGGTCCGCTGCCGCCGCTACCGGAGGCGGGCTGATGGCGGGAATCGGCTTCGAACTTCGGAGATTAGCCGGACGCGGCGATCTGATGGGAATCGTGCAGGGGTACGGTCATGCGGCCTGGGTTACGAGCGGTCCGTGGCTGTTCACGATCGTGTGCCTGGCCGGCGTGGTCGCCGTGGGAATGCCCGTGACGACGCCGGCGGAACTGGCCACCTTTCGGGCCATCGTTGTTTACAATTTTGCGTTCTCTTTGATTCTCAGCGCGGCGCCTGCAATCGTCATCACGCGTTATCTCGCCAACTGCATTTATTCCAAAGATCTGAGCCAAGCCGCCGCAGTGCTGCCGGGCGGGCTGGCTTTGATCTGGGCCGCTACGATACCCGTGGCGGCTCCGTTCTATTTTCTTTACGTCACTGCCGATAACGCCACGCGCCTTGCCGCATTTGTGAATCTCATGCTGATCGCCGGCATCTGGCTGGTCAACGTTTTTCTTACCGCCCTCAAGAACTACCGCGCGATAACGCTGTCGTTCGCCGCGGGAATGGCGACCGGCGCGGTAAGCGGTGCTCTGCTGGCGCCATACTGGTCCGTGGCCGGGATGCTTGCGGGATTCGATGTGGGTCTGGCGATGATTCTCTTCCTGCTGATTGCTCGCATTTTTGCCGAGTATCCGGGGGGCGCCAGCCAGCCGTTTACCTTTTTCCCCGGATTCCGCCGGTACTGGGACCTGGCGGTCGCCGCAGCCGCGTATCAAGCGGCCGTCTGGGCGGACAAGCTGGTCATGTGGACAGCTCCTGATCGCGAAGTGCTGCCGAGCGGATTCGTCCTATTTCCCGATTATGAAAGCGCCATGTTCCTGGCATATCTCTCGATGATCCCTGCAATCGCGGCTTTTACTCTGACTATTGAAACCGGCTTTTTCGAGAGCTACCAGCAATTTTATGGCGACATCCAGCATCACGCTACGTACAGCCGTATCGAAGCCAACCATCGGAAGATCATGGAATCGTTTGGCGAAGGCGCCCGGAATTTCCTGGTGTTGCAAGGTTCCATTTCGGCGTGCGCGGTTCTCCTGGCGCCCCAGTTATTCGAGTCGCTCGGAATTCATTTCGTCCAGTTGGCCGTTTTCCGCATGGGAATCGTGGGCGCCTTCTTTCATGCAGGCGTTTTGTTTCTCCTGATTGTGCTGGCCTACCTCGACGCACGCCGCGCGGTCCTTTGGCTGAGCATTCTTTTCCTGGCCGGCAACGGTCTTTTCACCTGGGTCACTGTTCAGCTCGGGTTCCGGTACTATGGCAGCGGCTATCTGTTATCGGCCCTGGTGACGTTCGGCTGCGCGTTTGTGGCCTGCGCCCGGAGAATTGGCCGGCTGCCCTTTGAGACGTTTATCCGCAACAATGCGTCGGCCCAGGGTTGAACTCTCGGGCCGGACGTATTACTCTAGCTGAACAAGAGGACCGCGTCAAAACCATAGGAGGAAAGCATGCTCAGTTCTTCGGCGCTGCGGCGCCTGATGCAAGTAGCAGTTGCGATCGCGATGTTCGCCTGGCTGGGTTCGATCCGAGCGGGCGATCTTAACCCGGCAGCGCTGGCGTTCAAGCTGCCCAAGCAGATCGAATGGAAGGAAGGCAACGGCGGCGCTGCCACCGCCAACATGGCGGGCGACCCGAGCAAGCCGGGGTTATACGTCTACCTGAACAAATGGCATCCGCACCACATGAGCCGTCCCCACTTTCACCCGAATGACCGCTTCATTTACGTGATTTCGGGGACGTGGTGGGTAGGAACCGGTTCGAAGTACGATCCGGACAGCACAGTGGCCATGCCGGCAGGCAGTTTCGTCACGCATTTCGGGAAGCAGATCCACTACGACGGGGCGAAGGATGAAGAGTGCATCCTCGAAATCGTAGGCGAGGGCCCTGCGACTTCGACGCCGGCGGAAGCGAAATAGCCGCTGGCAGTGCCGCGATCGGAAGCCGAAGAGACGCCGGGTTTACGCGGGTAGCGCAGACCCGGCTTTATCGCCGGAAGCAGCAATCTCGGTGCTGAGCTTGTCGAAGAATCGTTTGATCAGCATCCGGGAAGTCGTATCCAATAAGCGCTGGCCCACGGCGGCGATGGTGCCGCCCACCTCGACGCTGCCCTCGTATTGCACGTTTGTGCCATTCTCCAAAGGCGCCAGCGTCAGCAGGCCATTTCCCCGCATGAAACCGATTTTCCCCGCCCCTTCCACAATCAGACGAAAGCTGCTGAACGGGTTCGCGTCGGTAATGCGCACCTTGCCGTCGAAAAGCCCGTTCATACTGGCGAGCACCATTTTCATTTTCATGTGATACTCGTTTTCGCCAATCTTTTCGAGGGCGTCGCAGCCGGGCATGCTCCTTCCAAGGACGGCGGGATCTTGCAGTAGCGCATAGGCGCGCTCCTGCGGGACGGAAATTACATGGGCCCCCGAGATTTTCAAGTAGCCCTCGTGAGCGCAACGGAAATCGCGCGGCGCGCGTGCACGCGCGCCAGGTGCTGCCGGTAGTCGGCGGAAGCATAGAGATCGGAGTTGGCCTCCTCTCCCTCGCCGATTGTGGCAACGGCCTCATCGATGGTTGCGCCGCCCTCCAGAAGTTTTTCGGCGTTTAGAGCACGGAACGCATGCGCCGCCATGCCGGTAACGCCGATGCGAGCAAACGAGATCTTACCGCCGGTCTTCTTGATGCGGGCGGCTACGCCGACGACGGCAAAGCCGGAAGCCGGGTGAGCCAGCTTCTCGTAACGGTAACCCTCGCTGCCTTCCTCGGCGGGAAGCACGATCTCGGAAACGATTTCACCCGGTTCAATGGCGGTCGTGAACGGATCCAGAAAGAAATCGGAGGCAGCTACCGTGCGGTCCGAATTCGCGGAAACGAGCCGTACTTGGCCTTCCAAGGCCAGCAATGATGCAGGATAATCGGCTGCCGGATCGGCGTGGGCGATGCTGCCGCCGATGGTGCCGCGGTTGCGAACCTGGATATCGCCAATGCGGCTCGCCGCTTCTGCCAGCAACGGGCAGCGCCCGCGCACCAGCGGCGCCATCTCGATTTCGTGATGCGTGGTGGTGGCGCCGATGCGGATCGTGCCGCCGCTCTCGGTGATGTAGTTCAGACCCGGCACGCGGCCCAAGTCGACAACATGTTCCGGCGCCGCCAGCCGCAGCTTCATCATGGGGATCAGGCTCATGCCGCCGGCCAGAACCTTGCGTTCCCCGCCAGCGATGAGCTGCAATGCTTCCTGCAAGGTGCCCGGCGCGGAATACTCGAACTCCTGGGGAATCATGCGCGGCCTCCCGCCTGGATCAGCTTCCAGATCTTCTCGGGTGTGAGCGGCATATCGAGGTGCCGTACACCAAGATGAGATAAAGCGTCTACCACGGAATTCACTACGGCGGGCGAGCACCCGATGGTGCCGGCCTCGCCCACGCCTTTCACACCGAGCGGATTCACAGGCGATGGCGTTTCCGTATGGCTCGATTCGATCCACGGCATCATATGGGCTCGGGGAATGGCATAGTCGGTAAATTCGCCGGTGAGCAACTGCCCGTTATCGTCGTAGACTGCCTGCTCCCAGAGGGCTTGTCCTAATCCCTGCGCGACACCTCCATGAACCTGCCCGGAAACGATGAGCGGATTAATCAGTTTGCCGCAGTCATCCACGGCCACATAGCGGCGGATGGCGATCTGCCCGGTGTCGCGGTCCACTTCGGTCACTACAACGTGGGCCCCGAAGGGGAACGTGAAATTGGGCGGCTCCCAAAAGTGCGTGGCCACCAAACCCGGTTGCGTGTTCGGAGGAAGCTTCATGGGACGGTAAGCTTCCGCGGCGATCTTGGAAAACGAAACCGATTTTCCGCTGGCTTCGTGAACCACCGATCCGCCTACGAGACTCACCTCGTCGCTTTCCAGCAGCGTGGCGCCAAACTTCTTGATCTTGCTTTTGAGCTCTTGCAAAGCGTAATACAATGCCGTGCCGCCGATGGCGGTACCGCGGCTGCCGAAAGTCCCGATTCCGTACTGCACGAGCGAGGTGTCTCCATGCAGCACTACCACGTCGTCGATGTCTACTCCCAATTCATCGGCCGCGATCTGAGCGAAAGTAGTTTCCTCACCCTGACCGTGTGGAGAAGCTCCGGTCATAATGGTCACCTTACCGCTGGGCTCGATCTTGACCGTCGCGCTTTCCCAACCGCCGGTGGGGGTAGCGGGAGTGGGCCCGAAGGCGCAAATTTCGCCGTAAGCCGACATGCCAATGCCCAGCAGCTTGCCCTGTTCGCGGCCCTGCTTTTGCTCGCGCCGCAAGTCGGCGTAGCCTACTTCGTCAAGCGCCGTTTTCAGGGGCAACGCATAATTGCCGCTATCGTAAGCCAGGCCCGTGGCTGTCGCGAACGGAAACTCGTCCGGAGCCGGGAAATTTTTCAACCGCAGCTCCGCGGGGTCCATTTTCAGCTCGGCGGCCAGAATGTCGACCATGCGCTCGATGCCATGAGTGGCTTCCGGACGCCCGGCGCCGCGGTAGGCGTCGGTCGGAACGCAGTTCGTGAAGGCGCCGATCACATCGGCGGAAATGTTCTTGAACTTGTACAGGCCGGGCATCATCAGCACGGAAAGCGTGGGGATGGCGGGCGTGAGCAACTGAAGATAAGCACCGAGGTCCTGGATGATTTTTAACTTCAGCCCCAGCATCGTGCCGTCACGCTTGGCGGCCAGCTCGTAATAGTCCACGTGGCCGCGGCCGTGAATCGTACACAGGAAATTCTCCCGGCGCGATTCCACCCACTTCACCGGCTTGTTGATGCGCTGGCTGACAAAGGTCATCAACATGTCTTCGGCATAGATATCGATCTTGGAACCGAAGCCCCCTCCCACTTCCGGAGCCACCACGCGCAACCGGTTCTCCGGGATGCCGAAGATCGATGCGAGAAGGCTTCGCAGCAAGTGCGGCGCCTGGCTGGAAGAATAGAGTGTCAGGGATCTTTCGGCAGCGCGCCAGTCGGCCACTACGCCGCGCGTCTCCATGGCGTTGGGGACCAACCGCTGGCTGGTGATGCGCTGCTTGACAATCACATCCGCTTCGCGAAACGCTTTCTCGACATCCCCGCCTTCCTGATGAAACGTAAATGCGGTATTGTCCGGCCACTGCGGATGAATGGCCGGCGCGCCCGCTGCGAGGGCCTTTTCCGGATCGGCCACGGCGGGCAGTTCTTCGTAATCGACTTCGACGGCGTCCGCTGCGTCCGCCGCGATATACCGATCGGTGGCCACCACGACCGCCACCGGATGGCCGACGAAATACACGCGATCCTGCGCCAAGACGTGATGATGCGGCTGGCGCAGTCCGGGAAGCTGGGCCACACAGGGGACAGAGGGGACGTCCTTCACGTCCTCGCCCGTGAAGACGGCGACTACGCCCGGCCGATCGAGCGCCGGTTTGATGTTCAGGCCCTTGATGCGCGCGGCTGCTTGCGGGCTACGCACGATGCAGGCGTGATGCATGCCGGGCATTTTTATATCGTCTACATATGTGGCGGTGCCGGTGATGAGCCGCGGGTCTTCGCGGCGGCGTATCCGCTTGCCGACCAAAGTTTCCGGTTTGACAGTCGTCGTCGCCATGTTATGCTCCCGCCTTCGCCGCGGCTGATTTTACCGCGTTCACAATATGCTGGTAACCCGTGCAGCGGCAGATATTGCCCTCCAGCCCTTTGCGGATCTCTTCCTCGGTCGGACTTGGATTATCTTGCAGTAGCTGCTTGGCGGTAAGGATCATGCCCGGTGTACAGAATCCGCACTGGAGCGCGTGCTCGTTCCAAAATGCCTCCTGGAGCGGATCCAGATGACCGTTTACGGCGAGGCCTTCGATAGTCAGCACTTCGCGCCCGGACGCCTGGATGGCGAATATGGTACACGACTTGATCGCTTTGCCATCCAGCATCACGGTGCAGGCGCCGCAAGTGGAGGTTTCGCAGCCGATGTGCGGTCCGGTAAGCCCCACCACCTCGCGAAGGTAGTGGATCAATAGCAACCGCGGCTCGACTTCATCGCTGCGCAGTTTTCCGTTAATGGTGATAGAGATCTTCTGTTTCATGGAAAGCCAGACGGTCTATGAAGTTAGCAGGAAAAAGGTGAAAATGCAAAGGTGCTGTTCCGCATAAGTCTGCTCCTTCCGCGTTCACCAACGAACGGATGCCGCGGCTGGAGTCCAGTCACTCATCGCGAACAGTCCGCCAGGGAAACTACCGCCTCGTCGTACTTGCCCGAGCCCATCTCGCCTTCGGGAAATATGTGATGCCGGGCAATCCACTCAAACGATTCTTCGAATACTTCGCGCGTGTAGGGCTCAAATACGATACGCTCGCCGGGTCCCCAGCGCCGCGTATCCATCAACGGGTGAAAACGGGCGGGAAACTCCTTCTTGTAATAATGGGTGAAACGCTCGGGCCGCAGATCCAGGTCGCGCTGAGCGCGCCGCAGCGCGCGGAAGTACTTCCGCACATCCTCGAGGTCCGGATCGCCCGTAAGCATCGAAGCCATCATGAACGTGGTGTCGATGATTTTCCGGAATCCCAACTGCTCCATGAAATAGTACGGTCCGCTGAACAGCGCCGCCGCTGGAACTTTGCCGTCGATCAGCAGTTCCATGCGCTTGAACAGGAGGCCATCCCGGAACGACAACTGAATCTGCTCGGGCTTTAGATACTGCTCAAGCGCTTGAATCGTCGAGTAATGGCTGCCGGATTGATACCCCACCGAAATCGGCACACCGGCAAGATCGCCGGGCTCTTTCACGGGAGAGTCGGGTGGCACGAATATACCGGCCGGCGAAACGGAATAG
>PSRJ01000027.1 GCA_003175985.1 Terriglobia bacterium
CCAGGTTCTCGCGCAGGCCTTCGTCTTCACCTTTCACGGGGACGATAACGGTGGCGGGAGGGCAATATGTGCCGGCTTGCGCCAGGCGCTTCCTGATGTACGCGGCGCGCCCGCGTTCCCGCGCAAGGGACAGTAACGCCAGCAGCACCGCCGGGCCGGCGAAGAACCAGAACCAAAACACCAGAGCCAGAATATCAGGGAGGAGATCCCTTTCAGATGAGACCGTTCAGCAACTCCCGGATCTTGCCCTCATCGGCTCGATCGGGATGCAGAGAAAGAGCGGCGTTGAGCTCGGTCTGAGCCCTCCTCCGGTCTCCTTTGGCTGCCAGGACGGCGCCGAGGTGATAGCGGAATG
The DNA here is from genome assembly GCA_003175985.1 of Terriglobia bacterium. Taxonomy (GTDB): domain Bacteria; phylum Acidobacteriota; class Terriglobia; order Bryobacterales; family Bryobacteraceae; genus PSRJ01. Next base: position 356 of record PSRJ01000027.1, read on the forward strand.
ACGCATTATCGGGGTACTTCTGAGAGAGAGCCGTGAAGACTTGCAGGGCTGCGTCCCACATATGCTTCTTGAAGTAAACCCAACCCAGCGTATCGGCGAAGCTCGGCTCGTCGCGGGCACTTTGAACGGCGCGCTGGGCCAATCCCAGGGCGCGATCCAAATCCACGCCATCGTCCGCCAGGGCATAGGCCAGATTGTTCGCAAGGGCGGGGTTGTTCGGATCGAGCTGTAATGCGTGCTCCAGGCGTTCCCGGACATCCGCGGTGCGTCCGGCCAGGCGCGAACCGGAGGCGACCAATAGTTCCAGACGCGGGTCCTTTGGATCCACCTGGTGGCCCTGCTGCGCCGCGGCGGCGGCATCATTGTACCGGCCGGCCATAAGGTACGCTTCCGCCAGCGAACGGTAGAGCGCGGCAGATTGCGGCGCCCGGACCAGCAGGCGCCGGTAGGCATCTATGCCCACATCGTACTTACGCGCGCGCAGCGCCGTAAACGCGGCCAGACTGCCGATTAGAGAAGAATCCGGCGCGTTCTTCCAAGCCTGCTGCAGCAAGTGCAGCGCCGTATCAAACTGTTCTTGGGTAGAGTAAATTTCTGCGAGGGCCATGGCAGGCCGCAGATCGTTCGGGGAGTCCGGCTTGAGAGTGCGGAAACGAGTTTCGGCGGCGCTGATTTTGTTTTCGCGGATATCCAGGATGCCCAGTTGTAACTGAACGTCGGTGGAATCCGGGAATTCTCTGGCCAGGGCTGTGAGCACCGGGCGGGCCTCCCCGTAGCGCTCCAAAGCGGTTAGTGCGGCGCCGCGCAGAAACCGCCCACGGGTGTCATTCGGCTGCACTATGAGAATCTCTTCCGCGCGGCGCAGCGTCTCCTGCGGCCGGCCTTGTTCCAGGTTTAGTTCGGCCAGGGCATAACGCGGCGGCCGGAACGTGGGGCGCAGAGAGGCCGCCGTCTGCCAGTTTTTCTGCGCCGATCTCCAATCGCCGTTAAGCAAATAGGCACGGCCCAGGTCGAACACGATGGCGGCATCCGCCGGATTCTGTATGGCCAGTTTCTGCAACTCCAAAAGGGCCGGGCTGCGTTCTTCCGGCTTCCGGCTCTCCAGCCATATTTCGGCGCGCACCCTCAGGGCATCCGCGTCCTTGGGTTGATCGCGGAGAATGGTATCGATCACCCTGGCCGCGTCCTCCCGCCTTCCTTCAGCTAACAGCACATCTCCCACCCGCTTCTGGTAGACAATTCTTTCTCGAGATGGGTTTTGCGCGCCCAGCTCATATTGCCGCAAAGCTTCCGCGCGATTGCCAAGGGCATTATAGAAGTCGCCCACTTGTAGATGAGCCAAGGGAAAATCCTTTTGGTTCTCCAGCAGACCGGCAAGAGCGGCGGCCATTTCCGCGCTCTGATTGAAGCGCGCATAATGTTGCGCCAACTGCAGCCGGTACAATGCCTTCTTGGGGTTGTTTTGGATCTTTCTCTTCAAAATGGCTTCCGCGGCTCCGTTTTGGTTGGCCCCGGCATAGAATCGATACAGAATGTCGTAAACTGCCTCAGCCGTCGGGTTCTTTTCCACGAAATTGAGCGCGACGTGTTCGCCCTCGTTAAAGTCACCGTTTTGCAGTAAGGCTTGCACCAGTCCTTCCACGATGTCGAGATTGTCCGGGGCGCGCTGAATCGCCTTCCGGTAGAATCCCAGCGCATTTTGCGGTCTGTGGTCGAGCAGAGCCAAAGCCCCCATGAGCCGCAGACCCTCCGCGGAACCGGCATCCTTCTCTAAGATCTCCCGTGCAAGACTCTCAACACGCCTGTAGAAACGTTCCGAGCGATTGGGATCTTTCAGATAGGCCGCCATGTTGAGATCCGCCAGCTTCACTTTGGCCGTCTCGTTGGCGGGCATCAGGCGGACCGCTTCGTTGAGCGCTGAGTAGGCGGCTTCGGCATCGCCTTGTTGGAGCGATGCCAGTCCCATCCGAAAATACGCTTCGCCATAGCGCGGATTCTTTTGGAGCGCCTTGCGGTACTGCAGCACCGCGTCGGCATAGCTTCCTTGAGCAGCAAGGCGATTTCCGCGCTGGAGGTAATCGCCGGCGCTTCGCGTGCAGCCCGCCAACCCGGCGACTACGGCCAGCACCAAAATGACACGGCGGGGACGTTCCATCGTGCGGACTCGGGACTATTGTAGCTGTCGGTGGGGCCTCAAGGAGCGGCCTGATTTCACGCTAAAACCTTGCGGTACTAGTAGTTTTACCGATTTTCCAGGGTAAACACGGCGCTATAAAAGTTGAACAAACCCGAGATACCCGATACCATAGTGCGCAAGAGATATTGTGGCGCCATGTTGAAAAAACTGCTCCTGCTGGCTGGGTCTGGATTATTCATCTCCATTGCACAGGCTTCCTTCTGCGACACTTACACGGCAGACCATGGGACCGGGGTTTGTGTGAACGTATCGGCAGCCGCCAACACACAGCCGGGGACGTCGAATGCGCTGTCTGCTTCGGCTGTTTTTGAGGTCTCGGGAAACAACCTCAACGTTACGCTGGTGAATGATGACGTACTGCCCAACAATGCGAATCAGTTGGGCGGCGCCGATGTCCTGACCGCATTGCTGTTCAATATTACGAATACCGCTGGAAACGAAATCACCCTCAACCCTTTGTCGATTGGGCTGACGCCCTCCCTCACCACAAATCCGGCGAATCCTCTGGGTACAGCCACGATTACCGATGGCAGCGACGCAAGCCAGCTCGGTTGGGAGTGGGGTTTGGGCAGCGACTCGCATTATTATTCAAACCAGGCGACACTGACCAGCACGGGCTTAGTTGGTAACCTGCAAAACGGGAACTTCAACTGCGGCGCCAATTGCGACGTATTGGACGGACCGAAATGGGGGGTCGTTCCGGCGTCCGTTCCCAATGGCATCGCTCCCGGCATCAATACGCTGGTGCAAAATTATGTTTTCTTTTCGCTGAGCGGCTTGTCGGGGAGCGGTCTTACGGCGGCCAATCTGAGCAGCCATCTCCGGAACATCGTTTTCCAGTACGGGACGGCCTTTGGCACCGAACCCGTGCTCGTCGGCCAGCCACCGAATACACCCGTTCCGGAACCATCCTTCATCGGATTTGCGGCGCTGGCGCTTGTAGCAACCATAGTCGTGCGGCGCCAAAGCCAACGCCGTGCCTGAAAAATAGCGCCTTTCGTCCGCTACAATATCACCTGTAAGTGATACGGTTCCTCACTCTGTGGCGAATTGTCGCCGTTTGCGCCCTGCCTGCCGCGGCCCAGCGTCAGCTTGGGGAATTGCGGCTTCAAGTGGCCGATCCCACGGGTGCCGCCTTAATGGCCTCTGTGGAGCTGGTCAGCCAGGCCGTTCAGTTCCGAAAAGACTTCCAAACGGACACGGACGGCCAGTTGACAATTCCTTCCTTGCCGTTCGGTGTTTACCGGCTGAAGGTCGAGCGTGAGGGTTTCAACGCGGCGGTTTCTTTGGTCGAAATCCGTTCGCAGGTGCCATCGCTCCAGCGCATTACTCTGGGCGTAGCGCCCATCGAAACCACGGTGGATGTCTCCGACGCCCAAACACTCCTCAATCCCGACCGCACCGGGGCCACGCACCAGATCGGCTCGCAGACCGTGCAGGACCGCGGCTCCGCTGCCCCCGGACGCGGGATTATTGCGCTGGTCGATACGCAACCCGGCTGGCTGCTCGAGGCCAATGGCACGTTACATCCGCGGGGTTCGGAGTATGGAGTGCAGTACGTAATCGATGGCCTGCCATTGCTGGACAACCGCTCGCCTAATTTCGCTCCCACGCTCGATATCGACGAGTTCCAGTCGCTCCTGATCCGCACCGGCGGATACCCAGCCGAATACGGGAGACAGCTCGGGGGCGTGATCGAAGCCACCACAGCGCGGGATTCCCGGCCGGGATTCCATGGCAAAGCGACGGTGTCCGGCGGAAGTCTTCCCTCGGCGGGCGGGTCCCTTGCCGCGCAGTACGGTTTTGGGAAAGATGTCTTTGGCGCCAGCGCCAATGGTCTCACCACCGATCGCTACCTGGATCCTCCGGTTCTCGAAAATTACTCGAACCACGGCTCGGGCGCCGGGGTGAGCGGCCGATGGGAGCGGGACTGGGGCGCTTCCGACCGCAGCAGCGTGGAAGTCCGGCACAACCGCGTCGGTTTTCTGGTGCCGAATGAGATGTTACAGGAGATGGCGGGACAGCGGCAGGACCGTACCGCCGAGGAAACGAGCGGACAGCTCTCGTATACGCACCTGTTCTCACCGCGCGTGCTTGCCGACACGCGAGCTTCGGTGCGCGATGTGGCGGCCGTTCTCTGGTCCAACCCGCTATCTACTCCGATCGCACCTTTTCAAAACCGTGGCTTCCGCGAGGCGTACGCCACGTCGGCCGTGTCGGTACACCTGGGCAAGCATGAGTGGAAATTCGGCGCCGACGCGTTGTCCCGCTCCATTCAGGAACAGTTCTCTTACCGGATCGTGGCTTACCGGGTTGCGGGAGTCCGCATTTTCGACCGCGACACGCCAGCCTCGTTTCAGTTTGCCGACCGCCGGCAGAACCGGGAGCAAGGCGCGTTTGTGCAGGACCAGATTCGCTACCGCTCGCTGACGCTGAGCGCCGGGCTGCGGTGGGATCACTACCGGCTCTTTGTGGACGAGCAGGCGGTGAGCCCCCGTCTGGCGGCTTCCTGGGATGTGCCCGGCGCGGGCCTGGTGCTGCGCGCCTCTTACGACCGTGCGTTTCAGACGCCGGCCATCGAAAACCTGCTGCTGGCAAGTTCTGCTTCGCTGTTGGCTTTGAACAATTCGGGCTTGATCCTGCCCGTACGTCCCTCGCGCGGGAATTTTTATGAATGGGGATTCGCCAAGAGCGTGTGGAGCCGCGCGCGCCTGGATGGCACCTACTATCGCCGTGCGGTGCGCCATTTCGCGGATGACAGCCTGTTGCTGAACACCGGGCTCAGCTTTCCCGTCAGCTTTGCCAGCGCCACGATTTCGGGGTTTGAAGCGAAACTGGAAATTCCGAAGTGGGGACCGTTCTCGGGCTTTATCAGTTATTCGAATATGCGGGGAGTGGGCCGGCTTCCGATTACCGGAGGGCTATTTCTGGACGACAACGCAGACAGCCTCCTGGTGAGTAATGGCCAGTTTCCGGTGACACAGGATCAACGCAATACCGCGCGGGCGCGATTGCGCTACCAGCTCCTGCCGCGGCTTTGGGTGGCCACCGCAGCCGAGTATGGCAGTGGTTTGCCGGTGGAGCTGGACAATCTTGGCAATATCGCGCTGCTGCGCCAGCAGTATGGCCAACAGGTTTTGGACCGCGTGAATTTCAGCGCCGGACGTGTCCGCCCTAATTTTTCCCTGGATCTTTCGGTAGGAGCCGAACTGTGGAGCCATGAGAAACGCTCCGTCCGGCTCCAGGGCGACATCTCCGACTTGACCAACCGCTTGAACGTAATCAATTTCGCCGGACTGTTCTCCGGGACCGCGCTGGCCCCGCAACGCTGGGGATCGTTGAGGCTCCAGGCGGATTTCTGAACCGCTTCCTGGCGGGCGCGGCTCTCAATTGGAACAAACACCTAACTGGTAGTAACCGTTAGTACCGGGTGGCCACTTATGGAAATCGTGTACGTGTCGGCGAATGAGAGATTCTCCGTGAACGTGAGGATTCCGTCCGCTGTTCTGTAATCGCCATCGTCAATCGCATTGCCGGAACTATTCGTCACGGTGATATGGACAATCACCGGATAGTTACTGCCGGTGAACACGACCTCACCGCCAATACAATTGGGATAGGAGCCGCCATTGCGGCAGGCGCCCGCAATTCCCGACTGCGCAAAAGCGCCAATAGAAAGCAGCAGCAACAGCACGAGGAGTTTGGTTCGTAACATAGCTGAGCTCAGTATAATCGCGATCTTGTCCGCCGCCACGCAACTAAGGGAATTGAGTTACGGGAATCGGGCGTTTGCGGCAGTGCCATCTATCTAAAGTACTATTCGATCCGGTGTTTTTGTTTCACGTTCTAACCGTTATGCCGGATTTTCTGCTCTTTCCCGGAGTGATGTTATAAATTCAGCGGCTATGAAGACCCAACGGATTGAGCGGACCAGGCGAAGGCGGGGCTTCGTGCTGGTGACTATGGCTCTGACGAGCGTGGGTATCTTCGGGATGATCGGGCTGGCAGTGGATTTCGGACGGATTTTCATTGTCAAAAACGAGATGCAGGTCTACTGCGACTCGGCGGCAGTCGCCGCGGCTCTGATGCTTGACGGAACCAACACCGGCCTTGCGCGCGCAGGAGCAGCGGTTGCCGCATCGACGAACAAGTGGGATTTCGGAACTACCGGCGTGAACGGCCCGTCGGTGGCGTTTGCCCAAGCGGCAACCGGGCCGTGGGTGGCAAACCCCATTCCAGCTACGGGATATTCTTATGCTCAGGTAACGGCCACGGCGCCGGTGCAGTTATACTTTCTGCCGGTTGTGACCGGCCAGAGTAATCTGGTAGTGAGTTCGGCCGCCGCTGCCGGACAGGTCCCCATCAGCTCCCTGGGCCGGGGCGTGGCGCCTTACACTGCCGTCAGCACCAACACTACGGGACCTACTTTCGGATTGGTTGCCGGGAATTCTTACGATATTCACTGGCCGACCTACAATGGCAACCGTGCCGGCTGCGGCCCGGCCAATCCTCTCAAATGCTTCAACTCGAACCCGTGCCCGGGAGACCCAAATTCTTCGTTGATCGCCGTAGTCTCCTATTGGGGGTCCCAGTATCACGGATATTGGGGCAGTAACAGCAACAGTCAAATCGCGGCGGAGGTGATCAATGCCGTCCAGTTGGCGCCGGTCGCTCTCGGGACTAATCTCGATCCTTTGTTGACTCCTGGTAACAAGCAGTCGGAAGCGAACTATCTGGATCAGCGGGCGAGCCAGGACACCGATACATCGGACAATACGCCTGCCAGTTATTTGGCGAGCGCTAATCACAACGGGAGGAGACTGCTCCCGGTCCCGATCGTGGATCCGGTTGATCCGACTCACACCAACGTGATCGGCTACGGGCAGTTTCTGCTCTTGGCGAATGGCGCGCAGAGCAACTATTACAAGAAGAATGCGAATGGGAACAGCCCGTACTGCGCCCTGTATGTGGGGCCTTACAACATCGGAAGCGGCGGTCCGGGGACCGGCGGCACGACGGGCGCTTCCGCCGTAAAGTTAGTGGAATGACTCATTGGATACAAGCAGGGCTAATCCGCATTCAGCGGGCCATGGGGTGCGCCGGCATGCCAGGAGGGCAACTCCGGAACAATCGGCGCGGGACCGCCATCGTTGAATTTGCTGTGGGTTCGGGCGTACTGCTGGCCGCGTTTTCGGGGACCTTTGAATTCGGTTATACCTTTATCCAGTACAACAGGCTGCAAACCGCGGTTGCTCAGGGAGCACGGTATGCGGCGCTGATTCCCTACGATTCCGCTACCACGGCGCCCTCCAGCACGTTTTTATCGGCAGTGCAAAATGTGGTTCTGTACGGGAGCCCGACGGGGGGTACGAGCCCGGCCATTGGTGGCCTTACGGCCGCAAACGTGAATTTGACCGTCACCTTTGCTAACGGAGTGCCGAGCTACATGACGGTCTCCATCACCGGGTATACCGTCAATGCGCTTTCGGAACTCATACGCTCGCCGGCAAACCCGCGGTGAGTTATCCGTACCAGGGTATTTGGGCCCCGGTGTGATCGCAATGTGTGAATTCAACCAAAGCAGGAACCGACGTTTGCGGAGGCTCGGCAAAACCCGCGGCAGCGCGATTGTCGAGCTGTCGTTAGTCGGCCTCGTCTTTTTCCTGATCCTGGTCGCCATCGCGGATTTCGGCCAGTTTCTGTTCTTCCAGCAGGCCATCGTGGAGCGGGCGCGCACCGCGGCGCGTTGGGGTGCAGTCACCGATCCGGCGAATGGCTCGGCCATTCAGAACATGGTGCTGTATCTGCAGCCCACGGCACCCGCGGGGGGAACTCCATCGTTCGGGCTGAATGCCTCGATGGTCAGTGTTTCCACTCCCGACGCGGGGACGGACAACTATCGCCTGGTAGTTCAAATCTCGGGCTATTCGTATCAGGTGCTCTCACCGTATATTGCGGGCAGCCATAAAGGATCGCCCATCAGTGTTTCGGTTCCTCTGGGGCAATATCAATGAGGAATCAGATCAACTGCTCCATCAGAATCAGCAGATACTCCTGATCCAGGGGACCGGAGCGGTAGGTGCGCGCATCGAAGAAGCGCCACATGGTCCTCCCCTTTTCTACAGTGAAGAAGATCAGTTGCTCCTCGATGCGGTTCCGGTCCAACAGATCCTGATTGAAGGCGCGTACGGAGCCCTCGATGGTGTAGGGGATACGGAAATCCTCAGTCGAAGTGAGGTCCTGCGTGGCCGAAAACTCAATTTGGAGAATGCGGCCGCGTGTATTGATCTGAAAGAGATTGGTGCCTTCCTCCTGGAAGGAGCCGGCCAGGAAATGGGGCGGGTCGAGCGTAACCTCGCAGCGTGAAAGCAGCCGGTTCACCGAGCCCACAAATCCGGCACAAATCGAGTGCAGTTGGGTGGCGGCCCTCCGCCGCAACTCCGCGATTTCGCGGGCGTGATTCAAGCGGTGCTGGTCCGTGTCGGCCAGCGTATCGATCTTGCCGGCCAGGCGCCGCAACCGCTCGCCCCATGCGTCCGTCCGATCGGATCGCGCCAAGTGGTTCCGCACCCCCCTCCTCAGCATACCGAAGGGGGACACAACTGCCGAAGCTAATCCAGCAAGTCCCGCAAATCGAGACGTAAGTGGTGGAGAATCTGGTCTGTCTTCTCCATCGAGAGCAGCCGTTTTCCCTTGAGCACATGGTGCAGGTGGGGCTGCGAGATTCCGGTCATCCGGGCCAGCGCGCGCTCGGTGACGTCCCCACGCTGAATGCGGTCCCGCAGATTCGCAATCAGTCGAGATTGAAGCCGCTGAAAGTCCATAGGCATATCACCGGTGTATTCCCCTCGGAAATAGATTAGTACCATATCGTACTACATATTAGGAGGTCCTAAAAATTATTTTCAAATAATTCTCATAAATTTTACGCAATTTAAGTGATCTTGAATTATGGACTTGAGAGATGTCAACCGGGAGTTTCCCAATGAAAATGTTCTATTCAGTAATTTGATTTACTTGACGGATTTTCGGCAGAGAGTAGATTGAAGACATTGGCGAGCCGGCCATTTCCCGTTGATTCAGAAGGCCGCCGCCAGGAGGACATTCTCGAAAATGCAGTGGAATCGATCGAACGCCATTGGACTGGCCAAAGAATCGTGCAGCGCCTGCCACGGTTACGGCCTACGTCTCGTCCATAAAGGGAGAGAGGTACCGTGCCAATGCGTGCTCCGGGCCATTTTTCGGGCTTGCTATAACCGCTTCCGCGACTGTGCCACTCACGCGGGGCAAGTAGGTAATGTTTCGCTGGAATTCTGTCGCGGCAAAGAAGGGCGGCGGATGTACTCGAGGAAGCGCGAAGAGTTTATGGCTGACTTCATCCTGGTCAGCCGGCGCATGCTCAATTCCTTCGAGTACGACATCTTCCGGTTTCACTTCCTGCTCGGGGCCGACTGGCGGATGTGTTGCCGCCGGCTCGGCATCGACCGGGGAACCTTTTTCCATTCGGTTTACCGCATCGAGCACCGGCTCGGGCGCACGTTCGCCGAGCTCGAGCCGTACTCGTTGTATCCCATAGACGAGTACTTCACCGGGATGAACCGGGAGCCCCGGCGGCCGCTGCTCAGGGAGCTCTTCGACCTGCACCGGAAGCGCCCGCCTGTGCCGCTGCCGCTGTCTGCCTGAGTTCCTGGAGGGGATTGGCTCCGCGCCTTTCCCCTTTTCTCCCCCTGATGACCCTTTACAATAGAAAATCCCCGCCCGATGGATCCGCTGACGCACACAGCTACCGGCCTGTTCCTGAGCAGGGCCGGGTTAAATCGTGCTACGCCCTATGCCACCCCGATCCTGATGCTGGCGGCGAATGCTCCGGATATCGATATTGTCACGACCGCCGGCGGGGGTTTGAACTATTTGCATTATCACCGCCACCTCACACACTCGCTGGTGGCAATGCCCGTGATGGCGCTGCTTCCAGTGGTGCTGGTCTGGGCCGTAATGCGCAAGCCGCTTCGCTGGCCCGGCGCATTTCTCGCGGCGATGGCAGCGGTAGCCTCTCACCTGCTCCTGGACTATACCAACGTCTACGGCATCCGGCTGCTTCTCCCGTTTTCGGGCCAGTGGCTGCGGCTTGACCTGACACCCGTGATCGATTTCGCGATCTGGGGCGTTTTGCTGCTTGGCCTGCTGGGTCCTTTCTTGAAGCGACTGGTGGTTGCGGAAATCGCCTCGGGGAAGCCAGGCTCCTCGCCCCATGGCCGCGGGTTCGCCCGGTTCGCGCTGATCTTTCTTTTGCTTTACAACTGCGGCCGCGCGGTTCTGCACAGCCGTGCGACGGCAGTACTTGAATCGCGGATTTACCATGGAGAGACGGCGGACCGCGTGGCTGCGCTGCCCGAGGCAAACCCATTCCGATGGCGCGGCCTGGTCGAGACGTCCACATTCTGGGAACTAGCCGAAGTTGACGTGACCGGCCAGTTCGATCCAACGCGCGGGGCCATGTTTTACAAGCCTTCCCCCGATCCGGCGCTGGCGATCGCGCGGCGGACGCCTGTCTTCCAGACATTCCTCGGTTTTTCGCAATTGCCGCTGTGGCGGATCACACCGCTACCCGAGCCAGAGAACGCAAAGAGAGTGGAAGTGTTCGACCTGCGCTTTGGGACGCCGATGGAACCCGGCTTCATGGCGGGTGCAGTGGTGGACGAACGGGGGCAAGTGCTGAAATCCGAGTTCCGCTTCGGCGCTCCGCGGCCGCGGTAAGATTCGCACTCGTCAATCCCGTCACCCCCGATTGACACCGGCCTCTTTCACATGTAGGATCAACGGCGAGTAGGAGGGTTCCATGAGCCATGGCTCGCTCCCTGTAGCGGCTGCCCTCGCAACTGCGATGGCGGGTTTGTTACTTGCGCCGGTTCCCGCTGCTGCGCAAACGGCGGCGAAAGCAACGTCCCCAACCAAGGCCTGGACCTCACCGCGCACCCCGGATGGCCATCCGGATTTGCAGGGCATCTGGAGTAACGCCACGCTGACGCCTTTGGAACGGCCGAAACGTCTTGGAAGCAAAGAGTTCTACACGGAACAGGAACTGGCGGAACTAACCC
>PSRJ01000364.1 GCA_003175985.1 Terriglobia bacterium
CCCCGCCTTGCGGCGCCTGCCGCCAGATCCTGTGGGAGTTTTGCGGAGACATCGAGATCCTTCTGGTGAACCCGGAAGGTAAAATGGAAACCTATCGGCTGAGAGAACTCTTTCCCAAGCCATTCGATGTTTCGTTTCTATAGTGGCGTGTCTCAGAAGCTTGACCGCTTGCTTACGCGCGCGGCTCCGAAACAGAGCCGCGGCCGTGAGGGAGCGGTAAGGCGTCTTCTTAAACACACCGGTATCTTGTTTTTCTCGTTTTCCTGCGTGCTTACACTGGCTGCCGAGCCAGCCGACTGGATCTGGAGCGGCCGTTATGTCATCACCATGGATGCGCAGCGCCGGGTCATCGAAAACGGCGCGGTAGCGGTGCGTGCGGACCGGATTGCCGGTGTGGGCAGTAAAGCCGAGATCGACAAACGCTTTCAGGCTGCGCAGCGCCTCGACCGCCCGGATGCAATCCTCGCCCCCGGTCTCATCAACACGCACACGCACGCCGCCATGGCGCTATTCCGAGGCCTGGCCGACGATCTAACGCTGCAGGACTGGCTCAACAAATTTATCTTCCCGGCCGAAGCGAAGAACGTGTCGGCCGAGTTCGTCCGCTGGGGCACGCGTCTGGGCGTCGTCGAAATGCTGCTGGGGGGCACCACCACCTTCACAGATATGTACTACTTCGAAGATGTGGTGGCTGAGGTCGCCAGGGAAGCCGGCATGCGCGGCGTGCTCGGCGAAACGATCATCGGTTTTCCGGTTGCTGATGCTAAAACACCGGCCGATTCGCTGCGGTTCACCGAAGGATACCTGCAGCGTTTTCGCAATGACGCGCTGGTAACACCGGCGGTTGCGCCGCATGCGATCTTCACCAACTCCGACGAAACGCTCAAAGCCGCGCGGGCGCTGGCCAATAAGTACAGCGCGCCGCTGATCATCCATCTCTCGGAAACCAAGAAGGAAAACGACGATGAGCTGGCAAAGCGGCATGCTACGCCCACCAAAGCCCTCGATGCTCTTGGTGTGTTCAACGGCCGCACCGTGGCCGCGCACTGCGTCTGGGTAAGTGACGCGGATATGGCGATTCTCAAAATGCGCGGTGTGGGTGTGGCTCACAACCCTTCGAGCAACACGAAACTCGCCAGCGGCGTGGCCCCGGTAACGCGCATGCGCGCGATGGGAATTGCGGTGGGCCTGGGCACGGATGGCCCGGCCGGCAGCAACAACGACTTGAACCTCTTCGAAGAGATGGACCTGGCCGTCAAGCTGCAGAATGTAACGGCGCTCAATCCCCAGGCGCTCGCCGCCGCCGCCGCCCTGGAAATGGCCACACTCGGAGGCGCGCGCGTGCTGGGGCTGGAGCGGCAGATCGGCTCACTCGAAGCCGGGAAGCGCGCCGATTTGATTTCCGTGCGGATCGATCGCCCGAATGCCGTTCCCCTCTACAACCCGGTTTCGCAGATGGTCTACGCGCTGAAGGCCGAGGATGTGCGCGACGTCATGGTCAACGGCAAGCCGGTGGTGCGTGACGCGCAGATCCTGACGCTGGACGCGAAACAGATTCTGCAAAAGGCGGCCGAATATCGGGTGCGGGTAACCACATCTTTGAAGTAGCATCCATGACTGCCGGGCGCTGGAAAAAAATCAAAGCAGTATTCGATTCCGCCCTGGAAATGGTTCCCGAGGAGCGCCCCGCGTTCCTGGAACAGGCGTGCGGCGGCGATGACGCTCTCAAGGAGGAAGTCGGCCGGCTCCTTGCCGAATTTAGAGATACCGAAAGTTTCCTCGATAGTCCCGTATTCCCGCTGGACAAGGGCCTTTCGCCGGGCGACGTCATCGGAGGCCGCTACCGGGTCACCCGCCAATTGGGCCGAGGAGGTATGGGCGAAGTCTACGAAGTCGTGGACGAACTTCTGCACGAATCGGTTGCCCTGAAAACCCTCCGCTCGGACAGGAGTTATGACGCGGCGCTGCTGCGCCGATTCCAGGTGGAGGTCCAATTAGCGCGCAAGGTGACTCACCCCAATGTGTGCCGGGTGTTTGAAGTGGGCGTTCATTCATTTCCCGGTGGGGATCGGCCTCCCATGCACTTTTTTACCTTGCAGTTGTTGTCGGGCGAGACGCTGGCGTCGCGCATTCACCGCGCCGGCCGAATGTCTGCCAGTGAGGCTTTTCCCTTCATCGTGCAGATGGCCGAAGGTCTGCAGGCGGCGCACAACGAGGGTATTATCCATCGCGACTTCAAGAGCGCCAATGTAATGATTGTGGCCTCGCGGGCGGTGATCACGGATTTCGGACTCGCGGGCCTGGCCCCTGGCCTCGCCGCGTCTGCCGGCAGCGTCTCTTCCGGAGCCCGCATCGCGGGCACAGTTGCCTATATGTCGCCCGAACAATTGAGCGGTGGACCGATCACGGCGGCATCCGATATCTACTCGCTGGGCGTCGTGATGTTTGAAATGGCTACCGGCCGGCTTCCGTTCGAAGAAGGTCACATTATTCAATCGGCGATGCAGCGTGTGAGGGGCGAGCCTCCCTCGGTTCGCCAATCGACGCCCGATGTGGACGCGCGATGGGAGTTCGCCATCCGGCGCTGCCTGGAGGTGGAACCCGCCAAGCGCTTTGCATCAGCGTCTGAGCTGGCTGGATTGTTTCAAAACCGCACCTGGCGGCCGCCGCATCTCTACTGGAGCCGCCGCAAGTGGGCGCAGGCCGCCGCGGCCGGCGCCGCACCGGTGATCGGCGGTTGGGCTCTCTGGACCTGGTCGCATCGTCCCTATCGGCCCAAGCCAGAAGCCCTGGTCTGGTTTGAAAAGGGCGTGGAAGCGTTGCGCTCTGCAACACCCGAAGCCGCCCGCCGCTCGTTGGAGAAGGCCGTTACGACAGACCCGCGCTACGCGCCTTCGTATGCTTATTTCGCTGCGGCGTACCGCGACTTGGACGCATCGGAGCGCGCCAACGAAACGATGCTGAAAGGCGTCACCGTCGCCCAGGACGAGCGCCTGAATCGAACTGATGCCCTCAGATTCAACGCCTTGCGTTATGTGATTTCGGGGGAGTTCGAACGTGCCCAGCCGCTGTTCGAGCAGCTCTATGCAGCGGCGCCCGATCGCGAGAAAGCCGCCGCTTCGGTCGACCTGGCATGGTTGGCATGGAAACGACAGGATACCCAGGGCATGATTCCTCCGTTGGAGCAGGCGCTCAGGCTGAACCCCAGCTATGCCGGCGCCAAATTATGGTTGGCATTCGCCGTGGATCGCCAGGGCAAGAAAGACGCTGCACAGAACCTGTTTGCGGAGGCCGAAGGGCTGTTCCAATCGGCCAGCAACTACGATGGTGTAGTCGAGACCCTCCTGCAGCGCGCAATTTCGCTGGGCCGCACAACCCGCGCGTCCGAAGCCGTGGCCCTTATCGATCGCGGAACGGCCGTCGCGCGAAGCATCGGCGACTTACACCATGAGATTCAATTGCGGTTAGCGCTTGCGCTTACCTATCGCACCATGGGACAGCCCGGAAATTCCCGCGAGGTGGCCGAAGCCGCGGTCCGAATGGCCATCGAAAACCGGATGGACCAGCCCGCGGCTATCGGGCTTGTGGACCTCGGCAACGCATATTTTCAGCTTGACGAGCCGGACCAGGCGGAACGCTATTTTCAGCAGGGCTTGGAATTTGCCAGCCGCGGCCGGGCGCTCTTCAGCGAGGCGCGAGCGAAATTGTCGCTCGCCGCGCTCCGCGACAAATATGACCGGCCCCGGGAAGTGCCGAAATATGTGCAGCCGGCATTGGCATTTTTCGCGGCTGCCGGCTACAGGCGCGAAGCGTTGCAGTCAAACCTGATTCTGGGTGGAGCGCAGGAAAGCCTGGCGCGATTTGAAGAAGCCGAAAAAACGCAACGCGAAGCGATCCGGCTCGCCGATCAACTGCATGACGCGGAGCAAACCGGCCTGGCCCATCTGTATTTGAGTTCTGTGCTGATGAAGTTGGGGCGCTGGCCGGAGTCCTTAACAGAAAAGGACCGTGCTCTGGCGGTGTTCGGCGATATGCGGGGCGGCTACCGGGCGGCTTACACACTCGTTTCCCGGGCAAGGCTGCTGGCACAGATGGGCCGCTTTGAGGAAGCATCGTCCGATTTGAAACGGGCAGCCGAACTTGCAGCGAGATTGGAGGGCAAGCAACCACAACTTCGGGCGAGGTTGGCATTGGGCGGATCCGAGATAGCCGCGTACCAACTGCAATGGGCGGAGACGCTTCGATCAGCGCGCGAAGCGCAGGCCTTGAACGGAGGGACGGTGGAGAACCTCCAGGCGGCGGTTCTCGCCGGGTTAGCCCTGATCCGTATGGGTTCGATGGAGAGCGGGATTGCCACATGCGAACGCGCAATCCGTAGCAGTGAGGAGGTATCTCAGCCATACTTGGCGGCTAGCGCCAAGCTGTCGCTGGCTGAAGCGCTCCGGACCTCGCCCCAAGCCAGCTACGCCCGTGCGTCCGCCGAAGAAGCATCGACGTTCTTCGAACCACACCAGAACTGGGAAGCCATCTGGCGTGCCCGGAGAGTTTTGGGCAGTAACGATCGCCCCGGATTCGGGCAAGCGGCGCTCGATAATATCAAGCGCTCATGGCCTGAGGACAGCGTTCACCGCTACCTTCAGCGCCCCGACATCAAAAAATTAGCGCTTCCGTGACCCCGATTTCTCATGGAATGCGCCTTTCAGGTTGAAGCGACTCAATCTACTTAGGAGCAAATCAATGGCAGACGGTGGAGTAATCATAGACGATGCGGGAGCACAGGAGACCCGCGTTTGGCGTTTCGAAGGAAATTTGCACCGGCGGCGGCCGATGAGGGAGCTGACTGCCGGCAATCCGAGTACGATTCCTGCTCTGCTTCTGAAGAGCTACGCGCTTAAGGTGGGCGCGAAGGCAGCCGGGGATGCTTTGATGGCAAACGATACGATCACAATCCATGCCAAAAATAACGGGCAGCAGATCGTAATCACTGTAACCAATTCGTCAACGCCTGCGGTGAAGGTTTCTGCTAGCCAGGCGCTGGACGAGCAAGGAACCTTGGATGAATCGTTTGTTTATCGCAAGAATGGCTTCACCATCTCCGATATCCAGATCAACGGCGTCGGCGTGTCGCTCAAACCAGTGCCCCAACATACGACGCTCATCTTAAGTTCTGACTCGTGAACTTGGCGCAGTGAGCCATCGTCGTTTGTAAGATACAATCGTCCACATCGAGGAGGGCCGTATGGAAGCGATGATTTCTAGTCTGCTGAGCCGTTTCGAACGAGGTTCGCTCTCGCGCCGGGAGTTGGTGCAAGGGCTGACGATGCTGGCTGCGGGCGCGACGGGCGCGCAGGCGCAGGAGGCCGGCATCAAGGGAGCCAGGATCGACCACATAAGCATTCAGGTGACCGACCTGCCGCGCTCGATCGCGTTTTATCAAAAGATGTTCGGCTTCACCATCCTGAGCGAGGACAAGCCGAACGAAATTGTGCGCCTGGGATCGGGAAAGGTCCTGGTCTCGCTGCATCACAAGAGCCCTACGGGCGTGGTGGATCACTTCGCGATCGGAGTAGAGAAGTTCAATAAGGAAGCAGTCACACGCGAGCTGAAGGAGCGCGGGGTAACTCCGGAAGAGAACCTCGACGCCGGGTTTCACATCAAGGACCCGGAAGGAATCAGCGTCCAGATTGTGTGATCTGACTTCTACCGGCGCGGGCTGAACTGCCAGATAACGGAAGCGAACGCAGCGCTCAGGCTGCCGACTTCATTGCCGCCCCGGGCAATATACGTACGGACTCCCAGAATAAATTCGTCGCGCGATTTGCTTTCCCAGAAGCGTTCCTGTGCAGCCTGTTCGATAAAATGCTTTACCCACAGCCGCACCAGATCGGGCGGCACGGTGGAGAGATCCTGAAAGATATGTTCCGCCGGAAGCGCCGCGGCACGGCTTAACGGCTGGCGGGCGGAAATGAGAAATGGGCCATCGGGCGATTCGCCGGTGGTGAGAGCCAGCAGACGCTGCGCCCGGCTGTAATCGTACGTCTCCAGCAGCGCCGCCGGGGTTGTAGGGGCTGAGTCTCTGACCGGCAGATAAGTAACGTTGATGGCGTCCTGCGGCACATAGCGGCGGACGGAGGAGGCTTCCTCCAATTCCAGGTACGCTTCCAGAGCTTTGATGTACCGCGCGTAACGGGGAGTATCGGAGCGCGCGGGACGCAACCCGAACACCAGATAACTATACAGCCCGTAGCCGGGCTCTTCGTTTTCTCCCTGGAGCAAGAGAGCGCGGCTGGTAACGCGGTTCGGAGGCCGTTCGGCGGGAGGAGTCGACACGGGCTGCTGCGGCGCCGGGGCTGGCGGTGGCGGTGGCGTGGGTCGAGGCGCTGGTGGTGGTGGAGGAGACGCTTTTGTTGGTGGCGCCGTGTTCGTCTCCGGCGGCGTGGCGGGTTCGGGCTCCGGCTTCCTAACGACGGGCGGCTGGGTATTGGGCGGCGGGGCGCTGCCCGATGTCAGAGGCGGCTCCCGGCGTGCGCTACGAAAAATAGCCACACCGGCTACGAGAATCAGAATCGCCACCGCTAACGCAAAATAGCGCTTCATTCCGATATCCGGTGTCTCCTCCGCCGCGCGAAAAGCCACACCGCGGAGCCGATCACAGTCAAAAAAATCAGAAACACAAATAAGGTCTCCGCGGCGCTGAGCGGCGCGTCCGCAGTGAGACTTGATGAGGCGAAGAAATAGCGGGTCACGAGCGTAGCCAATAGAGCTACGAACAAGCAAATCAGGGGCAGGCGCCAGCCCATCGTGTCGTGTGCAACGTCTTCCTTATGTTTCCCCGGTTCGAGCACCTCGATCAGCCGCGCCATGCCGTCGTCGAACGATTCGTGTGTGATGGGCATGGCGTTGAGGGTAGCGAGCGGCCGCAACTCATCGGGCAATTGCTCGCCGCGTGGCATAGAGGCTCCACCCACGAGTACCGGGATCACCCGCACTTTACCTTGGATGGCGCTTCCGATTTCGATCCGCACGAAATCCTCTCCCCCGCTTGGGCGGGTCAGCTCATCTACCCAGCGCTCGCCGATGATGGCGAGGCAAGCCGAACAGGAGGAAAGCCGGGCGGAAATCACGCGTGTGAAGTCTTCGCCCGGGGCAATGCCGCTGACGTCCATGAACACACGATCCTTGCCGAAGCAGGTGACCAGGTGGTCATAGATGCGGCCCGCGAAACCGGAGCTGTCGTGCCGCCGGTAGCTGATGAAAATGCACCCCATTCCCGTTTTTATCGGGCTGGGCCCATGCCCTTAAACACGTACCTGTAGTAGCGTTGCCCGTTGTTGACTTCACCGAGGAAGAGGTTCCCTTTCGAGTCGCTCGCGAAGCTGTGGATGTGGAAGAACTCCCGGGCGTTGTGCCCCGAATGGCCGCCGATCGACCCAACGATCTCCAACGTCTGCCGGTTCAGCACACGAATCGCTTTGTTGGAGCCATCCACGATGTAGAGAAATTTCTGTTCTTTGTCCGGCGATGTTGCGAAAGCGTGTACGGTTCCTTCGTTCTGTAGCGTATTCCGGGAGATGAACACTTCTTTTACGAAAGTCCCATCCAGCTTGAAGACCTGGAATCGATTGTTCGAGCGGTCGGCGACATACACCAGGTCGTCGTCCGTCACCAGCACCGCGTGAACCGGGTTGTTGAAACCTTCCGGAGGCGGTCCTTGCACAAGCTGCGCGCGCGGCGGGAACTTCAAGGAATCGTCAGGTCTCTTGCCGTAGGCGCCCCAGTGGCGCTTGTATGCGCCGGTCTCGGCGTCAAAAACGATGACGCGGCGGTTGAAGTACCCATCGGCCACGAACAACTCGTTCGTCTTGCGGTACAGGAAGAGGCCGGCCGGACCTCCCAGATTCTCGGTGTCGTTGCTGCCGCGGTTCTTTCCCGCATGGCCGATTTGCAAGAGTAGTTTTCCCCGGGTGGTAAATTTCAGAATCTGGTTGTCGGCTTGCGCGCTTCCGCTCAGCCAGACGTTGTCCTTATAGTCGACGAAGATCCCATGCTCGGAAGAAAACCACTCGTAGCCTTGCCCGGGACCGCCCCAGGCTTGGAGGAATTTCCCGCTTTTGTCGAACTCCAGCACCGCGGGCGCCGGAATGCAGCACTCTGCCTGAGGCGGGACGAGCGATGCAGCTTTTTCACCGTCGGGAATTGTCGCGGGGCGGTGAAAGACCCACAGGTTGTCATGGGAATCGACTGCGAGCCCTCCCACCTGCCCGCTTACCCACTTATTCGGCAGAGCTTCCGACCATAGTGGATCCGGTTCGAACAGCGGCAGTTGTGGCCGATTCGCTTGCCCGGCTGCAACGATCGCTACTGTTCCCGCGAGTGCCCACACCTTGTGTTTCATAGCCTCCTCCCGCAGCACGCCTTAAGGCTTCAATGACGCCGCGTACGCCGCGATCGCAATCATATCCTCATTGGTGAGCTTGGAAACGGCTTCCTTCATGAGCGGGCTCCACAGGCCCTGGCGATTGCCGGTCTTGATATCGTAAAGCTGCCGCACGATGTAGCTGGGGGACCGGCCGGCCAGGAAAGGCACAATGCCGAGCCCCTTTAGTCCCTCGCCGTGGCAAATGGAGCAGCGCACCGTTTTACCGCTCCCGCCCCGGGTGACCAGATCTTCGCCCTTCTTCAAACTCCCCGTGGGAACATAGGCCACGAAGCCGGACATCGAGTCGCGCAATTCGAAGCGTTCGTGATCCTCTGGGGTCTCGATGATGCGCGTGCCGATCGGTTCCTCGCCGCCGTCTTTGTTGGGAACCATGATCCATCCCTCGACGTGAGTCTTGGGAACCATCTTCGCTTCCACGACGCGAACCCAGGGTTTGTATTTGATCTTAGAGAAATACTCGGCAGCGCTCTTCGATTCCTCATCGTTCGCGGCTTTCCCGATCGCCAGCATCAGGGAAGGAGGTCCCATCTTCGGTTCCGAACTCTTGCGCAGGCCATTGCGGTAATCCTCCATCTGCTGCGCGATGTAAGCGGCGGGAAGTCCGGCCAGGCTGGCATTCTCCGTACGGCCCTGTCCGTTGGGCAAATGGCAATAGCCGCACGCGCGGACCTCCGGCCGGCGGCCGTGCCCCACAATCTCCGGCATCGCCGGATGATCTTCCGGATACCAGTCCGGTGGATTGAAGAGATCCGTGACCTGTCTTCGCGTGAAAGCCTTGCTACTCGCCGGAAGGCGATGTTCGGCGGGATCGGGCGCTGCGGGCTGCGCACCGGGCTGAGCCGGTGGATTCAAGGGATAGGCCCAAGGCAGCGGGGTCGCGGCCGCGGGAGCCGCAGGCGCCGGCCCCTGACCCTGAGCCAGGATGGCCAGGAGCAACATCATTATCACAACGGGCAGCTTCATACAGCGTATCCTCCAAAATGGGCAAATTAGTATCTCGTATTGTACCCACTTGGTTATGCGATCGCAGAAGAGCTTGTGTTTGTGGGGCGATTGACTCAACCTGAGTCAATTTTTTCCGATAACTCCTTTGTTTCCGACTTAAATTGACTCAACTGGAGTCAATCGCTTTTTAGCGAAATGCCTATTGCAGCGTATACGTGCCGCTCGCGACGGGGCTGGAAATACCGCCTACTACTGCAATGGCCTTGATCGTCGTGGTGGTGGCAATCCGTATGGGTCTGCGAAACAAGGTCGACGAGGGGGTCGGCGTGGTGCCGTCCGTCGTGTAATAGATCTTCGCGTTGGCGTTCGCATCGGAAATGGTCACGCGCACGGCCGAAGTGTACGTCCCGGGGGGCGGGCTAAAGGTGGGGGGCGGAACTGTTCCGCCCAGCACGCCGAAGACGCCGGCTCCGGTCGTCGTGGCGACGAAAACTTTTCCGTCGGCGATGGTCGGTGTGATGAACTTGTTGCCGGTCCCGAAGTGATCTCGCCCGCCGGCCGCTTGATTGCTGTTGTAAAGCTCGTGCAGGTCCGTGGCGTCGTAGGCATGCAGAACAGCGGGGTTCGTATTCTCCGCAGCCCAGACGATCCCATTGGCGTTTCCATTGGCAGAGATGCTCGGCGTCGCGCCCGGATACCCAAATGCATTGGGTGTTTGCGAAACCGGCGTCGTGGAGAGAACGGCGTTCGCAAACTGGAACGCCATGATCGGTCCGTTCACGGGGCCGTAATATAGCTTGTTGTTAAAGAAAGCGGGCATGGACCATACGCCGCCGGGAAGGACAGAAGTGAGCTGTTGATAGATCTTGTTGCTCCCTGCATTGAATTTCCCCATGGAATCGCGATCCACCAGATAAATGTTCGTGTCCTTGCCTGCGCCCACTGCAAGATGCCGCACCTTGCCGGAGCCATCGGTCATGTCGGGCAGCAGGAGCGTACCTCCGGAGCCCAGGTCCGTATCGCTGTTATTCTCCTGCTGCTGGTTATACATCTCGAAATAGTCTGCAACGTTCAACCCCGAAGCCGTCGATATCTTGAGGAATGCGTTGCCGAAATCGCCGTTGCCCGGGAATCCATTGCCATCCAGCGTAGTGCCAAAATCGCCGTTCGCGTCCAACAGGAAGATGTTGCCGGCGCTGTCGGCGGCCATTCCGGCTTCCGCCATCCAGATTGCTCCCTCGCTTCCATTGGGCGTCACGTTCAGCACGGCCGTTTGCGCCAGGCTGGAAGCGTTATACGCGATGATCCAACCGGTATACGGCCGGAAGTCACAATGCGATGCCCACGCCGTATAGAGAACTCCGTTCATAAGAAGAAGCCCGGCGCGTTCCTTATACTGTTTCGGGTCGAACACTACGAAGCCGTTGACGCTGTTGTCGCCCGTGCCGGGAAACTGAGCCTGCACGTCAACGGGGCCCGCGAATAGTTCGGCGCCGGTAGCCAAATCGAGAGCATGCAATCGCTGAAAGTAATTCCCGGAGCCGTTCTTGGACATTGCCGTCAGGTAGATTGCTCCGTTAGGGCCGGCCGCGCGGTTGATCACCGGCGCGGCGGTAATGCCGATCTCCGGACTGACCTGGCCGCAGGAGCGTGTGTCGGAGGGGACCTCTCCGGCTTTTAGAACCGACCGGCTCCAAATCGTAGCACCCGTATCGGCGTCGAATGCGTATGCGGTGTCATGTTCCGTGACGACAAAAAGCACGTTGTGCGTTCCGCCCCCGGGGATTGCTAGCTGCGAAACATACAGCGGCTGGCCATCAACCTTCCCGTCAACCGTGAGGGTGAACAACAGCCCAAAGGTGGCGGAATTCACATTCGCGGGAGTCAGTGTAACCTCGCTCAGGTTTTGACCGGTCCGCGCGAGATCGTTATGATAGGTCGAAACGTCCGTAGCCTGGAGGGAAAAAGTTGTTGCCAGGCAATAACATGCGAAGAGAATTATGTTTTTTGTCTTGCCGGTCGATACGAGCATGCGGCCCCCGATTCCACGCCAGTATACAAGACCAGCGGTGTTTCTTTGGTTAAAATGCTGACCTAACTCATGGCTATTCGACGTGGCCCATCTGCAGTATCCTCATGAGAAGCCATGAAACACGCTATCGCTTTCGCCACAACCATCGCCGCAATGGCTCTCTATGCGCAAGAGCCCACTGAATACGGGCCACCGAAAGGAACACTCGTCATCCAGGGCGGCGGCTCGGATACGGGCACCGGGATTTTCGAGACATTCATCAACCTGGCGGGTGGGTTAAACGCGAAGATCGTGGTCGTCCCCACAGCGGGCGGCAACAGGAACCACGATGGGAGCCTAATCCACTATAGAGCGGAAGAGGTGCTTGCTCCCTGGAAAGACCGCGGCTGTACCAATGTGTGGATGCTGCACACGCATGATCCAAAAACTGCGAATACGGAGGAGTTCGCGAAGGTGCTGCGAAACGCCAACGCAGTCTGGTTCGATGGCGGACGGCAGTGGAACATCGTGGACTCCTACGCGAACACGCTGACGATGCGCGAATTCCACAAAGTGCTGGAGCGCGGAGGCGTGATCGGCGGCAGCTCGGCGGGAGCGACCATTCAGGGCGATTACCTGGTGCGGGGCGCCATTGCCGGCCCTGAGATTATGATGACGCCCGAGCCGGAGCATGAGCACGGCTTCGCGTTCCTCCGCAGGTCGGCCATCGATCAGCACATCAACACACGCAATCGCTGGGACGACCTCATTCCCGTGATCAGGAAATATCCGAATCTGCTCGGAATCGGTATTTCCGAAGGCACGGCTCTCGTCGTGACCGGCGACCGGTTCGAGGTGATTGGAAAGTGGAAAGTCGCGATCCATGACAACACGCGCGTTTATCAGCCGTGGGAGAAGCCGTATTATGTCCTCTCCCCCGGCGACGTTTACAACATGAAGACACGAAAAATTGAGAAATACGGCGCCGGGTCGCCTGTACCGCCGCCGGCAATCAAGGGGACTTCGCGGTAGTGTGCTGTTTCTGAAATGGTAGTTGACGTAGCCGTCATCGGCGCCGGCGCGTTCGGCTCTTGGACTGCGTGGCACCTGCGCTCTGCCGGCAAATCCGTGGCGCTGCTGGATGCCTGGGGACCGGGTCACTCCCGTTCCAGTTCCGGTGGCGAGAGCCGGATCATTCGCATGGGCTACGGCCCCGACGAGATTTACACACGAATGGCCCTGCGCTCTCTGGCGCAGTGGCGGGAGCTTTTCGAGAACACCGGCGAATCCCTTTTTCACCGCACCGGCGTGCTTTGGATCGGCCGAACGGGCGATCCCTATAGCGAGTCGACACGTTCCACCCTGGAGAAGGCCGGCGTGCCAATGGCGATCTTATCAGGCGAGGACCTTGCCAGACGCTACCCTCAGATGGTTTTCGAAGGCCCGCAAACGTTCGGGATTCTGGAACCGGAGAGCGGGGCCTTGATGGCGCGCCGCGCAGTTGCGGCGTTGGTCCGCGAGTTGACGCACCGGGGTGTGGAATACGCGACCGCCGCCATAGAAACTCCTGCGGGCCGCGGGATGCTGGATTGCGTGCACACGCTTGCAGGGGAGCGGATCAGCGCCGGAGTTTTTGTATTTGCATGCGGTCCGTGGCTCCCCAAGTTGTTCCCGGATTGCCTTGGGCGGCGGATTTACCCGACGCGCCAGGAGGTATTCTTCTTCGCTCCGCCGCCGGGCGACGGACGCTTCTCTCCGCCGCAATTGCCAATCTGGATCGACTTTACGGACCCGCGCGGACCTTATGGGTTTCCGGATCTGGAACAACGGGGATTCAAACTCGCCTTCGATCGCCATGGCCCCGCTTTCGATCCGGATTCGGGCGATCGCCGGCTCCGGCCGGAAAGCATAGCCGAGGCGCACGCGTTCCTTCGGCAGCGTTTTCCCGCGCTGGCCGATGCGCCTCTGGCGGAGTGCCGCGTCTGCCAATACGAGAACACCTCGAACGGCGACTTCCTGATCGACCGGCACCCGGAACTGGAAAACGTCTGGTTCGCCGGCGGGGGATCGGGCCATGGATTCAAGCACGGTCCCGCAGTGGGTGAGTACACGGCGGCCCGGCTTTTACATGGCGTCGCGGAGGAGCCGCGTTTTTCGTTGGCGAGAAAAGATGTGGCGCAGAGCCGGACAGTCTACTGAATGCGAGGCGGAGAGTTCTACTTCAGCGCCTCATTGATCTCGATGTCGCGCTTCAGTACTTCGGTGACGAGTTCAGATAGCTCAACACCGCGCTGGGCGGCTTTCCCTGAGAAGTACTCCCACACGCCCCTCTCGATCGAAACCGGCATCAAGACCTTAGTGCCCGGAGGGATGTGGTGAAGCCCGCGGACTCCCTTGTTGAAATCGATCTCGGCGGGCATGTCGTTGCCGTCTTCGCTCTTCATAACCCTTCCTCGAACTGGTACGGCCGGCGGCGAAACGGCAGGCCGACAAACACAGATTAGCACCGGCCCCTTGACTGCGAAATCGGGCAGGTATAGATTTGATCCACCAGTTCATCAGAGGGGGCTTTGTAATGAGACTGTCCAGGCCGACCGTCTGTCTGTTTATCTTCGCGCTCGCCGCGGTGGCGCAGAGCGATCGCGGCACGATCACTGGAACCATAGCCGATCCGGCGGGCGCCGTTGTGGCGAATGCCGCAGTCGAAATCAGGAATGTTGAGACGGGAGCCGTCTACCAGGCGGGTTCTTCCGCTACGGGAAA
Source organism: Terriglobia bacterium (assembly GCA_003175985.1). Lineage (GTDB taxonomy): Bacteria > Acidobacteriota > Terriglobia > Bryobacterales > Bryobacteraceae > PSRJ01. The sequence goes on from PSRJ01000364.1 coordinate 14,160, forward strand.
TTACACTCTGGCGCAACTGCCGGCGGGCCGCTACGAACTCTCGGTGTCCGTGCCTGGGTTTAAGAAATACGTCCGGCCGAACGTCATGGTGGAAGTCGCGCAGACGTACCGGGTGGATGTCCTGCTCGAAGTCGGCGCCAACACCGAATCGGTCACGGTATCCGCCTCGGCCCCGTTACTCAAGACCGAAAGCGGCGAACTCAGCCACACCGTCACAACGAATACCATGAACAATCTGCCGGTGATGGGAATCGGCGCCTCGGCAGGCTCTTCCGGAATTCGCAACCCCTACGCCGTAGTACAGTTGCTACCCGGCGCAACCTATCAGCCGGATGTCGATATCCGGATCAATGGGGCGCCCGCAAATACTCAGGCGATGCGCATCGAGGGCCAGGACGCGACCAACGGCTGGTACTCGGTGCAGTCGCAAACGCAGGGCAGCGTCGACGCGATGCAGGAATTCGCGGTGCAGACCAGCAACTACTCGGCGGAACTGGGGCAGGCGGGCGGCGGCCTTTTTAACGTCACCATGCGCTCCGGGACAAACCAGTTCCACGGAGGGGGTTACGAATACTTTGTGAACGAGGCGCTCAACGCAGGTGCGCCGTTCACGAACGACGGCAAGGGAAACCTGCTGCGGTCGCGCCAGCGCAGAAGTGATTACGGCTTCAATCTAGGCGGCCCGGTGTACCTGCCGAAACTGTATAACGGCCACGACAAGGCGTTCTTCTTTTTCAATTTCGAGCATTTCGGCGAAACCACCATCACGAACAACGTATCCGGCACCGTTCCCACACAGGCTTATCGCACCGGTAATTTCTCGCAAGCCCTGACGAATCGAAGTCTGGGCGCCGACGGGCTGGGCCGGCCCATTATGGAGAATGCGATTTACGATCCCACCAGCGACTTTGTTGCCAATGGCCAGACGTACCGCAATCCATTTGTCAACAATATCGTGCCGGCTTCACAGTTGGACCCCGTCGCCTTGAAGATCCAGAGCCTCATACCAGCGCCCACCAGCTCGGGGCTGACCAACAATTTTCTGCCCACCTATCGGAACCCGAAATACACTCTGATCCCATCGGTCAAGGGCGACTACCAGATCAGCGCGAGATCCAAGGTCTCCGGATTCTGGTCTCTCAACCGCCAGGACAATCCGAATAACGGAGCCCTGCCGCCTCCCATTCGAAGCGGACAGCCGCGCCTGGTCAACTCGAATACTTACCGGTTGAACTTTGACGAGACTCTGACCCCGACTCTGCTCCTGCATTTCGGCGCAGGCCTGGTGGATACGAAAATCAACGATCACACGGACCGATTCGATCCCGTCGCTCAGCTCGGTCTGACCGGAACGAACTCGACTCTTTTTCCCGTCATCGGAGCTGTGGTTGGCGCCGCGAATTCGACCTTGTTTGGCAACCAGGGCGGCATGTCGTACAACACCGGTTCGGGAAACCAGATCCATCTGATCTACCGCAAGCCAACGGCGAATACCAGCCTGACCTGGGTGCGCAACAACCATACCTATAAATTCGGCGGCGAGATGATGGTGAACGGTTATCAGATGTTCAATGAGACCTACACCATGGGCTGGTTCAATTACAGTGTGGTCGATACCGGACTTCCCGCCCTGAACGGTGTCAGTTTGCCTTCCACCGTGGGATTCAGCTACGCCAGTTTCCTCATGGGCAGGATTAACAACGGAATCGATGCGGTGCCCGCCGTCACGCACATGGGCGCTCATTCCCTATCGGCGTTTGCACAGGATTCGTGGAAAGCCACTCGCAGGATGACGCTGGACTATGGGCTGCGCTACGATTTTTCGACTTACCTGCAGGATGGGAACGGTTATTACGGGATCTTCTCGCCCTCCACGCCCAACCCCAACGCCGGCGGCCGGCCGGGCGCGATCATCTATGAAGGACATGGAGGCGGCCGCTGCAACTGCCAATTCTCCACAAACTATCCCTTCGCATTCGGACCGCGGCTGGGACTCGCCTACCAGATCAATGCCAAGACGGTGTTGCGCGTCGGCTCGGGAGTGTCTTACTACAAGACGGACAATAACAACCTGGGCTTTTCAGCGGGATCTCAATACAATTTCCAGACTGCCTCCTATGGATATCCGGCATTTCCGATGAAGGATGGCGTGCCATACAAGATCACCTTCCCGAATTTCGACCCTGGCCAATATCTCTTTCCGGGTGTATTGGGCTCGGCGCCCCAGGAGCAGGACCGGCACGCCGGCCGGCCCGCCCGGCAGATTCAATGGAGCCTTGGCATTCAACGCGAAATCGCGCGAGATCTGCTGGTGGAGGCCACCTATGTGGGAAACCGCGGAGCCTGGTGGAATGCCGCCGGCCTGATCTGCGTGAACTGCATCCAGGAGCAGACGCTTGCCCAGTACGGTCTCAATCTGAGCAACGCCAACGATCGCACGCTTTTGGCTTCGCCGATCAATTCGGCGTTAGCGTCGTCGCGCGGTTTCGGCGCTCCGTACCCGGGTTTCCCGGTATCGGCCACGGTGGCGCAATCGCTGCGGCCGTTCCCACAGTACGGCAACATCACCAATTGGCATTGGGTGCCGCTCGGCGACACCTGGTACGAATCGCTGCAATTGAAAGCGACCAAACGATTCAGCCATGGCCTCGAGTTCGGTTCCAACTTCACCTGGGCGAAACAGCTCACTCTGGGCGTTGAAGATGACTTTGGCCGCGGCGGCGGCGTCATCGTCAACAATGTTTTCAACCGGCGCAACCAGAAGGCGCTCTCGGTATTCGACCAGCCGTTCCAGTTCGTGTTCTCCGGCAGCTACACCACGCCGAGATGGAGCAGCAGCAACAAGCTGATAGGCAATCGTGCCGTATCCTGGATTACACGCGACTGGCAAATCGGCACTTTGTTGCGTTATGCCAGCGGTACGCCCATTCCCTCTCCGACATCGACCAACAGTCTGGCTACCTATCTTTTCCAAAGCACGCTCTTCAGCCGCGTGCCCGGAGTGCCACTGTTCACGCAGGACCTCAACTGCCACTGCTTCGACCCGAATACGAAGTTCGTACTAAATCCCGCCGCGTGGTCCAATCCCGCGGCGGGACAATGGGGCACGGCGGCGGCTTACTATGGCGATTTTCGTTATCAGCGCCGTCCGGTGGAAAATCTAAGCCTGGGCCGGGTGTTCCGGATTAAGGAAAGGGCAAACCTGCAGATCCGGGCCGAATTCACCAACATCTTCAACCGGACGGAAGTGAACAATCCGACGGCGACGAACCCTCTGGCCACCCCCACGACGAACGGTGCCGGCCAGACCACGGCCGGTTATGGATACATCAACGTCGGGACCCTGTTCAGCCCGCCACGGCAAGGGCAACTGGTCGCAAGATTCCAGTTCTGACAAATTCATCGGCCGGGCCGGTAGTATGATGAGGGGAGTTAAAGAGAGGTACTCCATGCACGCGAAGCTTTCACTTGGCATCGGTATCCTCACGCTTTCGCTCGCCGCCATTCCCGTGCAGGCGCATCACGGCTGGGCGGGCAACCAGGATGAGGAATTCGAATTAACGGGAACGGTGCAACACGGCGTCAGCCTGGCCGGGCCGCACGCCACCATGAAACTGCGCGCGGCCGATGGAAAGGTCTGGGACCTCACGCTGGCGCCGCCCGCCCGAACCCAGGCCTCCGGCTTGAAAGAGGGCATCATTCCCGTAGGAGCTACTGTCACGATCCACGGTCACCGCAATCGGGATGCGAATCGCCTGGAAGTTAAGACCGAACGAGTGACCTGGAACGGGCGCACTTTCGACGTCTATCCCGACCGTAAGTAAGCCAGCCGGGGATTGCTTTGTACGAATTGATGGCGTGGCTCCAGGCTTCGGCGTTGGGACACGCCATGCGCGAATCGGGTGTGTGGACCTATGGCGTGGTGAACCTGGTCCACATTCTCGGAGTGTCCACACTTTTCGGCTCCGTGCTTGTGCTCGACCTGAGATTGCTGGGCTTGTGGCACAATGTCGCTCTGGCGGCAATCAGCAGGCCCACGGTTCCCGCCGCCAAAACCGGGTTTGTGATCGCGGCTTCGAGCGGCATTTGCCTGCTGGCCACCAAGGCGACCGAGTATGTGGGCAACCCATTCCTCTATATCAAATTTCCCGCGATCGGCCTGGGTCTGCTGAACGTGGCCGCGCTCCATTCCTTCTCCGCCTGGAAAGAACATCGAGTCCGCGAGCTGTCCGTTCCGGAACAGGCGCGGCTGGCCATGTTCGGTGGAATTTCACTCGTCTGCTGGCTTACGGCGCTCAGCGCCGGGCGGATGATCGGATACTGGTGAAGCCAATTTTCCCTGGCCGTTCCGCCCGGAACCGTTGAGCGGCGTTCCGTTGGGTACGCTCCCGGGGAGTTCGCGCCGGGTGACCACGCGGTCGATCATTCCGTATTCCACCGCCTGCCGCGCGTCCATAATGTAATCCCGATCCACATCACGCTGGATCTTCTCCAGCGGCTGCCCGGTTGTTTCGGCGAGGATGTTGTTCAGAATCTCGCGGGTTCGTAAGATCTCGCGCGCATGAATATCAATATCGGCCGCCTGCCCGCTGAGTCCCGTTGCATGGGGCTGATGAATGAGAATCCGCGAATACGGCAGCGCAAATCGCTTGCCCTTGGCGCCCGCGGCCAGGAGAACCGCCGCCATGGACGCTGCCTGGCCAACGCAATATGTGACGATGTCCGGCTCCACCAGGTTCATGGTATCCAGGATGGCCAGACCCGCGGTGGTTATGCCGCCGGGTGAATTGATGTAAAGCGAGATGTCTTTTTGAGGATCTTCCGCGGCCAGAAACAGTATCTGCGCGATTACCAGGTTGGCGATGTTGTCATCGATCGCCGTGCCGATGAAGACGATGTTCTCTTTCAATAGCCGCGAGTAAATATCGTAAGCGCGTTCGCCTCGCGGCGTCTGTTCCACCACCATGGGAACCATGTTCTTTGCCCTCCCTTTGTCGAGGCCGGCGCTATGCCAGCACCAGCATTTCGCTGCATACGAATTCAGCGAAGGACCGACAGAGACAAGTCTCGACGCCGGCACGGAACCAGCCGGAATGCGTCAGGGTCACGCGCGTGCCATCGGCTTCCACGAGGAATTCGACATTTACGGATCCCGGATTCCAAGTAAACTCGACGCGGTTCGGCGGGTCCCAAGCCAGCACGGAGCCCCACTCGTGTTCCTCGCCGGCGCGCGTGCGCTCCAAAACCCTTCCGCCCTCCCACGGCTCGATCTCACAGCTCTCCGCTTGCTCGCCTGCGATGGAATAGGCGGCCAGAGGCCACCATTGAGCGAAGCCTTCCGTGAAGAGCCGAAACGCGTCTTCGACCGGACAGTCAACGCGGACGCTTTGCCGAATGGGTGCGTGTTTTTTCTCTACTTTTTCCATGAGCGATGGCCTCCTTGGATGCAAACTCAGAAAATGCCGTCAACGCGTCCCGCCACATCGAATCGATGTGGGCGCGCAAATCAGCGAAGCTTTTGGGGTTGAGACGAAAGTAGTGGCGCGTGCCCCGCCGCTCTTCTTCCACCAGGCCGACCGACTTTAGCAACTGCAAGTGCTGGGAAACCGCCGGCCGGCTCACCGGCAAACGGCTGGCCAGCTCGCCCACTGTGCAGGGCTGCCGCCGCAAGAGGTTGAGGACGGTTTGGCGTGTGGGATCCGAGAGCGCGCCCAGCATCTCCCATCGGTCAGCCATACCTTACGGTAAGCCAAGACTTACGGAAAAGTCAAGCGTCCCGGCCTGCACCGGTAAACACCCGTAGAATCGCCTCCACCAACCCATCCACCGTGAAGGGATGCGCCTCGGTGGCGACTGCGATCCCCAGCCCTCGCGCGGTCTTCGAAGTGACCGGGCCGATGGAGGCCACTTGGATGCCTTGAAGGAGACCGGCGCCGCCGGCAGCCGCAAAGTTCTGAACCGTGGAGGAACTGGTGAAGGTGATGCAGTCCGGCTTGCGTGCCGCGCCGAACACTTCTTTCACCCGAACCGCGAGATCTTCCGGAACCACCGTGCGGTATGCCTCGACGACGTTTACCTGCGCTCCGCGGCGCGACAGTTCCATGGGTACAAGATCCCGCGCCACCGCCGCGCGCGGCAGTAGAACGCGTTTGCCTGCAAGGTCATGGGCCGCAAAAGCATCGAGCAGGCCCTCCGCCACATACTCTTTCCCCATGAGATCCACTTTGAGATGCAGCGCTTCCACGGCAGCGCGTGAGGCCGGGCCGATGGCGCAGATTTTCGCGCGCAGCGAGCGCAGGTCGGCGCCCGACCGGTCCAGCCGCTCCACGAAGAAG
>PSRJ01000141.1 GCA_003175985.1 Terriglobia bacterium
CCTGCCATAACGCCAAACTGCGCACCGCTGGGTTGTCGCTGGATACTTTGGACGTCACGCAGCCTGGCAGCAACGCCGAGATTTGGGAGCGCGTAATCGGCAAACTGCGTGCCGGCTCGATGCCGCCTCCGAAAATGCCGCGCGCCGATGCAGCTACGTATCGCGCCGTGGTGAATACGCTCGAAGAGGAAATCGACCGCACGTGGGCCGCGCACCCGAATCCCGGCAGAATTGGCGCAGTGCACCGCCTGAATCGCGCCGAATACAACAACGCGATCCGCGATCTATTCTCTCTCGATCTCGATGTAAAGCCGTTGCTGCCGGGTGACGACACGGCCGACGGGAGTTTCGACAACTTCGCCGACGTACTTTCGATTTCGACGGCTCACCTGGAACGCTACATGTCGGTGGCTCGCCAGGTCACAAGGCTGGCCACCGGCCTGCCGCCCGCAAAACCCGGCCTGGAGAATTTCGAGATTCCTCTCCATATCGCGCAGGACGAGCGCCAGAGTGAAGATCTGCCGTTGGGTTCCCGCGGCGGTATGGCGGTGCATTACAACTTCCCGGTTGACGGCGAATACGTCATCAAGGTCCGTCTCCAGCGGCAATATCAGGATTACATCAAGGGTATGGGCTGGCCCCAGTTGTTGGATGTCCGGCTCGATGGCAAATTGCTGAAGCGCTTCACCGTGGGAGGCGCGGGCAAGGGGCGGCCCGCCGCCTCAAGCTACGCCGGCGATGGCGAGCCGGGCTTTGCCGGAGATCCCGAGTGGGAAATCTACATGCAGCTCACCGGAGATGCCGGTTTGGAGGTGCGGGTTCCTGTGCAGGCGGGCAATCGCGCCGTTGGCGTTTCGTTTGTCAGGGAACTTTGGGAACCGGAAGGGCTTCCGCAACCGCTCCAACTCGGCAGGGTCATCACCAACGACCAGGTTTACATGGGATATGCGAACGTGGGCTCGGTCCAGATCGGCGGGCCTTACGAAGCCCAGGGGCCGGCCAAGGACACGGCGAGCCGCCGCGCCATTTTCGTTTGCCAGCCGGGAGTGGCTTCCGAAGAGCGCGCTTGTGCCTCTACCATTCTTTCGCGAATGGCGCGCCTGGCCTACCGCCGGCCGGTGACGAAAACCGACCTCGACACGTTGCTGTATTTCTTCGATAACGGCCGCCAGGATAGCGGCAGTTTCGACGGCGGTATCCAGTTTGCCCTTGAGCGGATGCTGGTGGATCCCGACTTTCTGTTGCGCGTGCACCGCGACCCCGCCAACGCCAAAGGCGAATCGTATCGCATCAGCGATCCGGAGCTGGCCTCGCGGCTCTCGTTTTTCCTGTGGGCCAGCGTTCCCGACGATCGACTGCTGACCCTCGCCGAGCGCGGCGAACTTTCCAACCCTCAGGTATTGGAAAAAGAAGTCCGGCGTATGCTGGCCGATCCGCGCGCCACCCGCGCGCTGGTGGACGATTTTGCCGCTCAGTGGCTGAATCTCCGCCGCGTTCCGGAAACCGTCGTCGACCCGGAGAAGTACCCGACGTACGATGACAGCCTGTTGCAGGCTTTCCAGACGGAAACCGAAATGTTCGTGACCAGCATGCTGCGCGAGGATCGCAGTCTGCATGAGTTGTTAAACGCCGACTACACGTTTGTGAACGAGCGCCTGGCCCGGCACTATGGCATTCCCGGAGTCTCCGGCAGCCGTTTCCGGCGAGTCACGCTTCCGAACCACGACCAGCGCGGCGGCCTGCTGGCGCAGGGCGCGCTACTGGCAACGACGTCTTACCCTGACCGCACTTCGCCGGTCCTGCGCGGCAAATGGCTGTTGAACAACATATTCGGCCTGCCCATCCCGCCGCCTCCTCCCGGTGTGAACACCAACCTGGAAACCAAGCCTGGTGTATTGCCACCCTCGATTCGGGAACGGCTGTCCAAACATCGTACCGAGGCTACGTGTATCACTTGTCATTCGGTAATCGATCCGCTCGGCTTCACGCTCGAAAATTTCGATGTGATCGGCGGATGGCGCACGAAAGACGAATCGGGAAATGCCGTAGATGCCAGCGGGACGACGACCAGTGGCGAGAAGATCGAAGGGCTCTCAGGCTTGCGGGCCGCACTGATGGAGCAGCCGGATCAATTCCCGCACACGGTTACCGAGAAATTGATGGCCTATGCGCTCGGACGCCGCCTGGAGTATTACGACCAGCCGGCCGTGCGTAAAATCGTGAAAGATGCCGCGGACCGTCAATACCGCTGGTCATCGATAATTCTGGGGATTGCGCAGAGTCCTGCGTTCCTGATGCGCGCTCCGCAGGCCGCGGCCAACTAGGCGGATAACTCCTTTTCAGCTCTTCACCGGCTGCAGCGCTTCCTGCACCACGCGCAGCAGCGCTTCCACCGTAAACGGCTTGGGCAGCAGGGTGAAACCCCGACGGGTGACGAAGCGTTGCACTAGATCGGCATCATGGAATCCGGAAATAAACAAAACGCGGAGATCAGGTTTCCTGGCGCGCAGCCGTTCCGCCAGAACAGGTCCGGTCAGATCGGGCATGATTACGTCCGTAAGCAACAATTCCACGGGCTCGCGGCTGCTCTCGAATTCCTTAACGGCGTTCCAACCGCCATCGGCGGCCAGTACGCGATACCCGGCTTCCTGGAGAACCTGTTCCAACAGGCTCAGCACCGCCCGGTCGTCGTCTACGGCCAGAATCGTAGCCGGATTGTCGTCTTGCGAACCGCTCCGCATCTTCTCTCATTATAGGCAGCGACTGTGATCCGCTAGTGGATGAACCACTACAATTGCGTTAGAGTTTCCGCGCCGCCGGTGGCACTCCTTGCGGGTGTTTGTCCAGTATATACTCGGAGTCCGGAGCTATCCATGAAGAGCCGTACCATCTTCGCAGCCGTGACAGCCATACTCGGATTCGCGGGGGTAATCGCGTTTCAACGGGCAGGCGCCGCGCCCGGTCCCGCGAACCCGGCGCTGGTCGAGGATCTGGTCGCCGCCAACCGCATCCTGGCCCACGAGATCGCTGTCCTGGATGCCTATGGCCACGTGAGCGCCCGCGATCCGCGCAATCCTAATCGCTATTACCTCTCACGCGCCATTTCGGCAGGGATGGTCACGGCTGCCGACGTGATCGAATACGACCTCGATAGCAAGCCCATCGACCCCGCCCGTTCCGATGGCTATCTGGAGCGTTTCATCCACGGCGAGATCTACAAAGCCCGGCCGGATGTCATGGCCGTGATTCACGCCCACTCGCCGGAGCTGATCGCCTTCGCTTCCAGCTCGGTGCCGCTCCGCAATATGATCCACACCGGCTCTTTTATCAACGATGGCATCCCCATCTTCGATGTCCGTAAATTCGGCGGCAACGCCGATGACATGCTGATCCGCAACCCGGCTCTGGGCAAATCGCTCGCCCAGGCTCTCGGCAGCAAAACGGCCATTCTGATGTTCGGGCACGGCGTGGCAATCACCGGCCCCACCTTGCCCACCGCGGTCAGCAACGCCTATTTCCTGAATATGAATGCGCGTGTCCAGGAACAGGCCGTAAGACTCGGCGGGAGCGTCTCTTATCTGGAACGCGCGCCCGGCGCCCGGCCGGCCACCGGCACGACACCGGCGGGCGCTGCCGCCAACAACCGCGCCTGGGAATACTGGAAACACCGGGTCAGCATGGAAAAATAGAAGCAAGAGGCTTTGCGGAACGTCTGCATAACGAACGGAGAAAACGTGAAGAAGCGAATCATCCTCATCGCCGGCGGCGTGATTGCAGTGGGAACGGTTCTGTTGACTGGAGCAGACAAGGCTGGGTCCGATGGACCGCAGTTTACCGCCGAAGGCCGGCTGATGCGTCCGCAAAACTATCGCGAATGGATCTACCTCAGCTCCGGTTTAGGAATGACCTACGGACCACTGGAAAGACCCGGGGAACCGAACTTCGATAATGTCTTCGTCAACCCGTCCGCGTACAAGGCCTTCCTCCAGAGCGGACGTTGGCCCGACAAGACCGTGTTTGTCCTCGAAGTGCGAGCCTCGCAGTCGAAGGGTTCCATCAACCGCGGCGGCCATTTCCAGGGTGACGTAATCGGTATCGAGACCCACGTGAAGGATGAAAAGCGCTTTCCCAGGAAGTGGGCCTTCTTCGGTTTTCGCCAGGGCTCCGACACTTCCGAGCCGCCCGCCGCCGAAACCTCCAACTGCTATACGTGCCATGAGCCAAATGGCGCCGTGGATACGACCTTCGTGCAATTCTACCCGACGCTGATTCCGGTCGCTAAAGAAAAAAGCACGATGAAGTAGCGGCGGCACAGTCCGTTTCAGAAAAGCAGTTATTTTGGGTTGTCCGGCAAAGCGAATACGAGCAGTGCATTGCCCGTATTGGGGCGGCGAATCTGTCCGGCAAGTTCCGGCGCAATCAATGTCGACCAGCTACCGCCGCCGATCCCAGCCGGCATGGCCACATATTGCTTGCCGTTCGCCAGGTAACTAATCGCGAAGCCCTGCGCGGAAGTGGGCAGGCGGGTCTGCCAGAGGATTTTGCCGGTGGTCGCGTCATACGCGTACATGTGGCGATCCCAGTCGCCGCCGAAAGCGAGTCCGCCCGCTGTGGCTAGCGCGGCCACGTTCGAAGGGCTGGGCGTGCGGTGACGCCACAAGGCTTTGCCCGATCGAATATCGAGTGCCAGAAATTCGCCCAGGTTGCCCCCCGACTCGGGATGCCGGTAATCCGTGCGCCGCACCGGACCCGTACCGCCGCCTCCCGGCGTCTTATTCGGGACCGCTCCAAACACGGCTTTCTCGCAATTCAATGTCAAGGGAATGTAGAGCGCATTCGTCTGCGGGCTGAAGGACATTGCGCGCCAGCTCTTGAAGCCCGACGTGCTGGGACACATGTCCACTTCATCGCCGATGTAGGGAATCTTGCCCGGGCGGTAAGTGACCTTGCCGGTCCGCGAGTCCACATCGAGAATGGTTTGGTATCCCAGATCCGTCGAATGGATGAATGCGCCGTTGGTTCGATCGAGTTGCCACAGAATTCCCAGCTTGCCCATCTTGAACAGCGACTTTCGTCCATCCAGGTCGATGAGGATACTCTCGAATACCTCGTCCATATCCTGCGTCTCACCGGGGATGTGCTGGTAATACCACTTCATCTTTCCCGTATCGGGATCGAGCGCCAGCGTGGAGTTCGTGTAGAGCGCCGCGCCGTCTGTGCCGCGGACGGCTCTGGCCCACGGTTTGGCCTGCGCCGTTCCCCAGTAGACGAGGTTCGTTTCCGGATCGTAGCTGCCGGGAATCCATGCGTCACTTCCCGCGCGCAAAGATAAAGGCAGATCGCCCCAGGTGTCGCCGCCCGGCTCGCCGGGACGTGCAATCGTCGAAGTGCGCCAGACTTCCTTTCCGGTCGCTGCGTCGTGCCCGGTGATAAAGCAGACATCGTCTTTGTATCGGCTGCACCCCGTGATTCCCGCGATTACCTTGCCGCGTGCCACGATCGGGCCGGACGTGTATCCGTACCCGAACTTCGAATCGGCGACCTTCGTATCCCAGACGAGCTGTCCTGTCCGCGCATCGAGCGCGATGATATGCGCATCGTTTGTGGTGGCGAAGATTCGATCCCCATAGATCGCGACATTTCTTTGGATACCTCTGCCGGTATCGGAATCGCCCGCGGCGGCTCCGGGAGCCGGGCTCTGCGCCAGGCGAGGGATCGCCGTCTGCTCGGCGTTATTGCTGGTGGCGGCGGGACGCGATTGGGCTCCGGGACGGTATTCCCAGATCAAGTCTCCGGTGGCGCCGTTCAGCGCTTGAATCACACCGCGTGGATTCGGCAGGTACAGGATGCCGTTATAGGCCAGCGGTGTCGCTTCGCCCGCGCCTGTGTCATCCATGGCCCAGGACCAGGCCAGTTGCAGCCGCTGCACGTTCTGACGGTTAATCTGGTCCAGCGGACTGTAGCCCCAGGCGCTATCGGTTCGCCGCCAATTCAGCCAGTCGCCGGGAGCGGGATTACGCAGCGCGGCTTCCGTGACTGCGCGGAAGTCTTTAACCTGTGCTCCCAGGATTCCGGACCATATTGTCACCGAAACGGAAGCGGCCCATTTCCAGCTCATAGCCTTCTCCTCCGCTCCGCAGCTTATCAGGAACGCGCGGTAGGCGCAGCAGCGGCGCGACCCTTCAGATCTCTCCCCGCTTGGCGGCGCTCTGAATATGATCGGCGGCTCGAAAGGCGAGCGCCTGGATCGTCTCCGTAGGCTGCTGCCGCCCGCAGGTGACCAGGCTGCTTCCATCCACGATGAACAGATTCGGAACATCGTGCGCGCGATTCCAGCGGTTGACAACGCTGGTACGCGCATCGTCGCCCATGCGGCAGGTGCCCATCAAATGCCGGGAAATGGTGACCTCTTCCACGCTGGCCGGATCCACCCAGATCTTCTTCGCGCCGGCCTCGGCCAGGATCTCCTTCTGGCGCTCGAGGAGGAACTGGACCGTCTTCATGTCGTCCGGATGATTTTGAAAAGTGACCCGCAGAGCGGGCGATCCCCACGCGTCCTTTACCGAATCGTCGAGAGAGATGCTGTTCTGTTCCACTGCCAGGCAGGTGCTGTGCGCCAGCACACCCATCATGTGCGAATAGTATTGGCCGAGCGCCCGCTTCCAGCCTGCGCCCCACTGCGGCATGTCCTTCGGCATCCCGTCCAGAGCGAATCCCGCCGGATAATAGTCGAACCTGGAGTCTAGTCCGCCGCCGCCGTAAAACCCGCGCTTTGCATCGAAGCGGTAGAAATCGTGCAGCACGCGCGTCACTACGATGCTTTTGTACTCGTTCAACGGATGCTCGAATAGACCAAGCGCAAAACCGCCGTTATCGAACATCAGAAACTTCCCCACGTTGCCGCTCGAATTGGCCAGGCCTTGCGGGAAACTGCTGGATTTCGACATCAGCAGAAGCCGTGGTGTTTCGGCGCCGTTGGCCGAGAGGACAACTGCTTTGGCACGCTGGTAGATCTCGCGTCCTTTGCCGTCGAAATAGATGGCGCCGCGCACGCGGCCGTCGGGACCGGCATCGATCTTACGCACGTAGGAGTCCGGCCGGATCTCGCACCGCCCGGTTTTCACGGCCGCCGGGATTAGCGCGGCGAGCGTGCTCGACTTAGACCCCATCTCGCAGCCGAAGCTTTCACAGAAGCCGCAATGCACGCAGGCTGCGCGCCCGCGATACGGCTGCGAGAGGACCGCCACCGGAGCGGGAAACGGATGCAGGCCTAATTTTTTGGAGGCGCTCTCAAACAGCACGCCGGAAGATTTCACGGGCATAGGCGGCAGCGGATAGGGTTTCGAGCGCGGCCCATCGAATGGGTTCGAGCCGCCCAGACCCGAGATGCCCAGTTCCCATTCCGCCCGCGTGTAATAGGGTTCCAGTTCGTCGTAAGTGATCGGCCAGTCGCGTAAATCCGCGCCAGGCACTGCGCCCACCAGCGAGCGTTCGCGAAAATCCTCCGGGTGGAAACGCCAATAGTTTGAAGTGAAGTGTACCGATCCGCCGCCTACCATGCGTCCGTATTCGACCGCCGGCTGGCGCTTCGCCGTTTCCCCCGGAGTCTTGCGAAAGGTGTTGGGTTGCTTCCTATAGTCGTTCGTGAGCCCGCTGCGATAGAGCACCCCGATTTCGTCGTGCGTGAAATCCTTCTCATGGCGCCACGGCCCTTGTTCCAGCACCACGACGCGAAATCCCGCCGTCGAGAGCTCTCTCGCCATGACGCCGCCCGCGGCTCCGCACCCGATAACGACGAAGTCCACCGGATCACGCGGCCGGAAGCGCACTCCGCTCACTTCGCATCTCCGGGCGCCTGCTCCGCGTCGTAATATCCGAACGGCGGCTCATAGTGCATCGCGTAATCGATACCGAGCAGCTTCCAGCCGGCTCCTCCGCGATTGCCGCCGTGCATGGGATGCCCCAGGAATCCGAGAATCGTGTGGAACCGGACCTGGCGAAAGAATTCGCTGTCCTCCATCGCTTGGAGAAGCCGGATTCGTTGATCCGGTGCGAGGCTGGCGATGCTGGTGCTTCCCGGAAATAGTTCGGCACGTCTCATCTGGGTATCGGCCAGCCCGCGGTGATAAAGCTCGCGCTTGTCGGCATCGTATCCGGCGAGTGCCTGGTCGATGAAGCGGATGACGCCGGCCTGTCCCGCACCCGGCGTTTCATCGTCCGGAATAATGGTCGCTGCGATGGCCTCGATCTCCGCGGCCATAGACGGCTCGAACCAGGCAAAACGCTGTCCGGCCTGCGCGCGCAGGGCTTCCGTCCAACACGCAGCCGCCAGGATCCAATCGCGCCGGGTCAGGTTCATAGGAACCTGATTATAACGTCCATGCCACGTTACGCGCCGGGCGCCGGCATGAGAAACCCCGTTCCATCCGGGGAAACATCCCAGAACAGCACGCCCGGTGGCACGGGAAACAGGGGCTTCGGGGGCCCTGCTTGCAACGCGGAGCCGCCATCTACTTCCACTGCCGTGGCCATACCATCCGGACCGATATAGAACAGTTCCTTCCCATCTCCCCGCCACAAAGGGGTTCTGCCGCCTCCGTTCGTCACGAGCATCGGCGGACCCGCAGTTCCTGTCCGAGCATCGAACGGTCTTACGGAGACTTCGTTCTTTCCCGATTCGTTTGAGCTGTACGCGATCCAGTGTCCGTCCGGCGAAAATCGGGCCGTGATACTGGTAAACTGCGGATCGACCAGAGCTACCGGCTTGCGGTCCGGCGGCCCGGACGTACTGAGCAGGAACACGTGGGTCGGTTGTCCGAGCGAGTAATAAAGTAAAGACCGCCCATCGGGCGACCAACTGGTGGGACCCTTCCCTTCGCTGGATCGATAAAGCAATTCTTCATTTCCCGTCCCGTCCGAGCTTTTTTGGTAGAGGTCGTAGACTCCACCTCGATTGGATGTGAAGATAATCCGGCTTCCGTCCGGAGACCATATAGGGAAAGCGTCCCATCCCGGGTCCGACGTGAATCGAGTCGTGACGCCGCTGGCGAAATTCAGCAGCCAGATATCCCGATTCTGAGTCTGGGGATCTGTGCGCTCGACTGCGACTCGCTTCCCGTCCGGTGAGAGTGTCAGAGTCCGGTACAGACCCGGCTCACCGGCGGTGCCCGCGACTCTACCCTGCCGGTCAAACCAGGTCAGGCGGCCCGCCACGCCGCCCTTCGGCGGAGCCTTGCCCGTTTGGCCGCCGGGCGATTGGGCATGAGCGAGGAAAAGAACCGATCCAACAATTGCTGCCAGCGCAATTACAGGCAACCAGAGCCGTTTCATTGTACGATCATAAATCGGAGGCGCCTCATCATGCGGCATGGAAGGCTTTTGCTCGCGATGGCTGTCGCGTTGCCGATTCTTCAGTTGGCGGCGGAAGAGCCGCCGGCGGCGCGTGTCATCGACCTCAAGGCCTCGGACGGCGTGCTCATCAAGGCGACGTACTTCGCGGCCGCCCGCCCCGGACCCGGAGTGCTGCTGCTCCACCAATGCAATCGGCAGCGCAAACTATGGGACGGCCTGGCCCGGCAATTGGCCGCGGCGGGTATTCACACTCTTACAATGGACCTGCGCGGTTTCGGCGAAAGCGGGGGAACTCAGCAGGACAAACTGACTCCGCAGGAAGCCGCGAAGGTGCAGACCGAGAGTTGGCCCGGCGATATCGATACGGCCTTTCAATATCTCACTTCGCAACAGGGTGTCACACCCGATATCGTCGGTGTGGGTGGCGCCAGTTGCGGCGTCAATAATTCCATCCAGACGGCGCGCCGTCATCGCGCACAAGTAAAGTCCCTGGTGCTGTTGTCAGGCGGTACCGATTTGGCCGGACGCCGCTTTTTGCGTGAAGCGAACGATCTGCCGGAGCTTTTCGCCGTTGCCGAGGATGACGAATTCCGGCCCACCGTGGATATTATGCCGTGGCTCTTCAGCACCTCCACCAACCCCGGCAAAAGGTACCTGCACTACACGACCGGAGGCCATGGAGCCGACATGTTCGCGGTTCATCCCGAGCTGCGCAATGAGATTGTCGATTGGTACGTGACCACGCTCGTCAAAACGCCAGGCCGCGCCCCAGCCGCGAAAACCACTGCGCCCGTTCCGCAATGGGCCGAAGTCGTAAATCAAATCGAGATGCCGGGCGGGGCCGCCAGGTTCGCGCAGCGGGTGGCGGAAGCCCGGAGAACCAATCCGAAGGCCGTCCTCTTTCCCGAACAGATCGTCAACTCCATGGGTTATGAGCACCTCCAGGAGGGCGACACGAAGCTTGCTCTCGAAATCCTGAAGCTTAACGCCATGGCATTTCCGGAATCGCCGAACGTATACGACAGCCTCTCGGATGCCTATCTGGCGGATGGCCAGAAGGAGTTGGCGCAGCAGAATGCGCGGAAGGCGCTGGAGCTTCTTCCGTCCGATACCGCCGACCCCACAGAGCGGCGCAACGCAATTCGCGACAGCGCGCAACAGAAACTCAACCAACTGGGCGAAGGGAGGCCGAAATGAAACCCATCTCGCGTTACATCGAAGAAAGTGGAATCAGCGTTGGCCAACTCGTCAGCGCGACGGGTTTGCACGCGAAACTGGTGAAAGCGATCGTGAGCGGGAACTACACCCCTAGTCCTTTGCAGCGGCAGCTTCTTGCGGCAGCCTTGGGTGTTGCCATAGAGGACATCTCCTGGGACCACGGTGTCGCGGTGGAACACCTCCGGGGCAACGGTCCACAGTGCGGCCGGTCGACTTGATTCGGTTACGCGCCGCACTGCGTACCCCGGTTAGCTATGCCG
>PSRJ01000286.1 GCA_003175985.1 Terriglobia bacterium
GTTGCCGAGCGTTGCCACGTTCCGGTTTTGCGGGGAGCCGCACGCGCCCGCCGCTTGCGAGAGAATTCCACCCGCGATGTCGCGAAGGATTACCGACTCTTCCAGTTCCGCGAGAGGAGTGGCGCCTCCGATTGTATGATTCGATCCCCGCCGGCGGATGTACCGCAATCCGGCGCCGCTGATATCGATGAGTATCCGGACCGAACGCTGCTCCCCCGCCACCCCATCCGTGCCGCCCGCAATCACGCGCGCCCCGCCATTTCCGCTCTGGAGCAATCGAAGTGCTTCGCGGACAGAACGAGGCCGATGGTATGCCTCAACGTTATGGAACATAGGCTCGCCCTGACTATAACAGTCTTACAGATCTGAAACAACCGGATTGTCTTACGGGACCAATCCCTGTTCCTGGAGGAATCCTTCCAGCTCCCGGCCATCGGGGGCCAGTTCGTAAGGGCGCCCGGCAGCCGTCCGAGCCGATTGGATGTCTTTTAAACCGTTACCGGTGATGAGAGCTACAGCGGTTGCGCGCTGGGAGATGAGACCTTCCGCGGCCGCGCGCCGCAAGCCGGCCACCGCCGCCGCTGCCGCGGGTTCGGCGAAGATACCCGTCAGCCGTCCCGTGTAACGCATCGCTTCGAGGATCTCCTCGTCGGTGACGTCGATCATGGCTCCGCCGGATTCCCGCACCGCCACCACCGCCTTCTTCCAGTTGCGCGGCACGCCCACTGCGATGCTGTCGGCGATGGTGCGCGGCTCTATCGGCTGTAAGGCTTCACCGCTTCGGAATGCGGCCGTGATGGGCGCGGCTCCCGCGGCCTGCACGCCGAGAATCCGCGGCATGCGCGAAATCAGACCCAGTTCCAGCAATTCCCGGAACCCCTTCCACACTCCGGCAACCGTACACCCATCGCCCACCGAGACGGCCACCCAGTCGGGAGGCTCCCACGCCAGTTGCTCCGCGATTTCCAGGCCGGCAGTCTTCTTACCTTCGACCAGGTAGGGATTGATCGCGCAGTTGCGGTTGTACCAACCCCATCGTTCACAGGCCTGCTGGCATAACTGAAAGGCCTGCTCATAACTCCCGCGGACTCGCAGCACTGCCGCTCCGAATACGAGCAGTTGCGTCACCTTGGGTTCGGGCGCCCGTTCCGGCACGAAGATCACGCTGCGCAGTCCCAGAGAGGCCGCCATCCCGGCGCACGAAGACGCGGCATTGCCGGTACTGGCGCAGGCAATGATCTTCTTGTGGTGCTCCCGCGCCTTAACCACCGCCAGGGCGCTGGCGCGATCTTTGAGCGAACCCGTGGCGTTCCGCCCGTCGTCTTTCAGGTACACCTTCCGAATTCCCAGGTGACGCGCCAGCGCGGGCGCCAATGTTAAGGGACTCCAGCCCGCCTGGAGAAGTGGAATTGCGGAATGGGGCCCGATCGGCAGCAACTCCCGGTACCGCCATTGCGATAGTTCCCTCCGAGCCGACAGCGCCCGGCGCGTGAGCCGCCGCGCGATCGCGCGATAGTCGTAACGCACGTCGAGAATGCCGCGGATCCCGCAGCGGGGGCAGGTGAAGAGCGCACGAGGTGCGTACGCGCCGCCGCACAGTACGCATACCAGGCTTTCCACAAATTCCACGGCCCCAGAGTAACACCTGGCAAATCGAGATAGAATAATATCGGGTACGAATATCTTGATAAGGGGAAGCCAAAATTTATGCCCATGACTTTAGATAAGAGCGCGGATCTTGCCGGCCCCGGCATCGGTGACTACGCGGAACTGGAACAGGTTCTGCCGGGAGATTACCGCTCGCTGCTCACTCCCAAGGAAACACAGCAGGCCCTGTTTGCCGCCAAGAACTACATCGAGGAGCACTTGTGCAAGAAGCTCAATCTGATGATGGTCACGGTGCCGCTCATCGTGGATGCGGAGAGCGGGGTGAACGATTATCTGGACCGGGATGGCTCGCGCACACCCGTCCAGTTCCACATCGCGAATGATTACAACCAGCACCCCATCGATGCCCAGGTGGTGCAGGCTGCGACCAAATGGAAGCGAATGGCGCTCCGGCGGTTCGGAATGGAGCCGGGGGAGGGTCTTTGCACCGACATGCGCGCAGTACGCAAGGATTATTTTCTCGACCACGATCACAGCGCTTATGTGGACCAGTGGGATTGGGAGAAGGCCGTCACCGCCGGCCAACGAAACCTGGACTATCTGAAAGCCACGGTGCGCGTGATCTGGCAGGTGCTGGCCGGCGCCGAGCAGCACGTGCAGAAGCTGTTCCCCAAGCTGTGCGATCCCCGTTTCCCCAACTTGCCGGAAGAACTGACCTTCCTGCACGCCGAAGAGATCCTCGATATGTATCCGGACCTTCCACGGAAACAACGCGAGACGGCTGTTCTCCAAAAGTATCCCGCGATCTTCATCATCGGCATCGGCTGGAACCTCAAGGACGGCTACCCCCACGAAATGCGCGCCGCCGATTACGACGACTGGGTGACGGAAACCGGCCTCGATCGGCACGGCCTGAACGGCGACATCCTGGTGTGGAACCCGGTGACGAAACGCCGCCACGAATTATCGTCAATGGGCATCCGCGTCAATAAAGAGACTCTGCGCAAGCAGCTCGAAATCACCGGCCAGCTCGACTTCTTGAAATACCCCTACCACCAGGCGATCGTCAACGACGAGATCCCCCTCAGCATCGGCGGCGGCATCGGCCAGTCTCGCACCCTGATGCTCCTGCTCCGCAAGGCGCACCTGGGCGAAGTCAGCGTGACGGTCTGGCCGAAGATTCTGAAAGAGATGTGCGCCGCGCGGAATATCCACGTGCTGGAGTAGCCGTCGAGTCCGTTGATATCTATCAGGTTGCGGAAAAACGACTCTGATCCGCCGATTCGCAGGCGAAACGGACTGCGCCACCGCCAAAAATCAACAGTTTGCGAACGGTGGTGGGGCAGGCATTCAGCCTGCCATGACAACAACTCGGGGACAGGCGGAACGCGAAAAAATCCACCGGCCCCCGCACTGCTGCGGGCAAGGCCGTCTTCAACTTCGCCCGCTGAGCCGCCCTCCGACGAACAACTCGAACAACTCGGGGACGAACAACTCGGGGACAGACGGAACGTTTAAGAGAACCATCGCCTGTCCGTGACACTATCCCATTGTGGCCCGTTTCTCGCGCGTTATCGCGATGGAAGTGTCTCATTACGTCACCCAGCGCCGCAACGCCCGTTCGCTCGCCCCACGGAAGGGTGGCGGCCAAAACACGATTCGGCCCAAATCACAATGGTATTCTCCTAAGGCCTGCCCGGCGAGTGAACGGCCAGTCTGTCCCGAGTTTCCCCGAGTTTCCCAGAAACCTACGCCCGCCTCCTTTAGCCAGACTCGCCGAGATCATGCCCTTGGCACTCCACTCGTCTCCACTTCGTGTGCGCATTTGATCGCCTCACGCACGAAATCGACAGACGCTGTGAGGAACAGCGACTGGCAATGTAAGCTCGGCTTATTCCAGCTGCATTATCTCAAGGCAAAGGACTCTACCAGTCCAGCGGTTACAGGTGATCCGCCAACCGGCAGCAGCACATAGGGGCTGGAGCCCGCCCTCTGCGCTCCACACGTACCCGGCAGACCGCTGCCATCGGGACAGGAACCAGAATTGAAAAAGAGCGCCCGAGTTCCGGCCTGCTGGTTCGCGGGAACCACAAAGTCGATTTCCTCAACGCCGACCTTACCTGCCGCTAACCCTTTAAACGAGATCTGGAGAGCGGGGGTGCTAGTCACTGAGTTTGTGCACGTGAGCGGATTCTCTGGAAAACCACACGCTGTGGGTTTGGGATACTCCTGCAGGTAGAGGTAGCGTTGAGATTCGCTGAGTATCTGAAACTGAACTCCCCCCGGCACCGCGATGCCGATCGGTGGGGGCGGCCAAGTGATGAAGAAATCGTCCGCGTAGGCGATAATCGTCTCGCCGGGACGCGCGGGGTTCTGTACAGTTACCGGAGACGAATCGGATGCATGCAATGCGGCGGCATATCCGTTGGCGTCCGAGAAGAAGCCACCCCAGCTAGGTTCGGCTGGCAGACCGATCATGTCTGCGCTGCTGATGGTGCTCGTAACCGACAATGCGCTCCCGACGAAGGTGCTGCTTCCGGGTATCGCGGCATTACGTTCCGATGGAACCTGAAAGTTGACTTGCACATTCGCAGAAGCGTCCGAGGGGATAGCCACGGCAAGTACGGGAGCGAACCTGCCGTTTACTAGCACTCCGACACCCCCCAGCAAATACGGAAGTGCTTGCGACTGGGGCGCGGTATAAGTCCCCGGCTTCAGACCGGATAATCCGGCCACATATGCCGTTGCCAATGCGCCTCCGTAGGGAAGCCCGGCCTGCGACGAAGCTGCGTTCACAACGCCAACGATCTTCGGCTGAGCCAGTACCCCCGGCGCCACGGATGTCAGAAGGCCTAAAACAACAATCGGACGGATCATAGCTGTACCTCTACTTTCCACCGTTAATCAGTCCAGTAGCGACCGCCACTGTTACTTGCTGCTGAGCATTCCTGCCGGACAGCGTGAGGATGGGCGGTTGGAGGCTCCGGCCACAGGGGTTCAACCATGCGCTATGACTTGAGATTTTCGGCATTGACTTCTCCTCGAAGATTCCGTGCTTCTTCTCGCGTGATGCCGCGTGAGAGGAGTGACTTGGAAGGACAACCAAGCGGATCAGGATATTTATGTCCGAAATAAGCATACGGCACCTCGGCCGGGAGGGCAAGGGAAACTCTCAAGATTCTTCATTCGCCCGCTGAGCCGCCCTCCGGCGCTCCCGGCCTCGAACCCACTATGCGCATTATGCCCGCTAGGCTTATGGTGTCGAATAGTAGCAGTGGCCCTTCCTCCGTTGACGGCCTCCCTCGCCCTCCGATAGGCTAGGGAGCCATGCACGTCCGTTGCGTCCTCATATTAACGGCAGCCGGGTTCCTTCATGCGCAGAAGGACGCCGCCCAGTGGCCGATGTATAACCGCGATCTGGCGGGCACGCGCTACTCGCCCCTGGCCCAAATCAATACGAAGAATGTCGCCCGGCTGGCGCGCGCGTGGTCTTATCCGCTGGGCTTCGACGGTTCGGCTTCCGGCATCACAGGCGGCTCCGAGTTCACGCCGATCGTAATGAACGGCGTGATGTATCTCGGCACAGCCAAATACGTCGTCGCGCTGGAGCCGGAAAGCGGCAAAGAAATGTGGCGGTACCAATTGCCCAGCGGCGCGCCCTCGCGGCGTGGCATAGCCTACTGGCCCGGCGACAAGGACAACCCGCCGCGCATCATCTTCACTACCGGCCGAATGATGGTTGCTTTGAATGCCGCTACCGGCAAAATTGACCCGGGCTTCGGCAAGGAAGGCGAAGTGGAATTAGCGGTGCCGTATGACGCGGCGCCCGTGGTCTACAAGAATTTCTTGTTCCTCGGAGCCAATACGCCGGAAGCCCCAGCCGCCGGTCCCGCGGGCAACACGCGTGCCTACGACGCGCGCACTGGCGCGCGGCTTTGGGAGTTTCACTCCGTGCCGCAGCCCGGCGAAGCCGGTCACGATACCTGGGAGGGCGATAGTTGGAAAGGCCGCTCGGGCGTCAACAACTGGGGATTCTCGCTGACCGTCGATGCCGCGCGCGGCATTCTCTACACCGTGTTCGGCGGCCCCAACACCAACTATTGGGGCGGCGACCGCAAAGGGAATAACCTGTTTGCCAACTCCGTGGTGGCGCTGGACGCAGCCACGGGAAAACTCCTCTGGTATTTCCAGGCCGTGCATCACGACATCTGGGACTACGATCTGCCGCCCGCGCCCGGACTGCTCGACGTGACGGTGAACGGGCGGAAGACGCCCGTCCTGGCGCAGGTCACGAAAAGCGGCTACATGTATATCCTCGATCGCGTTACCGGCAAACCGGTGTTCGGTGTTGAGGAGCGTTCGATGCCCGCGAGCAAGGTTCCCGGCGAGCAGAACTCGCCGACGCAGCCGATCCCGGTGAAACCGCCCGAAATCGCACGCCACACTTTCCGGATGGAGGATCTGGTGACCGCCGCCGATACCAATGAGGAGCACGCCAAATTCTGCCGCGACCTGGTGGAACGGAGCGGCGGCGTCAGGAACGATGGTCCGTTTACGCCCTACGTCTACCGCGAACCCGGTGGCAAGTCACCTTCCACCGTGCTCTACCCCGGCTCGATCGGCGGCGCCAACTGGGGAGGCACAGCGTCTGACCCCAAGCTGGGTTACGTCTTCGTGAACACACAGGATGAAGCCAGTATCGGCTGGGTCGAGAAGAAGGCCGAAGGAGCACGCGTCCCATATGACCGCCAAAGCGTTCTGGGCCCGACGTCCCGATTCCAGTGGGCCGAGGGCGATCCACGCTCGGGAAACGTTGCGCGCGGCGGCGAGCACGCGTGGCCGTGCCAGAAACCGCCGTGGGGAAGGCTCATCGCGGTCAATGCGAATACCGGAGACTTTGCCTGGTCCGTGCCGCTCGGCATTACCGACGATCTGCCGGAAGGCAAGAAGAACACCGGCCGCAATAATATGGGTGGTCCCATCGCCACCGCCGGCGGCCTGGTTTTCATCGGCGCGACCAACGACCGGCGTTTCCGCGCATTCGATTCCAGAACCGGCAAGGAACTATGGAGCGCAAAGCTCGACATGAGCGCCCATGCCGTACCAATTACCTATGAAGGGAAAGACGGTAAACAGTACGTAGCCATCGCCGCCGCCGGTTTCAGTGCTTTGGATGACGCCGTGCCGCCGGGATCGGACGCGCTGGTGGTCTTTGCTCTGCGGTAAAGTGCTAGCTCTTACTGAGCCGCGACCGTAAGGGAGCGGTGCCCCGTCGCCCGTTTCTGCATCCTGGTAGGGTGCTGGCCGAAGTTGATATCATTTGACAAGAGAGTCGTGGATATGAAGCGCTGCCTTGCGATCCTGGGAATCTTAACCGGCATTGCTCCAGCCCACGACGTGATCACGACATCCATCACGTTCGATCGTGAAATTGCCCGTATCTTTCAGGCCCGCTGCCTTTCCTGCCATCGCGAAGGCGGCTTGGCCTTTTCGCTGAAGACGTATTCCGAGGCGCGCCCCTGGGCGGAGGCGATCAAGGAAGAAGTGCTGGCCCGTACCATGCCGCCCTGGGGCGCCATCAAAGGCTTCGGGGATTTCCGCAACGACCAGGCGCTCACACCGGAACAGATCGAAGTCATCGAGAGCTGGGCCAGCGGCGGCGCGCCGGAAGGCGAACCGGCTGACTTGCCCCCTGCGACGCCCGCGGCGGAACCTTTACCCGCGGCGCGCCCTCACGGCGCTCTCGAGATCAGCGGCGATTGGAAGCTGGATCGTGCCTTCATTGTGGATGGCCTGCTGCCGGTTTCGGTGCCCGAGAAAGCCTCACTGCAGGTCATCGCCGAGTTTCCCGATGGAAGTGTGGAGCCGCTAATCTGGCTGCAGGATTACAAGCCGCGCTTCGCCCATCTTTTCCTGCTCCGCACGCCGCTGGAGCTTCCGGCGAATACGGTAATCCGCGGCGTTCCGGCCGATGCCAGGCTGGCCCTGCTGCCCCTTTCCGGGGATACCCCTGCGTCTGCACAGAGCACGGCGGAATCGAAATAGTTACGAGCCCGCTTCGCTGTACGTACCCTGCGCTGATCGGTGTATAATGCCTGAGGCCGTCGGGCCGAAAGGGAAATCCCAAAATCGATTCTAAAGGAGCGGTGTCAATATGGTTCGTTTAGAAGACGCACGCAGAGTGATCGCGGCAGCCGAGAAGAAAGCCAAAGAGATCGGCCAACCGATGAACATCGCCGTAGCGGATGAAGGCGGCAACCTCGTATCTCATGTCCGCATGGACGGAGCCTGGCTGGGCAGCGTAGACATCTCCATCAAGAAAGCTTATACCTCACGCGCATTCGATATTGCCACCAAAGATCTGGCTACGCATTCGCAATCGGGCGGGCAGTTTTTTGGAATTCATACATCCAACAACGGCAAGATCATGATTTTCGCCGGTGGTATTCCTTTGAAGCGCGATGGAAAAGTCGTTGGCGCGATCGGCGTGAGCGGCGGTTCTGGCGACCAGGATCACGCTGTCGCCGAAGCAGGCGCCGCGGCGTTTTAGTCTTGACGAGAGAGTAGAAATAGGAGACCAAAATGGCAAGCAATCGTGGAGTTGCATACATCGAGCCCGGTAAGGTTGAGGTTCAATCGATTCCTTACCCCAAGCTTAGGATGCCAAAGAGCGAGTCGGATCCTTTTGGAGGGAAGGACGCTCCTCATGGCGTAATCCTGAAGATCGTCAGCACCAATATTTGCGGCTCGGACCAGCACATGGTTCGAGGCCGGACCACGGCTCCGAAGGGGCTGATCCTGGGTCATGAGATCACCGGTGAGGTGATTGAAAAAGGCAACGACGTCGAGAGGCTGGAAGTCGGTGACATCGTCACCGTACCGTTCAATATCGCTTGTGGCCGCTGCCGCAATTGCCGCGAGGGGAAGACGGGAATCTGCCTTACCGTGAATCCCGCGCGTCCCGGCGCCGCGTACGGCTATGTGGATATGGGCGGCTGGGTCGGCGGCCAGGCCGAATATGTTCTGGTCCCCTATGCCGATTTCAATCTGACCAAGTTCCCGAACAAGGAAAAGGCTCTGGCGAAGATCAAAGATCTCACTATGCTTTCCGACATCTTCCCCACCGGCTACCACGGAGCCTACACGGCCGGCGTGACCACTGGGTCGGTGGTTTACGTGGCGGGCGCCGGTCCGGTCGGATTAGCCTGCGCGGCTTCGTGCCATCTGCTGGGAGCCGC
>PSRJ01000263.1 GCA_003175985.1 Terriglobia bacterium
GAGATTTGCGACGGGCGGCGCTCCATCGCCTCCAATGCCTGAGCCAGAGTCGCATCCGGTGCGATGGATACCGGTGAGGCGGTCATCACATCGCGCGCGTCAAGGCGGCGGATATCGTCGTGCGTCGTCAGTGCGCGGCGGAGGTCTCCATCCGTCACCAGGCCGGCCAGTCTGCCGTCGGGAAGCGCCACGCACGCCGCCCCCCAGGGCCGGTCTGTCATAGCGATAATCACTTCCTTCAGCGAGGCTTCCGGCCCCACCACGGCAATCTGTTCGCAAGGGTGCATCACTTCCCGCACGGTCAGCCGCAGGTTGCGCCCCAATTGGCCGCCGGGGTGAAACCGGCCGAATTCCTCCGGGGTAAAGTTGCGGGCGCACATCAGAGCGATTGCCAGCGCGTGTCCCAAAGCCAGGGCCGTCACGGCACTGGCTGTCGGCGCCAGGTTGTTGGGGTCGGCTTCGCGCTCTACCGAAGCGTCCAGCAGCACATCCAATTTCCCGGCCAGCGGCGCCGCCAGGTTGCCCAGAATCCCAATCAAAGGCGAATGGAAATCACGTAGCAGCGGAACCAGTGCCAGCAATTCCGCCGAACTGCCGTGCTTGGAAATCAACACTGTGGGATCGCCCGGCGTATATATGCCCAGATCGCCGTGGACGGCCTCGGCCGGATGCAGGAAAACCGCGGAGGTCCCGGTGCTGCAAAGAGTAGCGACCACCTTCCGCGCGATATGGCCGGATTTGCCAATGCCCGTGACCACCACCTTGCCCGGATGCGCCAGGATGAGTTCCACGGCGCGAACCAGTTCACCGTTCAAGCGCGAAGCTGCGCTGGCGAGTGATTGCGATTCGATCTCGATCGCCGCGCGTGCTGCGGCCAGCCATTGGTCTTGAGCCGGCGATGACATCGGAAACTCCATAATCGCACGATACAATTGAGTCATATGAGCAAATGGTCCTGGCGCTGGATGGCGGTGGGGTTATTGGTTTGCGCGCCGCTGGACGCCGAAATCCGCGCGCTTACCATCCTGCATACGAACGATTTGCACGCCCGGCTTTCTCCTCTCGATAACCACCAGGGCGGTTTTGCGGCGCTGGCCGCGGCGATCCGGCACGAACGCGCCGGCTGTACCACGTGCATTCTGCTCAATGCCGGCGACATGGTGCAGGGGAGCCCGGTGTCTACGATTTTCCATGGCCTGCCAGTCTTCGAGATCGCCGACCTGTTTCACTATGATGCCGCCACGCTCGGCAACCACGATTTCGACTACGGCTGGCTGCAAACGCGAAAATTCATTCAGACCGCCAACTACCCCATTGTGTCCGCCAATATCGTGGGCCAGGACGGGAAGCTGTTTACGCCCAAACCCTACGTGATTCTGAACGTCAATGGGCTGCGTGTGGGAGTTATCGGCGCCATGACCGACGACTTGCACAATCTCAGTACCCCGAAGCTCCTCGGGCAATGGCACACAAACCCGGTTGTCGCCACCGTGCGCCGATATGCCGCCGAGTTGCGCGGCCAAAGCGACTTGATTGTGCTGCTGGCGCATATCACCGGTGAAGAGGAACAGGAGTTCCTGAATTCGGCGCCCGAGATATCGGTTGTGGTCAGTGGCCATATTCATAGCGGGCTGAAGAAGGAGCAGACACACGAAAGCCGCATCCTGGTGCGCGTGAAGGGGTATGGAGAAGAACTCGGGCGGCTCGATTTGCAAGTGGATACCGATAGAAAAGCACCGGTCCGCTGGACGTGGAAGCGCATTGCGGTAGATGGCAGCCGCCTGGAACCTGCGGCCGATGTGGCGGCACAGGTGAAACACTGGGAGGATGAGGTCGCCAAGCGCGTGGATCAACCGCTGGCCATCTCCAAGCGGCAATTCAGCAAGCCGGAAGTTAAGCGGCTTATCGAACAGGCTATGCGCGAAGAAACAGGAGCCAATTTCGCGTTTATCAACGCCGGCGGCGTGCGGGACAGTCTCCCTCAGGGGCAACTGCTGGTGCGGCACATCTGGAATGTGATGCCGTTCGATAACGCGGTGGTCTTCGGGAAATTCAAAGGCCGAGACCTGCCGCTGATCGTGGTTGGCGGCCGCGACATCAGTCCCGAGCGCGAGTACACACTCGCGGTAACCGATTTCACCGCGGCGAATCAAAGCGCCGCTGAAGAACTCCAGACCACGGGCCTCACCTTTACCGGCGAAGGAGGCCTGTTGCGAGACCTGCTAGTGGACTGGTTCCGGAAGAAGAAAGTAATCGAGTGATCTTATGGCTTTTTGTACGAGTTGCGGCGCCAATGTGACCGGCGCCTACTGCCCCCAATGCGGCAAACCCGCCGGGGGAGCCGCGGGCAGCGCTCCGGCGCGCCGCAGAACCAGCCCCTTTGTTTGGATTCTGGTCGCGCTCCTCGGGCTGTTCGTAATCGGTGGAATCATCGTTTTCGCCGGTGGCGTGTTACTGGTCCATAAGGCTCGGGAGGCCGGGGTGGACGCCGACCTGATGCGCACGAATCCGGGCCTGGCCATAACCAAGTTGATTGCGGCCGCCCACCCGGATGTGGATGTGGTCACGACCGACGATGGAGCCGGTACGATCACTGTGCGGGACAAGAAGACGGGCAAGGTAGTCACCATGACCTTCGACGAGGCCCGGCACGGTAATTTCAAGTTCGATGCCGAAGACGGTGATGGAAAGCAGGCGCACATGGAAATTAACGGGCCTGCCGGCAAGATTGCCGCCGATATCCCCGTCTACCCCGGCGCCAAACTAGAGGGCAACTTTTCAGTTACGGGCGATGGCGGCGGCGGAACGGGAAGTGCCTACCAATACACCTTTAGCACGCCGGATTCCGGCCGCAAGGTGATGTCGTTCTATCACAACAAACTGGAAGATGCCGGCATGAAGCTATCGCTGACGACCAATACAGCCGATGGCGGAATGATCGTCGCCGAAGACGATGCCCGCGGCCAGACCGTTAATGTGATCGTGGAAGGCGGATCGGGCGGCAGCACCAGCATACGCGTGACGATGCGCGTGAAAAAGTGAGGCGCGCCTAAAAGGCGAGCTTCAGGCCGAACTGGATCTGCCGCGAAGCCGTTGCCGTCGTCGTAATCAATCCCGCCGAACCACTGTACGCAGTGCCGGAAAAGACTACGGCATTGGGCGTGCCGAAATTGGCGTGATTGAGAATGTTGAAGAACTCCGCCCGGAACTGAAGGCTGGTTCTCTCGGAGATCGCGGTTTTCTTAAAGACCGACAGATCCACATCCGCAAGGCCCGGGCCGCGCAGCACGCCACGGCCGAGGTCTCCGAATGTTCCGGCGGCGGGCAAAACAAATGCGTTGGGGTTGAACCATTGCGTGGGCTTGCGGAGCAGAACCGGTCCCGAGAAGGCAGGGTTCAAAGAGGGACGGTCGGGGTTCCGCGTATCTCCGTCGCCGGACCGGTTCGCCCCGATCTGCGGTGTGAATGGGAATCCACTCATGAGTGTGCCGATTCCGTTGAGCTGCCATCCGCCGAGCAGCTTCTCCTCGACCTTGCCGGCGCTGTGCAGCCAGCGTTTGCCGCGGCCGACGGGTAATTCGTAACTGGCCGAGAGGCTGGACTGGTGCGTGACATCCAAAGCGGAAGGGCCCCAATCGCGGTGGAGATCGTTGCGGTTCATCACCATCTGCGCCTGGTTGTTTGCCTGAGCGCCCGTGAGCCCCGAGTTGATATCGAGATTCTTCGACCACGTATAGTTGGCGCGGAACTGGAAGCCCGCCGCGAGCCGCCGGCTCACGTCCAACTGGAGTGCGTGGTAACTGGTGTTCCCCTCGGTATACCAGAAGAACCCCGCGCCTAAATAGGGATTCGGCCGCCCCGAGACCACCGGGATGTACTCGGCTCCCTGAGTCACACTGCCCCGCGTGGCACCGGTGCCTCCGCTTGCGCAGCCCGCTGTCGTGGAGCAGATCTGCGTGGGAACGGTGTTGGGATCGACGCTTACGAATCCGTGATAGCCGAACGATCCGGCATAGGCCACTCGGAGGGCGGTGTTCCGGTCCAGTTGCTGTTCGACGGTGAGTTTCCATTCCTGAACCGTGGGTGTCTTGGCGTCCGCCTGGACTCCCTGGGGAGCGTAAGTGGTGCACGGCGTGGGAACTCCGGGGCCGCAGGAAGGCGCGGCGGGTGTGCCGGGAGCGATCGGCACCAGCGCCGGCAGAGAACCAGTTAATGAGATGGACCCATTGTAAGGAGGGATCGAGTTCAGCAGAAAGCTGAGATCGTCGATCAGCGAATAATACATCCCGTATCCAATACGAACAGCAGTCTTACCGTTCCCGAACACGTCCCAGGCCAAGGCGGCGCGGGGACCGAACAGGTGCGTCGCGTTATTCCGCGTAAAGGTTGAATCCCCCACGCGCGGCGCAGTCACAAGAAGGCCCTGTGCATCGGTGACGTAATTCGCGGCCCTGCCCGACACCTCGTTCCAACCGTTTGAGAATTCGTGCCGCAACCCAAGCTGCAACGTCACATTGCGGCGCCACTTGATGGCATCCTCGAAATACCACGCGCCATACCAGCTTCGCCAGCCCAGCTCGTTGGGAGAGGGCACGACCTGAAAGCTGGTCACGGTTCCTTGGAGAAACGTCGTCAGGCTGGCAAAGCTGGCCTGGCCCAGCCGGCGCGAAGCCGAGTTCTCGTTGTCGCGTAGCCGTTGGAACCATACGCCCGCGCTCAACTGGTGGATTCCCTTGGTGATCTGCAAGCCATCCGTATAAGTGAACAGGTTTCTGCGATTCCACACGTTCGCCGCATTGTTGGGGCCGGCCGACGTAATGGCCGCCACTCCGGTGGTGGTGGCGCCGCCGCCGATCACGCTTCCGCCTGGACCGCCGCCGGCGACGAACGAGGTGTCGGCGGGAAACGAGGCGAGCGGAAATGAATTGTAGTTAAACGCCGCGCGCGAGAATCCCACGGTGAATGTGTTCAGGAACTGCGGCGAAAAGATATGGGTTTCCGTGGCGCTTACCACCTGGTTGCGCAAAAGGACCGTGGAGCCGAATAGCGGATCGGCCAGAGGGATCAGGCTGTCGCCATCGTCGATGGTGAAAGCGCCCGACAGGGTATCGCGTTTTCCCAAGGTCAAGTCGCTGCGCAGTGTGCCGAAATCTTCCCGGATCGTCTGGCGGGGATTGTTATAGGAAAGCGCCGTTCCGGTTTGCTGCCCATTCGCCAGCAATTGCGGGCCATTCGCCGCCGGCCAGAATTGCATGTATTTCAGCATCGCCGGATTGGGATTGGAAACAGGCGTGGGCAAAATACCGCGGCGCGCGTTCTGGTCCGGCACTACGCTGACGTTGCTGACTGCCAGCACCTGGCGAAACCCTTCGTAATTGCCGAACAGGAAGAGGCGGTCCTTTTTGAGAGGGCCGCCCAGCGACGCCCCGAACTGGTTCCTCCGAAACGGAGGCACCGACGCCTGATCGAAGAAATTGCGCGCATCGAGCGCGCTGTTTCGCAAAAACTCGAAGACGGCGCCGTGTAGCGCGTTGCTGCCGGATTGCGTCACAACGGTGACCTGGCCGCCCGCGCGCTTTCCATACTCGGCGGAGTAGGTGTCGGTGAGGACGTTGAATTCCCGAACGGCGTCGATGCCCAGCAGTTGCCCGCTCACGCCTCCCGGCGTTACCGCCAGTTGACTGGCTCCGGTGTACTCCACGCCGTTCATCAGGAAAACGTTTTCATAAGTGCGGCGGCCGGCTACGGCAAAAGTATTCCCGTTGCTGGTGCTGGTTTGCGGGCTTTTCAGCGCGTAGTTGACGGCGCCGGGGTTCAACGTGATCAGGTTATCGAAGCTGCGGCCATTGAGCGGCAGATCCTTCACCTCGCGCTCGTCCACCAGCCCCGAGATGGAGGCGGTAGTCGTATTGACGACGGGCGCGTCCGCGGAGACGGTAACCTGCTGGACCAGCTCACCCACCTCAAGCCGCAGGTTGACGACTGCTTGCTGGCCCACAGTCAGATTGATCCCGGTGCGCAGTGCGGCCTTGAAACCGTTCATTTCCGCGCGGACTTCATGTTGTCCCACGGGCAGCGAAAGCGCGTGGTAGTTGCCCATATCGTCGCTGACCACGGAACGCGTGGCCCCCGTCTCGGCGTTTTTTACGGTTACGGTCGCGCCGCGTACGGGACCGCCCGTGGCATCCTCCACTTTTCCGGAGATGCTCGCGGCGACTTGAGCCGATGCGGGAACAGAACAGACCAGGAACCCCAAAAGAAAAAGACGCGCTAACCTCTGATTCACGTTAAGGAGAGTATACACTAGGCGCTGTAGCGCGAAACGCAGCGGAAACAGGCATCACCTGAACTGTTAGAGACACTGTGTCATCGGGTCTTACTTCCGAAGAGTGGGAGCGCGTGAAGGAGCTCTTCGCCTCGGTGGTGGACCGGCCGCCGGAAACGCGCGCGGCCTTCCTTGCGAATGCATGCGGCAGTGACACGGCGGTGCGTGAAGAAGTAGAACGCCTGTTAGCAGAGCACGCAGCGGCTGGTGATTTTCTGGCGCAGCCAGCCATCGCCCTGACGCAGCCGGCGGGCACCGCGGCGGCTTTTCCCACTGAGATGATCGGCCGCACAGTTTCCCATTATGAAATCGTCGAGCGGCTAGGCGAAGGCGGCATGGGAGTGGTGTACCAAGCGCGCGATCTGCATCTGAAACGGCGCGTCGCGCTCAAGATAGTCCCCAGCGAGGTGACGGGCGATCCCGCACTGCAGCGAAAGTTGATGAAAGAGGCGAAGGCGACGTCGGCTCTCAACCACCCCAACATCGTCACCATCCATGAAACAGGGGTTGCCGAGGGCATGAATTTCATCGCAATGGAGTTCGTGGAAGGGGAGACCCTGGACAAGATCCTGGCGAAGCGACGACTTCCGCTGGACGAGGTATGGCATTATGCCGTGCAGGTAGCCGGAGCGCTTTCCGCGGCGCACGCTGCGGGCATCGTTCACCTCGATCTGAAACCGTCGAACATCATGGTCCGGCACGATGGCTGGGTCAAGGTGCTGGACTTCGGGCTGGCGAAGAAGCGTTCTCCGCTGCAGGACAGTCCCGAGGTTCTAACCGTTGCGTCTTTCTCGACGACCGACGAGGGCGCCGTCTTCGGGACTGCATCCTACATGTCCCCCGAGCAAGCCGAAGGGAAGAGCGTGGATTCGCGGTCTGACATCTTTTCGTTCGCCACGGTGCTCTATGAAATGATCTCGGGAAGACGCCCGTTTCAAGGGGATTCTCCCGTCGCCATCATGGCCGCCATTCTGACGCGCGAGCCGGAACCGCTGCGCAATTTCGTGCGCGATGTGCCGCCGGAGCTGGATGCTATTTTGGAGCGGTGCTTTCGCAAAGAGCCGGCCGAGCGCTTCCCATTCGCCGAAGATCTGAAGGTGGCTCTGGAGGAATTGCGCCAGCGATACGACAGCGGGCTATTGGCCAAAAGGACGCTGACCCAACAGATCCGGCCGCCGCGGCGACGCTACGTTATCTGGGCAACACTGAGCATTGCGGTTTTGCTGGCGGCTGCAGGCGCATGGCTGCAGTGGGGCGCCGGTGGGCGGCCTTCACAGGAAGTTGCGCTGACCCCAGTTCGGGGACTTCAGGTCGATCCGGCATTTTCATCAGACGGGACGCAGATCGCTTTCGCCTGGAACCAGAGTCCGGAAACGAACTTCGATATCTATTTGAAGTCGATTGGCTCCGGCGATCCACGGCGGCTGACGCAGGACCCAGCGCCCGATCTCGGCCCTGCCATTTCTCCGGACGGCACGCAGGTGGCCTTCCTGCGTTTGCTCGGGCCCGCCCATGCGGCGCTGATCGCCGTCTCCACCTTCGGGGGGCCGGAACGTAAGATTGCGGATATCGATGGCGCTTTCGGCAGCGGGTCTCATGTTGCCTGGAGTCCCGACGCCAGATTCCTTTTGGTGCCCATGGGCGGCGGTGGCCGGCCGGGTCTGTTTGCCGTTTCCGTTGACAGTGGTCAGAAGCACCGTCTCACCGAGGCGGGCGAGTCTGCGCGCGATCTGGAGCCGTCCGTTTCTTCGGATGGAAGATCGATTCTGTTTACGCGGTACGAGGGTACGAGCGAGAGCCACATATTGCGCCTGAACTGCACTCCGGACATGCAGGCCGAAGGCCTGCCGCAGCCGGTCCAAAGCAGCATTCCGGAACCGCGCTCGCCCTCATGGATTGCGGGTAGCAACGGGTTCCTGTTCGCCAGCGGCGGTCTTTACCCAACCGGCATCTGGCGCATGGAATTGAACTCATCGGGAGGCGGGAACGCGCGTCCCCTCCAGACGCGCGATGGTTCCGGATTATGGCCCCTCAGCAATCGCCGCAAAGAGCGGCTGGTGTACATGAAACCGGAGTGGGAGACCAGCGCGTGGGAGCTGCCGCTCACGGCTTCGGGGATGGTCGCGGGAACTGCGACGCCTGCCAGCCGTAACAATCTCCAGCAGTTTGCCTTGGACGATCAACCAGGCGGCCTGCGTGTTGCTTTCTTGACGAATCGCCGGAGACCGCTCGAAATCTGGACGGCCGCACGGGATGGATCTCAGACACAGCCGGCGCTCACAGCCGAAGGGCGGATTCTCAGCGAGCCCCGCTGGTCGCCCGATGGCAAGAAGATTCTCTACCTGGCGAACCTCGATGGCGAAACGCACTTCTACACGATCGGCGCGGATGGCGGCTCGCCACGTCGTCTGCGCTCACTCGCGGCGGCGCCGACGAACCCGGAGTGGTCAACCGATGGGAAATGGATCTACTTCGGCGATGACCGCTCGGGCCGCGCGGAGATCTGGAGGATGCGCGCCGACGGCGGCGAGCCGCAGCAGATAACGCGCAGGGGCGGCTCTATGCCGCGAATTTCGCCCGATGGGCTGTATCTTTACTTCCGTAGACCGCCGGCGGATCTTTGGAGGCTGCGGCTGGCCGGCGGCGCGGAAGAACCGGTGCTCGGCGGACAACTGATGGCGGATTTCGCCATTAGCAGCAACGGCGTCTATTGCATTGTGAATCACGAGCTGCCGCAGGAGGGCGCCGAGATCCTTTATTTCGGGCTGGCGGCAAGGAAACTTCAGAAGATCTACGCCACGGCGAAGACGATTCTAAGCGGCGTCCAGGTGGCGCCCGACGGCCGCACGCTATCCTATTCGCAACTCGACCGGTTCGAAACGGGCTTGATGCTGGTCGAGAATTTTCGATAGCTCACTTACTGACTTCCGCGTGCAACCAGGCGCGTGCTACCTGCCAGTCGCGCATGGCCGTCTTGTCGGAGACCTTCAGAACATTGCCGATTTGCTCGAAAGTAAGGCCGGCGAAGAACCGCAGTTCCACGACTTTGCACATGCGCGGATCCTTCTGCGCCAGGCGTTGGAGGGCTTCATCCAGGGCAACCAGTTCCGCGGATTTCTCGGGCGAGTAGATTTGCAGGTCGTCAATCGAGACTTTGGCGGCGCTGCCTCCGCGCTTGGCGGCGAGATGGGCGCGCGCATGATCCACAAGAATCTGGCGCATAATCTGTGAGGCCACGGCGAAGAAATGGCCGCGGCTTTCCCAATTGATGTCCGGAATGCGGACTAACTTGAGATAGGCCTCATTGACCAGCGCCGTGGGCTGCAAGGTATGATCGGAGCGCTCCCGCCGCATATAGCTCGCCGCCAGGCGATGCAGTTCCTGATAAAGAATCGGAACCAGCTTCGCTTCGGCGGTGCGATCGCCATCCTGAATATGGCGGAGCAACTGCGTGATTTCGGGCTGAGGCGCGTCCACTGGCTTCATTACTTATACTATCCGGGCGTTACGCCAGCGTGAGATTGGCCTGCGCGGCAATATCGAGACTCGCAAACTCGCCGCGCGCGAGTTTGGGGAATGCCGCGGCGGCGATCATGGCGGCATTGTCGGTGGAGAGGGCCGGCGAAGGGAAGTGAACCGGGCAGAGGAATCCGGCGGTGCGCGCCGCCTCGCGCAGCCCTGTGTTGCAGGCGACTCCGCCGGAAACGATCAGCGAGCGGGCTTCCATGCGCTCGGCGGAAGCCGCGGCGCGGCGCAGCAGTTCCGTAATGACGGCTTGCTGGAACGAAGCCAATAAGTCGAGCGTGTGAGGGGGCGTGACCGCCAGCCAATCCTCCGCCGAAGGGCTGGGCCGGCTGCGCAGCAGCGCGCGGCGGGCGGCGATTTCACTTTCCATATTGCGCTCTTCGACCCAACGCAGGACGGCGGTCTTAAGGCCGCTGAAGCTGAAATCCAGCGCGTTGCCCTTCATTTTGGCGAAGGTGAATCGCACCGCTTGAGGATTGCCGTAAGGCGCCAGAGAGTCAATGATCGGCCCACCCGGATAGCTGAAGCCAAGCAGCTTGGCCACTTTATCGAAGGCTTCGCCGGCGGCATCGTCTCGTGTTTTGCCCAGCAGGCCATAGCGGAAGCCTTCCTGCACTTCGAACAGGTGGGTGTGGCCGCCGCTCACTACCAGCGCGAGAGCAGGAAACTCGACGGGAGTCCCGTCCCGTTTTGCCTCCAGAATGACGGCGTGGATGTGCCCCTCGATATGGTTCACGGCGATCAGCGGTAGCCCGCGCGCAAAGCACAATGATTTGGCGTAGGTCAACCCAACCAGCAGCGAGCCGACCAGCCCGGGGCCAACCGTAGCGGCAACGGCTGCCAGATCGTTCCAGCCTGAACCCGATTGCGCGAGCGCTTCGCGAACCACCGGCACGATGGCGCGCAGATGTTCCCGCGAGGCGAGCTCGGGCACTACTCCGCCATATTTTCCATGGGTCGTCATCTGCGAAGCGACGACAGAGGAAAGGACAATTTCGCCATCCTCCACCACGGCAGCCGCTGTTTCATCGCAGGACGATTCGATGCCGAGGATCCGCACCTACCTCTACGGTAGCGCAGGGAATTAATCGGTAAGCAGACTGTCGAGCGAGGCGCCCACGGGGTGATTCCGCCGTTGGACACCGAAGCGCAGCAGGCCGGAGCTTTTGCGCGCACACCGTTGCGCCGCGCGCTGCAAATCGAACAGGTGCGGCCGGGCCGGATGTCCGGGTTCCAGCGCCTGGATGGAGGCCGACACCGTGCTGAGGATGACAGTCAGCTCGTTGTTAAAATCGTGCGCCGCCGCGGCCGCTACCGCGCATGCATGATCCGCTTTTGTAATCCGTTCCACACCGCATGGTAGCGGCCCGGACGCCGGCGGGAATGCGGGAAAACGCTGCAAATGATTCACGCCATTCGGAAAAATTATCGAAAAGGCCGGTGACCGGGCACGGTGTACAATAGGACTAACTGGAGCTGTCAACCCGATGAACATGCGAACTGCCGCGATTCTGATCGGCATCGCGGCTGCAGCGCTCCCGCTCGCTGGTGTGGATGCGCCCCCCGCAAGACCTAAAGCCGGAAAAGTCGAGATTTTTCATTTGAGTGACATCAAGCCCGGTTTGAAGGCGACTGCGTGGACGGTCTTGCAGGGGACTGAGGCCGAGCCGATTCCGGTGGAAATCGTCGGCCGCTGGAAAAACCAGTGGGGTCCGAACCAGGACATCATTATCGGCAAGATGGGGGGCAAAGCGGTCCGCACCAACGTAGCGGGCGGTATGAGCGGCAGCCCCGTATATATCGATGGAAAGCTGGTGGGAGCCATTGCGCTGCGTCTCAGCGTCTTCTCCCCGGATGCCATTTGCGGCATCACGCCTATCGAGGAGATGCTGGAAATCAACGACCTCGACCAGTCGCGGCCGCTGGATGCCAAGGCGCCGGCCAAACTCGTGGCCGAAGCCAGCCAAGACGCGCCCAACGGGCTTCTCGGCCAACTGGTGGCGGCGGGGGTTTCGCCCGGCTTGCTGCAACAGAATCCGATGATGGTTCCGATCGAGGCGCCGGTCACATTTTCCGGCTTTCATGAAAGTACGCTGCGGGAGTACGGCCCGTTCCTCCAACAACAGGGGATCACCGCTGTACAGAGCGGTGGCGCGGGCAGCGGCATTCACACTAATAAGCCCGCCGCGGGCTGGGAACATTCGCTGAGTCCGGGCGAGGCCGTGGCCGGCGTGCTGGTGGATGGCGACAAGAGCGTCACCGGGCTCGGTACCGTTACTTACAACGATGGAAAACGAGTGCTGGCGTTCGGACATCCGTTCTTCAATCTCGGCCCGATCGATATGCCGATGAGCAAGGGCGAAGTGCTCATGACGCTGGCGTCGCAATATCAGCCCAACAAAATGGCGAACGCCACGGAGATCGTAGGCGCGCTGCACCAGGACAGGCATAGCGGGATCATGGGAATGCTGGGTGCGGAGTCGAAAATGATTCCGGTGAGCGTGAAGGTCCGCGCGCTGAAGGACGATGCCAGTGTTTTGCGCGAGAAGAACTTCCACTTCAACGTCTTTGTGCAGCAGAAGTGGACTCCCAATCTGATGATGCTTACACTGGCCGACAGCCTGTCGGAGTTGAACGAGTTCGCCGACGAAGCCACGTATCGACTGTCAGGCCAGGTGGAGATGAATGGGCAGACGAACCTTTCGCTCTCGACTATGCAGACCTCCGGCGAGCTGCCGGTCCCGGCCCCGATGATGCTGGCCAGTTGGTGGGGCGACAAGTTCAGCAAGCTTTATCTGAATAACGTGAAGACGCCCGACGTCAAGCGGGTGAGCGTCACGGTGGATCTGCTCCCGGAACGGCGCATTGCAGCCATCGAGAATGCCTGGGTGGGCAGTCCGGATCTGCGGCCGGGCGACGAAGTGCCGGTCAAGGTGTTCCTGAGACCCTACCGCGGTGAGACCATCCAGCGCGAATTCAAAATTCGGATTCCGGAAGGTATCGAGCGCGGCGATCACCGCATTCTTTTGAGCGACGCAGACACGGTGAACCGCGTGCAGAACCTGGCGGGCGCCGCCAATCGATTCCTGGATCTTCGGGACACTGTTTCGCTGATCAATCAGGAGCGCAGCAATAACAAACTGTACGTCTCCCTGCTGCAGGCCAGCCCCACGGCGTACCTGGACGACAAGACGCTGCCGAGCCTGCCATCGTCGGTGTTGAATGTGATGCAGGCAGGGCGTGCCGCGAACCGCAGCATTGTAACCTCGGCCGAAACCGCGACCGAGCAGATGACTCTGCCGTTCGATTACGTGGTGACCGGCAGCTACTCGCTGCGGATTCACGTGAACTAGCAGGATGCGGAAAAAGGCCAATGGGGCACCGCTCCCTTATGGTCGCGGCTCGGTAAATGTACGCGGAGACGTGCGGGTGTTTTTGAGCCGCGCGCGTCAGCAAGCGGTCCGGAATCAGGAATGATGAAATTCTGTCAAGTCTCATATCGCGCGCTGCTTTTGTGCGCGCTCGCCGCCGTCTTGTTCGCGGGTCAAACACGCACCTGGTCGGAGGGCGACTACGCCAGCTTTCAGAAGGGCGTAATCAAGAATCTCTCTCTGCGCAGCGACGGCGTGATCTCGCTGGCGCCGCGCTGGAGCGAATACTACGACTCCTCCGCGATGTATCTGTGGACCCTGGCGCGCGACTCCAAAGGAGACCTCTATACGGCGGGAGGAACCGGCGCCAAACTCTACCGCATCGGAACAGATGGCAAGGCTAAAGTAGCCGCCGAACTGGACGGACTCGAGATCCATGCGCTCGCGGTGGATTCCAAGGACCGCGTTTACGCCGCGACGGCTCCCGATGGCAAGATCTATCGCGTCAGCGGAAACGGCAAGCCGGAACTATTTTACGATCCGAAGGCCAAGTACATTTGGGCGCTGGTGTTTGACCGGCAGGACAACCTGTTTGCGGCTACGGGCGATCCCGGAGAAGTTCATCGCGTGACGCCGGATGGAAAGGGGAGGGTATTCTTTCGATCCGAGGAGACTCACGTCCGATCGTTGGCTCTGGATAACATGGGCAACGTCATCGCGGGCACGGCTCCGGGCGGGCTGGTGCTGCGCATTTCGCCCGCGGGCGAAGGCTTCGTGTTGTATCAAATGGCGAAGCAGGAAGTGACGGCTGTGGCGATCGGACGCGACGGTTCGATTTGCGCAGCCGGTGTGGGGACGCGGCAGGCCAGCGTTTCCGCGCCTCTGCCTCCGCCAGTTCAAGCCCAGGCGCCTACACCGCTCACCATCACGATCGGGGGGAATGTGCAGGTTCCCCGGCAAGCCGCGGCTCCTCCCGTGGCGCTCAGTTCGGCTCCGGTGGGCGTGAGCGGGGGAAGCGACGTCTACCAGATCGACAGCAACGGAAGTCCGCGGCGCATTTGGACCAGCGCACAGGACATTGTCTACGCGCTGGCGTTGGATGCATCGGGCCATGTGATTTTGGGCACCGGCAATCGCGGGAACATCTATCGCATCGAGTCCCCCACGGTTTACACGGCGCTGCTTGCGGTCCCCGTCACGCAGGTGACCGCATTCCAGTCCGCGCCCAATGGCCGGCTATACGTAGCGACCGGAAACGTCGGCAAAGTATATGAGATCGATCAGGCAGTGGAACCGCAGGGAACCATTGAGAGCGAGGTCTTCGATTCGGGGATGTACTCTCAATGGGGGCGAGTGAGCTTTGAGGCGAATTTGAACGGCGGCCGAATCGCGATCAGCACGCGGACAGGTAATCTGGACCAGCCGCAGAAGAACTGGAGCCCGTGGTCGGCGGCGATCACGGACCCGAAAGGCGGCTCCGCTGCTTCGCCGGCGGCGCGCTTCGTGCAATGGCGAGCGACTTTGAGCGCCGGCGCATCCGGCTCGCCGGAGCTCGACTCTGTGGATGTGGCGTACCTGCCGAAGAATGTCGAGCCGAGAATCGAGCGAATCGAAATCACACCCGCC
This sequence comes from Terriglobia bacterium, assembly GCA_003175985.1. Classification (GTDB taxonomy): domain Bacteria; phylum Acidobacteriota; class Terriglobia; order Bryobacterales; family Bryobacteraceae; genus PSRJ01. The sequence continues at coordinate 14,848 of PSRJ01000263.1, forward strand.
AACTATAAGTTCCCGCCGCCTTCGACGAACGTGGCGTCCGCTACGCTCACCCTGCCGGCGCTGACGCGCCAGCCAACGCGCTCGGAAACCACGAACGCTTCACCCGACACGCCGGCCACGAACACGCCGGCCATGCAATTGGCCAAGGGCTTTCTGGGGGCGCGCTGGACGGCCGCCGACCCGAATGGCGATTCTCTGGTCTACTCGGTAGAGATTCGCGGGGTGAACGAGACCGAATGGAAGCTGCTCAAAGAAAAGATCTCGGAGAAATACTATTCCTGGGACTCGACTGCTTTTCCCGACGGGGAATATCGCGTGCGCATCACGGCGTCGGACGCGCCTTCGAACCCTCCGGCGGACGTATTGACATCGCGGTTGGAGAGCGACACGTTCGTCATCGACAACACGCCGCCCAAGATTACCGGTCTCGGCGCGGCGCGCAATGCGGGAAAACTCGAAATCCGCTGGCATGCCGCCGACGCGTTGAATAACCTCAGCAAGGCTGAATATTCGCTGGATGGAGGCGAGTGGACGGTAGTTGCACCCACCAGCGGGATCTCGGACTCGACGGAACTGGACTATGGACTCGCCATAGATGCCGCACCGGGCGAACACACCATCGCCGTCCGTTCGGAAGACGCGTATGCGAACCAGGCGGTGGAGAAAATTGTGGTGCGGTGAAGCGCCCATCTGGCGCCGCAAACGCGGAAGGTAGACAACCGGAAATCTCACGCCAAACCTACCGATCCCCGCGGGGCTGTCGATAAGACTGTCAGGAGCATCCGATGATTCGTGTTGTGGTTTGGTTGCTGGCACTCGGTTTGTGGGCCGGTGCGGAAACGGGCCGGAGTGTACTGACTGGAACCTGGGCATGCCAGTCGATGGCCGCCGGAGCATACACCGGCCGCTCCTGTCCGCTGCTGCCGTGGCTCAAGCTGGCGTCCGATGGCAGCTACGAATGGGGACAAGAACAAGGAACGTGGCGGGATACGCGCGGGACGCTATCGCTCTCGGGCCGTGAAGGCGACGGGCGCGTGAATGCGGACGGGAAGCTGATCTTCGAGTATGACTTGCACGGGAAACACTACGTCCTGACGCTTTACCGGCGGCAGCCGTAGCGATTTATTCAAGAAGCCCGGCCGCCATCCGAAGAGAAGGTTCATGAGACGTACCTTTTTCTTCGCTGTGTTCGCCCTGACGGCTGTCGCCGGGTTGATCCGTGCGCAACGGAATTTGCCTGCCGGGGTTCGCCTGTCGCAACCGGCAACCACGGGGCAACAGGAGGCCAGCGCCCGCGCTTACGTGCGAACCGCCCTGGCCCGGCGCGGGTTATCGAATGTGAGTTGGGCCCTGCGGCGTAATGGAACCTTGCGTTTCGCCGCCGGCTTTCCGATCGAGACGCATCCCGGAGAGCCGGAAGCGGCGGCTCTGGCGTTCCTTGGCGAGTATGCGGACCTGTTCAGCGGCCCACAATTGCACTTTGAGGTAGCCAGCGTCAAAACGGTCGGCGACTATTCGCTCGTCCGGCTGCAGCAGGCAGTGGAGGGAGTACCGGTCTATGGGAAGGACTTGGTATTCACTCTTGATCAGCAGAACGCGGTCCGTTTGGTGTCAGCCAATTATGAGCCCGTGCGATCGGCGCGTAAGGCGAGAGTTGTTGGGGGCGAAGTGGCCGCCGCCAGGGCAGTTCAAGCCCAGGTTGGAGGGAACCGCCGGGCCATCGGCACCCATCAAGTTTGGTTTGCCGAAAATGGCATACTGACGCCGGCCTGGCAAGTGACTGTGGAAGACCAGGAAGCCAACGGATTTCCGGCGCACTGGTCCTATGTCGTGTCGGCCGATACCGGCGATGTTCTGGAATCCCACGATCTGCGCCTCGGACAGTCGCGGCAAGCCGGCGGATTTGTCTACCCCACCAATCCACTGGCCAGCGATGTGGTCTCCGTGACGCTCGGCAATCTGGCGAACGGAGTTTCGCTCGCGGGCGCGAATGCCAAAGTGTACAGCAATCTCAACGTACTCTTGGGTCTCTCGGCGCCGGGCAATTACACTGCGTTGGCCATGGCCGATTCTTCCGGCAATTACCCCTACAAACCCTGGGATCCACGGCACGCGGAAGTGCAGCTGTATTGGGCCATGGACCGCGCCGCGCAGAATTTTAAGGCTGTCGGTTATCCGGGGCTGGGGCGGGCATTGGAGGGCGTGACGGAGTTTGCGGATTGCTCGAGCGATGGTTGCGCCGCGCAGAACAACGCATTCTTCAACCCGCAGGGCTTTTCCGGACGCGGAGGGTTGTATATCTATTATTGCCGCAGCGGTGAGGTGACTTACGATACCGGGATCATGTTTCACGAGTTCACACACGCCGTGGTGAACGATCTTGTCGGGCCTAACCAGGGGAGCACGTTTCGCGCTCTGAATGAAGGCACGGCAGACTATTTTGCCAGCAGCTTTATGGAAGATGCCGTTTTCGCTCCCTATGCCGCGATGATCTGGGGAATGCGAACTCCCTACCTGCGAACTCCATCCAATCAGAACCTGTATCCGCGCAACCTGGTGGGTGAAGCGCATCTGGACGGCAATATCTGGAGCGGCGCGCTATGGGACCTGCGGAAGACCTTAGGAGGCGCGCGCGCCGATACCGCGGTGCTGTTGACGATCGCTTCGATTTCGTCCTCTGCCGAGTTCTACGATGCCGCGACGGCCGCGGTGAATGTGACCGCACTGTTGTATGGGCATCCGGCGGGTGCTGCCGCGGAAAAGATCTTCGTTTCACGCGGGCTCTTATCAGCACCGGCGGAGTTTGGGGCCGATCCGCATTTCCTGCGCGCGGGGGCGCTGCCCGTAGTAGATAGTATCGGGCCGGGCACTGCCGCCTCCGGTGTGCTTGCCGACCGGCAGTTCCGATTCTTTGTGCCGCCCTCGGCAACGTCGTTTGCGCTCCGGCTTCAGGGCAACAGCAACAGGCTGGTGGCGCTGCTAAAACATCGCAGTCCAGTGGTGGTTTACGACGACGGCACCACAAATGCCGACTACATCTCGGATATCACATCGCAGATCACGTTTAACGTAAACGAATCTTCTGACCCGGAGATTCAGGCGGGTGATTACTATCTCTGGGTCGGCCACTTCAACACTCAGAGTTCGACGGAATATGCCGTCTTTCTGGACATGCAGGCGCGCAGTTACTCTCTTACCGATTTCCGCTTCGCGGAGGTCATTCCCAACGGCTCGCCCGTGTTTGGTTCCATGCCGAACGGACCGATTCTCAACGCACGCGAATTTCTCGTTCGGGTTCCTGATGGCGCAACGGCGCTGGGGTTGAAGGTGGAGGGCGAGACCGATATGGACCTGTACGTGAAGTACGGAGCACCGGTCTTCTACAACAACCAGGGCTTCCCAGAGGCCGACGTGGTTCGCGGAAGCTCCAGTTCGTCGGAGGTCGCGATCCTGACGCGTTACACGGTGCCCAGCCTGACTCCGGGAACCTACGCTGTGGGAGTCTACAACGCGGACGACACATACCCCTCGCATTTCAAGGTGACTGCGGTCACGCTTAGCGATTCGGCGTCCGGGCCCAAACTGGCGGGGTTTGCGGCGCGGACGCCGGTTTCGATGCAATTTCCCGGGGCTTTCGGTGCGGCGATCCTGGCGGATACCGAATACGCCATCGATGTTCCGGCTGGAAGTGCCGGTCTGCATTTATCGGTGACTACCGATCTCGATGCCCAGGTATATATCCGGCAGGGCAGCGCGATCACGTTTTCCAAGGGCTGGCCGGTTTCGGATTTCTCCTTCAAGACCCGAGACCGGAAGAGTTTCGACGTAACGGCCGCGTCCGCGATGCCGCTCAAGCCGGGCCGGTATTATGTGTGGGTCGCGAACGCTTCCGATACCGCTGGACAGGCTTTGTTGACCTACACGCTGTACTGAGCCGCGAACCCTTCAGGCAAGCGTCTCCCGCTATCCATGGCAGCTCCCGAGATTGATGATATTCTCTCAGGAAGCTGCCATGAATTTCGTCCGGATCGCGATTGCCATCGCCGTGGGTGGGATGCCGGTTTCCGCGCAGCCTCTGCTCACTGGCGTCTGGGCATCGCTGCAGCACGAGGATCAGATCGAACGCGGACCGGGGCCTGAACTCGGCGATTATCTGGGGTTACCCGTCAACGATGCCGCGCGGCTGCGTGCCGAAAGCTGGGATCCTTCGCGCCTCACGCTGCAGGAGCATCAGTGCCGCGTGCACATCGTGTCGTACATTTACCGGGGGCCGCTGAATTTGCGTATCTGGGACGAAAAGGACCCCGAGACGCAGCAGCTCATCGCCATCCACAATTACATCAGCACCTACGAACAGTCGCGCACCATCTGGATGGATGGGCGCCCGCATCCTTCGCCCAACGCCCCGCATACGTTTATGGGGTTTTCCACGGGAAAGTGGGAGGGCGATATGCTGACGGTGAACACGACTCACATCAAGATGGGCTGGCTGCGGCGCAACGGACTGCCGGAGAGCGATCAGGCCACTTTGACGGAACACTTCATCCGGCATGGCAATTACATGACGCATGTCTCTCTCATTGCCGACCCGGTGTACCTGACCGAACCGCTCATCCGCACCGAAGATTTCGTGCTGGCCGCGCAGGACGCCGCTAACTGGCTTTGGCCTTGTGAATACGTGGAGGAGATTCTCAACCGTCCCAAGGGCCAGGTGCCGAATTTCCTGCCGGGAAAGAATCCGTTCCTCAAAGAGTTTCCGGCACGCTTTGGAATTCCGGAAGAAACCGCACTTGGCGGCGCCGAAACCATGTATCCGGAGTATCAGCGAAAACTGAAAACGATGCCTCGGCCGGGTGGCAAGAAATGAAGGGTCTGCTGGTGGTTTTGGCCGCGAGCTTCTCGCTTTCGGCGCAGGATATCGAGGTCCTGCCAGTGCAGGGCAGCGTTTACATGCTGGCCGGCGCAGGGGCGAACGTCACGCTGCAAGTTGGCAGATCGGGAGTGCTGCTGGTGGATACGCCCGCACCGGCGCTGTCGGGCAAGGTGATAGCGGCTATCCGGAAGCTTTCGGAAAAGCCGGTGCGTTACATCATCAATACCGCTGCCGATGCCGATCACGTTGGCGGCAATGAGAGCCTGGCGAAGGTGTTCGGATCGGCTACGGAAGTCTCGGTGGTGAATACGCCGGGCGCCACCGCCACTCAGACCGTCGCGATTCTGGCTCATCAAAAGCTGCTGGACCGGATGAGCGCTCCTGGGGCCTCGCGCCCGCCCTGGCCCACGGTCGCTTGGCCCACCGACACTTTCGTCGGAGACGAGAAGGAAGTCTATTACAACGGCGAAGGGATCCAGATTCTGCACCAGCCCGCGGCGCATACCGATGGCGACAGCATCGTGTATTTCCGGCGATCGGATGTGGTGAGCGCAGGCGACATATTCAATGCGACCAGCTATCCGGTGATCGATCTCGAACGCGGCGGCAGCCTGCAAGGAGTCATCGCCGGACTCAATCGGATCCTCGATCTGGCGATTCCCGCCCATCATGAGGAGGGCGGTACTTACGTGATCCCCGGACACGGCAGGATCTGCGACGAGTTCGACGTGCTGGAATACCGGGACATGGTGACCATCATTCGCGACCGGATTCAAGCACTCATCAAAAATGGGATGACGCTGGAGCAGGTGAAAGCGGCCCGGCCGACGCTGGATTACGATCCGCAATACGGCGCGGCCACCGGCGCCTGGACTACGGACATGTTTGTTGAGGCGGCGTATCGCAGCCTCACACGGAAGAAGTAAGGAGGGAGCAGATGCGAACTGCGATTCTGTGGATGCTGCGCGCGGCAGCGGCGGCGTGCGTGCTGGTGCTTGGGGTGGGACCCGCGGCAGCACAATCGGGAGCGAAGA
>PSRJ01000381.1 GCA_003175985.1 Terriglobia bacterium
CCTGCCGAGGTGTGGGGTTGCGAGAGGTACCCTTCATCCGCTAAGTCCGCCATTACGTTGCGGATAGAAGCCGGACTCAAGCCTTCGCCGCGCCGCTTGGAGATGGTTCGCGACCCGAGCGGCTCGCCATCTTCGATGTAGCCACGCACGATGGCACTCAGAATCTCGGCATGTCTGGTCTTTAGCGGCGCCTCGCTTCTCATAGACCCCAGCTAGGTTCATTCTAATGTAGTGAAAGTAAAGGGTCAAATTTGGCCGGTACGGGGGATGGTACCACGCCTGATTTTGGGCGGTTTCCGGCAGGGCTGCGCGCCCATGCTATGTTTACGCATGGACAGATGGCCATCCTGACCAGCAGCATCGATCCCCGGTCCGAAGCCTTCCGTAACAATTCCTGTGCCATGAAGGGCCTGGTTGACGATCTACGCCAACGGGCCGATTTGATCCGCCAGGGTGGTCCCGAAAGTGCACGCGAAAAGCATCTGTCGCGGGGTAAACTCCTGCCGCGCGATCGCGTGCGTACGCTAATCGATCCCGCATCGCCGTTTCTGGAACTGTCGCAATTCGCGGCTTACGGCATGTACGGAGAGAGTATCCCCGCAGCAGGAATTATCACGGGAATCGGGCGAGTGGAGGGTCATGAGTGCGTCATCGTAGCTAACGATGCCACCGTGAAAGGCGGCACTTACTACCCGCTCACCGTAAAGAAACACTTGCGGGCACAGGAGATCGCGCTCGAAAACCGTCTGCCCTGCATTTACCTCGTGGATAGCGGCGGCGCCAATCTGCCGCACCAGGATGAGCTGTTTCCCGATGCGCAGCACTTCGGCCGTATCTTTTATAACCAGGCGCGCCTGTCTGCGGCGGGCATTCCGCAAATCGCTGTGGTGATGGGTATGTCCACGGCGGGCGGCGCTTACATCCCCGCGATGTGCGATCAATCCGTCATTGTGAGAAACCAGGGCACGATTTTCCTCGGAGGCCCGCCGCTGGTAAAAGCCGCAACCGGGGAAGTCGCAACGGCTGAGGAGATCGGCGGCGCTGATATCCACTCGCGTATCTCGGGCGTCACCGATTATTACGCGCAGAATGATAAGCACGCCTTGGCGCTAGCTCGGCGAATCGTGGGCGCGCTGAATTTGAAAAAACCGGCGCAAACGGACCTGCGGCCTCCGCGCAAGCCGCGCTACGATCCCGCCGAGATTCACGGCATAGTGCCTGCCGATATCCGCAAGCCGTACGACGTGCGGGAGGTGATCTCTCGGCTCGTCGATGCCAGCGAGTTTGACGAATTCAAGCAGCTATACGGGCCAACGCTGGTCACCGGTTTTGCGAGGATTTGGGGATACCCGGTGGGAATCGTTGCGAACAACGGGATTCTGTTTTCCGAGAGCGCCCTCAAAGGCGCGCACTTTATCGAGTTGTGCTCGCAGCGTGGAATTCCTCTGGTCTTCCTGCAGAACATCACCGGCTTCATGGTCGGGCGCAAGTATGAGGCCGGCGGCATCGCAAAGGATGGCGCGAAGATGGTCACGGCCGTTTCCACCACCAGCGTGCCGAAATTTACGGTAATCGTGGGGGGAAGCTTCGGCGCCGGGAACTATGCCATGTGCGGGCGGGCCTACGGGCCGCGCTTTCTCTGGATGTGGCCCAACGCCCGTATTTCCGTGATGGGTGGCGAACAGGCCGCCAGCGTGCTGGCTACGGTGCGTAGAGACAACCTCGAAGCTGCGGGTAAGACCTGGAGCGCGGAAGACGAGGAAAAATTTAAAGCGCCCATTCGCGATCAATACGAGGCGCAGGGAAATCCCTATTATTCCAGCGCGCGGTTGTGGGACGACGGAGTGATCGATCCCGCGGATACGCGTCTGGTGTTAGCTCTGGGCTTGTCTGCCGCGCTGAATGCTCCGGTGGAACCGGCCCGGTTCGGCGTCTTCCGGATGTGATCCGATGTTCGACAAGATTCTCATTGCCAACCGCGGCGAGATCGCCTGCCGGATCATCCGGACAGCGCGCTGTCTCGGCATCCGGACAGTGGCGGTTTACTCCGAAGCCGATACCCGAGCGTTGCACGTAGAGATGGCGGACGAGGCATACCCGATCGGACCGGCGCCCGCGCGCGATAGTTATCTGCGGATCGACCGCATCCTCGAAGCGGCGCGGCGCGCCGGGGCTGAGGCGATTCATCCGGGCTATGGGTTCCTGAGTGAGAACGCGGAATTTGCAGACGCCTGTGTGGCGGAGGGCAAGGTCTTTATCGGACCGCCGGCCTCGGCCATACGCGCCATGGGGCTGAAATCGTCTGCCAAGGCTCTGATGGCGCGAGCAGGTGTGCCCGTGGTGCCCGGATATCACGGCGAGGCCGCGGATATCGAGACGCTGTCTTCGGAAGCCGCAAGAATCGGCTATCCGGTCCTGATCAAGGCATCGGCGGGAGGGGGAGGCAAGGGGATGCGCGTAGTCGACGGTGCCTCCGACCTCGCCGGCGCTCTGGCTTCGGCTCGGCGCGAGGCAAAATCTTCATTCGGGGATGACCGGCTGCTGATCGAGAAATATTTGGCGCATCCGCGGCATATCGAAATCCAAGTCTTCGCCGATACTCACGGCAATGTCATTTCTCTGTTCGAGCGCGACTGCTCAGTGCAACGGCGTTATCAGAAGGTCATCGAAGAAGCTCCGGCGCCCGGCATGGATTCCGAACGCCGCCGCGGCATGGGCGAAGCTGCCTGCGGCGCCGCGCGCGCCATCGGTTACGTCAATGCGGGCACGGTCGAATTCATCGCCGAGGGCGATGCCTTCTACTTCATGGAAATGAACACACGCCTCCAGGTAGAGCATCCGGTTACTGAAGCGATCACGGGGATCGACCTGGTCGAGTGGCAACTCCGCGTCGCCGCCGACGAAGCACTGCCCCGCACTGCCGAACAACTCGCCATCCGCGGGCATGCCATCGAAGCGCGTGTCTATGCGGAGGACCCGGCGCGCGACTTCCGGCCCTCTATCGGAACCATTACGCACTTGAAGCCGCCGCGCGAGACCATCCACGTGCGCGTGGACACGGGGGTTCGCGCGGGCGATACTATCCCGGTCCATTACGATCCCATGATCGCCAAGCTCATCGTGTGGGATAGTGACCGGGAATCGGCCCTGGCCCGTCTGCGCCGTGCGCTCGCCGAATACGAAATCGCCGGTGTAACCAGCAATCTTGCTTTTCTGGCTTCCATTGCGGGTCTGCCGGCGTTCGCGGCAGGCAAGGCGGACACTGGTTTGATCGCACATCACATGGCGGAACTCCTCCCGCCCCGCCGGCCGCCCTCGCGCGAAGTATTAGCGGCGGCCGCCTTGCGTGTTCTGCTGGATCAGCAGCGGGAAGCCGGCGAGCGAACCGCTTCGGCCGATCCCTGGTCGCCATGGAATCAGCTCACGGCATGGCGGATGAATGGTGAAGGCTATCAGGATCTGCTGTTCCGCGATGGCGATTCGAGTATTACGCTGCGTGTCTATCCACACGCCCGTGGGGGCTTTCAAGCCGAATTTCCCGACGGCCGTGCGGAAATCTCAGGCGCCGAGTTCGTGCGCATCGATGGCGTGAAGATCCCCGTTTCCGTGGTGCGCCAGGACGACGAGATCACGGTGATTCACAATGGCGTCAACCATACCCTGCACTGGAGCAGCCTGCAAGCCGGCTCCGGGGAACAGGAGGAAGCAGCCGGCACGCTCACTGCGCCGATGCCCGGGCGCATCGTTCAGGTGATCACTGAGACCGGCGCCGCAGTAAAGCGCGGCGACCCCCTGCTGATCCTGGAGGCGATGAAGATGGAATACACCATTGCCGCCCCGGCCGACGGCAAGGTGCAGGAGATCCGCTATGCCGCCGGCGATGTGGTGCAAGAGGGCGCGGAGTTGATTTCGTTTTCGTCCGAGTAGACAGCCGCTATTCCAGATCGGGAGGCGTTTGCGCGGCAATCCAAGAATCGTAGCCGGACAGGTAGCCGGCGCGTTCCTGGAACGCACGAATGCGCGTCTCCAGCGCAGCCAGTTGGCTCTCCGAGAGACCGGGCAAGGCCTCGACGCGTTCCTGCAGCGCCGTGGCTTGCGCCGCACCACGCGCCTCGGCCGCTGCATACCAGCCCGACAAATCGGAATTCCCATTGCCCACGCCGATATAGTTCTCCACGATCTGGGTCGTCACGGCCTGGGCGTGCACCAGCGAGACGCGTATGTTTCCCTGGCCGCTCACCACGTTACCGACGCCGAAAACGTGGTCGGAAGTGCCATACTGCGGCAACAGTTCGCCCTTGAAGGTGTAATATTCGCCTTTCATGCAAATGCCCGGAATCACCTCCGGCACCGATCCGATCGAGGAGATGACCAAGGGCGCACGCAATTCCTGCTCCGATCCTGGAACCGGCTCCGCTTTCCGCCCTTCCACTCGCGTCTCCACTACGCGAAGGCCAGCCACACGGCCTTCCTCCACAACCAGTCCTGTGGTCAGCCGGCGCTCCTGAAAGCGGAACAGGTATTTCTCTCGCGCCAGCCGAAGCATCTTTTGGCGTACTGCTTCGGTCTTGGCGACCTGATCGGGGGTGGCATTTTCCGGGGGCTGCGCCAGCGGCATATCCTGTTCACGCCGGCGGTAAACCAGGAGGCATCCTTTGACACCTAACTCCTCCGGCCGGAAGCCATGTTGTTTGCAGATGGCTGGAATGCCTTTGCGCTCCAGGTCGTGCATGCTGGTTTGGACGCCGCGCGCTTTCAGGGCGCGCTCGTAGTTTTCGAGCTGGAGGATTTTAACAACGTCGATGGATGCCAGCCCGCCTCCCACCACGAGCGCTTCGTCCGGCGCCTCATAGCGAGGTCCGTCATAGCTCTTTTCGTTCTTGTGGTTGTACCAGTAGATGAAGGGGTTCTGGTAAATCAAGCCGCGGTCTATGTACTTTTCGCTTTCCGGCACTCCCAGATCGCGGTCGCGCCAGGCACCGTTCGCCAGGATCACTGCCGAAAATCCCCAGTTGTCGCACAGATCGTCGAACTCCACGTCGCGGCCCAGCCTGGTGCAGGGAACATAGTAGATTCCCGGCTTTCGGAGCCGGGCATCGATGCGCTCATACTCCTGCCGGCGCTGCTCGGCGTGCCAGCGCGGCAAGCCGTCTTCGATCTTGCCGTACGGTCTCTTATTCTGCTCGATTACTGCCACGCGGATGCCATGGTCCGCCAGGATTTCCGCGGCTACGGAACCTGCCACGGCGCCTCCGATGATGGCTACGAAATGTTCTCTATTGGGCATCAAGAATTCTCTTTAGTTCCCATCAGTACACAAGTATTCACATCTATAGAATTGCACTTCGGTGACGTATTCCGCGGCCTCATACCGAGCCGCGACCGCCAGGGAGCGGTCTCTCCGAGGTCCTCGACAATTCCCTACAAGCCCGCGCCACGAACGTATCTCGGCGGGTCCAGAGACCAATCCGGGCGACGGCGTGCCTTGATGATTGCGAAATCGAATTTCTCCAAAGCGGCCTGATTCTCCGGCAGGCTCAACTCCCACAAAGGGAAGAAATCGTCACCGACTTCCAAGCCCTCCATCGCGCCGTGCGGGCCGTAGAGGATCTCATATGTTGCATCGATACAGCGCTTCCGCAGTTCCTCTGCGAACTGCACGAGATCGTTGAGTGGAAACATCGCGGTTTCTCCTCTTATCCCGGAAGGATTTCCAGACGCCGCCGGATCCCGTTATTTGATCCCCGCCAGGTCCTGTAGCATGCGCCAATTCTCTAAACGTTCCGCCTGTGCCGCGAGCAGCGTCGGCGAGGGCTGTCCGTCCTTGTCAAAGTGTTTTGCGAACCGGCCTTCGGTGCGCGCGAAGTATACGAAGTCGATCTGCTCGCCGGTCTTAGGGTGAACGTACCAATCGTCCTTCACATTGGGGTTCCCCACCAGGCTCAGGCGCTCGCGGAAACGAGCCCCCTTACGCGGATCGTAAATGAAAACCGGGAAGCTCCGCGAATCCGCGGCCAGCTTTGCCTGGTGCTCGGCCATATTGTCGCCCACGCCGTGCTCGGGCTGGCAGGTGGTGAACACATTGACGATGGCCGGCCCGGGATACTGGTTTGCCTCCATAACGGCCTTATAAAAATGATTCATGTGGGCGCACGTGGTTTGGGCGACGTACACGTCCCGGTGCATCATGCAGATGTTGGCCAGCTCTTTGCGGCTTTCCTTCTTTCCCGGGATCGTGCTGCCGTGGAAACTCATCTTGGCATCCTGGCCCTTGAACGAACTGGTGGAGGTTTGGCCGCCCGTATTGGAATAAACCTGTGTATCGAGCACCAGCACCTTGATGTCCGAGCCCGCCGCCAGCATGCGCGAGAGGGACTGGAAGCCGATGTCGTTCATGGCGCCGTCGCCTCCCACGATCCACAGCCGCTTGTCGCGCCATCCCATCTGATCCCAGCGCGCGCGCACCCCCATGGCATCGGCGGGCGCGTTCTCGAACAGGGAATTGGTCCACGAAACGGCGTACGGGTTGTAGGGGTAGGTCGACGTGTAGACAGTGTTGCATCCGGTGGCGGCCACGATTCCGATTTTCTCCGGACCATACATGAAACCGGTGGCAGCGAGCATCATACGCAACGCAGTGGCTTCTCCGCATCCCATGCAGGAACCGGCGCCGCCCACATAGAGCAGCGACCGCTCCGCCAGCATCATGTCGGCGAGAGCCTTTTCATTGATGAACCGTGCCGGCGTCTCAGGCATCGACCTGTAGAACTGGAACGACTTCTTGAACCACTGCATGTTGTCGTCGGTCTTGCGGATCATCTTGAGCGCGTCGTGGTCGCCGCATGCCGACACACACTCCGCGCATCCCTTGCACTTGGTGGGATCGATGAAGATGGCGAACTTGCCGCCGCCCTGCCCTTTCTTTTCGGGAACCGTGAAGTACTTCGTGGTGTTCACCCACATTCCCGCCATCCGCTGGCGCAGGGAGTCGTCGTCAACACCGCCAAGCTGAGCTTCCAACGCAGGCGGTTCGGCCACCTTACCCAGAATTGCCGTGTCCGGACACTGCGTAACGCACTCCATGCAGCCTACGCAGTTCTCCGCGATGAAATCGGGGATCTCCGGAGCGATGTAACTGAAGTCGCGGAGGGCGCCCGTCCCCGCGGGAACCACGCTCCGCGCCACCTGTTCATCGGCGGGCAAGCCGCGCTCGGCCAGACCGCTGTTGTAAGCGCCGACTACACGCTCGTTGAAGTCGGCGATGTCCACCACGTTGGCCCGTATGTCGGCGAGCCGTGCTTCGAGAGGAATCGGTTGTGTCATGCTCCCTCCTGCATCACACGAAGAGCGGCGTTGGCCTGATCGGCTGGCGCCGTTCGCTGCATCACTTCGCGAGGCACTTCAATGACTTCCCGGAAGCCGCGCTGCACCGCCCGTACGTTGTCCTGCACCACGCGCTCGCCGCGCTTACCGAAATACTTGCGCAGCGACTTCTCCACGCCCCGGAAAATTTCCTCTTCGCTCAGCGAGAGCTCCGCCTGAAATGGCGTTACGTGCAGGAAGATTCCCAGCAGCACGATTCCCTGCATGCGCTGCTGGAGGTCGGCGCGCGACGACACTTCCTTGGCGATGCTCACCGTATCGAGTGCAAACAGGCGGATCTCCTTTTCGTAAATCTGCACTCGCGCCCAGGGCGGTATGGAAGACCAGATATCGGCGGGATCGGTGTGGTGGCTTTGTACAAACACCATGCCGCCTTTGGAGATTCCGGCCAGCGGGTTTTCCAGGTTGAACGCGTTGACATCGTTGAGAGCCACGAACTCCACGTGTTCCAACTCGGAATGCACGCGGATATGCTCCTTGGCGATGGTCAGATAATACGTGGTCGGCAGCCCCTTCTTTTCCGAACCGTACTTGGGATAGGCCTGCACATCGAGACCGAACACTTCGCCGGCTATCGTGGCGATCACCTTGTTGGTGGTTACCGAGCCGTAGCCGCCTACCGAGTGGCCGCGCATGGAGAACGAGCCGGCAGAGCGCACGTCGGGATCGTCGGCGACGGCCAGCGCCGTTTCGTGTTTGATGCCGACCGTAAAGTACTGTCTGGGGTGCGGGCTGCGCATGTTCTCCACCATGGCAATGAAGTCGCCGGCACGGACGTCGCGGCTTCCGAGGCCCGCCGAACCGCCCAGGAACTTCGGCATGCGCCGGATTGCCGGGTAACCCGGTGTCTCCGCCATGGCATCGGCAAAGGCAGCCTTGATCTCGCACAGTTGCGGGTTCGACTGCATCATGGGAATATCGAGCCGCTCCACCACGGAAATCGCCTTCACGTGCCGCAGCGCGCGCACGATTTCGGCCGCCGGGAACGGGCGGAAGCAGGTGATGTGCAAGATGCCCACCTTGATGCCGCGGTCGCGCATGTAGTCGACCGCCGCTTCGGCGGTCTCGATCATGCAGCCCGAACCCACGATCGCGTACTCGGCATCCTCCAGGCGGTAGGGCATCACCACGTCGTACTTCCGCCCGGTTAATTCGGAAAACTCCCGCATCACGTCGCGCAAGATAGGCAGAACGCGGTCGTAGTAACGCCGCTGCGCCACCTTGCCCTTCATATAGCTATCCTGGTTCTGCACCACGCCGGACATCAGGGGAATCTGCGGATCCATCAGGTTGCGGATGCGCTCCGAAGGGTGGCCCACGAACTGTTTCATCATTTCGGGCTCCGGCAGGCGCACGTTCTCAATCGTGTGGGTGGTGAGAAACCCGTCCTGCACATTCAGAAACGGCGTTTCAGCCTCTTCCGCGGTGCGCCGCGCGATCAACGCAAAGTCGCCGGATTCCTGAGCATTGCGCGCGTAAAGAACGCCCCACCCGCAGTCGGCGACGCCATAAACGTCGTCATGACCGGCATGCACGTTGAGCGAATGCGAGGTCACGGCGCGGGCGCCGATGTGGAACACGATCGGAAGGCGTTTGCCCGAGATCGTGTACAGAACCTCTTTCATGAGGATGAGGCCCTGGCCGGAGGTGAAGTTGGTGACACGCCCGCCGGCCACGGCGAATCCCTCGCACGTGCTGGCAGCGCTATGTTCCGATTCCGGCTCGATGAACGCCAGTTCCTCATCCCAAAGGTTGCGTTTCCCGTTAGCTACCTCGGTCTGATACCCGCCGCCCATGGTAGTTGACGAGGTAATGGGATAGGCGCAGGCCCCTTGCGTGATATGAGTTTCCACCCACACCACGGTGCCCGCCCCATCCGAAGTCGTCGGGATTCCAGGAAATTGTGGCTTACTTTCGATATCTGAGGGAGATGATTGCGATACTAAAGACGCGCCTTCGCGCGTAATTGTGCCCATTTTGGCCCCTCCTTCGGCGCCATGCCCTGGACGCCCTCGTCAGCGTAGGGTCGGCCTCAGAGGAGCCCATTGCGAATTGGCCATCAGCCTAGCAAATTTGGGAGTGGGAGGAAAGGGGGTGGTGTACCACCGGAACCTTCAGTAGACGGGTACTTCGCGCTTGACCCGCGGCGGATACACGTACGGAGAAATCAGGCTCTCGTTGCCATCGTTGTCGATGGCCTTCACGCCGAACCGCACGTCATCGATCGAGACGTCCTTGAACAGGTACTCCTTCACGTTTCCGACGAACACTTCCTGCTCCCACTCCGCCGCTGTGGTGGGCCGCATGACGATCGCGTAGCCCTTCAGATTCGTTTCAGGACCGGCGTTCTTCCATTTGAGTTGGGCGTCGTAGCGCGACTTGCCCCGCGAAATCTGCGGCACCAGGCGGCCCTTCAGTGCACCGGTTTTGGCTTCCTCCATCACCACGGGAGGCTTCGGCGCCTGCGCCAGGCTGGCGGCCACGGCTGCGTTAACCCGTGCAACGCGCGCGGTGTATGCCGCGGAGACGAACTCGGGAAGATCGGTGGCAGAATGTTCGTGCGCGTAGTTCTCATTGGGAGTGGAGAACCGCACGGCGGCGAATCCTTCCCACTGAAACGGCGTGTGGTCGCCGCCGCGTCCCAGCCGGTCCTGCATCCATACGGTGCCCACTCTTACCGAAGGCAGGTATCGCTCCGCAATCCGCCGCGCATAACGCGCGAGAGCCTGCGATGGGGAATCCGGCACTTCATCGCTATAGACGTTGACCACGCCGTTTCCAACACGTCCGTTCCCGGAGACCTCCCCGCCGATAATGTCGTTATTGAGCACCGCTTCAATCGTCCGGCTCTCGCGGTGCGCTTTCGCGGCGTGCAATGTGCTGCCGATCAGGCCCTGCTCTTCTCCCGCAAAAGCGACAAACACCAAGGTCTTAGCGAACTCGTAGCGGCTCAGGACTCGGGCCAGCTCCATCACCGCCGCCGTGCCGCTTCCATCGTCGTTGGCGCCCGGCGCCGGCGCGTCCACTTTGGTCCAGTCATACTTCACAGGCCGGTCGGCTACGCTATCGCCGCTTTCCGCCGTCTCGCTCGCGAGCGGTATCAGGTTGAGGCTGTCATAATGCGCGCTGACGACCACTTGCGTCTCAGGCAGTGACGTCCCGCGCAGGACCGCTACCACGTTGTACAGATCCACATCCTGGAAGATCCGCTCTTCGTTTTGCTTGAGCTTGAAATGTTCGAGGCTGACCTCGAGGCGCGGGCTGTAGCTCCTGAGTTCGCCTGCGATCCACTGCCGCGCAGCCGCATTGCCCTGCGAAGAGAGGGTATTCCGCGTCTCGAATCCCGCGAGCTTCTGAATATTCGCGGCAATCCGTTGTTCCGAGACAGCGTCCAAGATCTCACGCACGCGCGGCTGAACCGTTCGCTCTTGCGCGCAAAGTAGAGAAGCGCCCACCAGAAAAAGGCCATAATTTCGCATTTGTAAACTCGAAGGGGACCCCGAAAAGCATTATGCAACGGCGGGCGGGGCGAATGCTACCAGCTCAGGAGTATAATCGCCGCATTGAAAGGAGGATCGACGTGAAGCTGGTTCTTACCATGACAGGAGCACTTGCCGTGCTGATGCTGGCGTCCGTTGCGCCTTTGCCCGCTCAGCAGGACGCGCGGTCAACGTCCGCCAAGCAGCCAACGAGAGACATCAAAATCATTTCCAGCGCCGGCGCCCGTGCTATGGCCGACGCCTGTACCGCCTGGGCCGAACAGAACAAGCAGACTGTGGCGATGGCGATTTTGGACTGGGGCGGCAACCTCATCGAGTCGCACGCCATGGAAGGCGCTCCCATGAACGCAATCGACACCGCGCTGTTGAAGGCGAAGTCGGCATTGCGCTGGCGGCGGCCCACTTCGGAAACAAACAAGATGGTGCGGAGCGGCGAGAATCTGGCGCCGACTTTCATGCACGACTTTCCGCAACCGGGTGCGCTGCCCATAGTGATGAATGGCCAGGTCATAGGGGCGATGGGCGTCTCCGGGGCAGATGGCGAGAAGTGCGCTCAGGCCGCCATTGACGCCGTGTTCAAGGGAAAAGCTGCTCCTTCAGCTCGCTGAAGCGGCAGAGACGGTTTGGCAGTAATCCGCAGCGGGTTCCAGCGCCGGAATCACCAGCCTGGATTCCTCTGCCGGCCGATCCTCCTGCTCCTGCACGAAGCAGCTTTCAAAGGCCCGGTCGAGCAGCTCGTCGGTGAGCTCCGGCGCAAGCTTCTCAAAATGGATCAGGTTCAATGCGTGCGAAAGCACGTCGCGCGGATGGCAGCGCCGAAAGGGCTTGCCGGTGGGGCGGTAATGCCGGTCGATGAAGCGCGCCACCAACCCGGGCGGGCAGGGGATCTGTTTCTGCCCGCAAAACTTTTCGAAGATGTGAGTAAACTCGTTTTCCGCCGGGCCGCGCAACAGCATCTTATATTGGATGCGGCGGAGAAAGGCTTCATCGCCCAGACTGGCGGGATTCAGGTTCGTGGAGAAGACCAGAAACGCTTCGAACGGTACCGTCATTTTGCCGCCGGTCAGAAAGCTTAGATAGTCGACGCGGCGCTCCATGGGGACGATCCAGCGGTTGAGGACCTCGGCAGGTGTGGCCTTCTGCCGGCCAAAGTCGTCGATCAGGTAGATGCCATTGTTCGCCTTCAACTGGAACGGCGCTTCATAGACTTTGGAAGTGGTATTGAAGCGCAGGTCGAGCATGTCGAGCGAGAGCTCGCCGCCGCTGACGATAAATGGCCGCTTGCATTGCACCCAGCGCCGGTCGTGGCCGGGAGCAAGAGAGATCGTGAGAACGGAAGGCTCTTCCTGCTCGATGGCGTGATGATAGATGGGATCGTAGACCTGGATAATATTTCCCTGGCATTCGATGGCGTACGGCAGATAGATCAGGGAGGTCTCCAGGTTGCCCAGCGATTCGATGAGGTATGTCTTGCCGTCGCCCGGTTTGCCGTAAATGAGCATCGAATTAGCGGCGCTGACGGCCGGGCCGATTTGCGAGAGCAGGCGTTCGGTGACAACCATGCCGCGCAAGGCGTAGGCGAGCGACTCTTTGGTCAGCCAGCCATCGCGGTGCTTTTGCTGGCGCACCAGCTCGACGTATTGCGCCAGAGGCACCGGCGCAGGGCCCGAATATTGATTGGCTTCCAGGTGTTCGCGCGCGCGCGCCCGTCCCGCTTCCGCTAACGCCAGGACCGCTCCCACGCTTCCCATTCCCAATGAACGCTTCACCACAACCTGATGCTGAAGCTTGAGTGTTTCGACGATATCCTGAATCACGCTGAACTTCAGGCCGATCGCGTTGGAAAGATCCTGGCCGTAGAGTTCTCCGCGGAAATACAGAATCTTCAGTATCAGGTGTTCGAGGGTAGTTTCCGATAAGCCGGTCTGCTCGATCGATTCAGGTTCGAGCGGCACGGCCAGTAACGGGTCCTGGGTCATTCGATTCAGTAGAGAACGAAAGCGTAGTCCGAAGAAAGTCCACCGACGTTAATGCCGTACCGGATATAATCGGGCTGCTATGGACTTGCGGACAGAATATGTCGACCTATCCGTTGCCGACGGGACGAGCATGCGAGCCTACGTAGCGCATCCCGCGGGCAATCCGCGCGCCGGCCTGCTGGTGTTTCAGGAGGCGTTTGGCGTGAACGCCCACATTCGGGACGTGACGCAGCGTTTTGCGGGGCAGGGGTATCTGGCGATTTCACCGGAGCTGTTTCACCGGATGGCTCCCGGGTTTGAAAGCGGATACGTCGACATGGACGCCGCGTTTGCACAACTGCGCACCTTGACCGTTCCCGGGCTTGAAGCGGATATTCGGGCGGCGCACGCCTGGCTGGAAAATGCCGGCGTATCACAGATTGCGGCGACGGGGTATTGTGTGGGCGGCCGCGTGGCGTGTCTGGCCGCGCTCACCGTGCCTCTGGCGTGCAGCGTCTCTTATTACGGCGGCGGTATCGCTCCTAGCCAGACCAGCAGCGGACTTCTGGACCGGCTGAAGGATCTCAAAGCGCCGATGCTCTTCTTCTGGGGCGGCCTCGACCATCACATCCCCCAGGAGAGTGTGCAGGCAGTAACGAACACTCTGCGCGCCGCGGGCAAGACATATACCAACGTGGAATTCTCGTTCGCCGATCATGGCTTCTTCTGCGATGCCCGCGCCAGCTACAATGCGGAGGCGGCGGCACAAGCCTGGACGCTGACACTAGCGTTTTTCGAGACGCATCTGGCGGGCGAGACGCAAAAGGGCGGCGCCGGCGCGTAGAATCGCAGATCGACCGCAAGGAGCGATCTTTACTTCACTTCCGCTTCGATCGCTTCCAGTTCCTTACCTGCCTCGGACCAGCGGCCCTGCGAGGCCATTTCGCGGTAGCGGCGCAGGTGGTCGCGCACACGCTGGAGGCGCGGATCACCCGCAGGCGGACTGGGCGCCGGTGGCGAGTTCGCGGCCGCCGGAGCTGTGGCGGTGGCCTGCTGCACGAGTTGCTGTGCGCCGTTTGAAAGCTGCGAAACCGCCTGCTCATACGTATCCGCGTAGATGAGCCGGTTCCCTACGGCGAGCACCACCTTCTTCAATTGCGGCATTCGCGCTTCGGTCGCTTGTATGTAGATCGGGTCGACGTAAAGGAATGTGTTGTCCACCGGGAGCACCAGCGTCTGGCCGCGCAATACCTGCGAACCTTGCTGGTTCCACAACGTCAGATCCTTGGAGATGGTCTGATCCTGATTGATGCGCGCGGCGATCTGCATCGGCCCGAAAATGAGCTCCTGCTTGGAGAGTTGCAGCACTACCATATCGCCGAGATTCTCGCCGTCGCAACGCGCCACCATAAGGCCGATCAGGTTGTCCTTGTTGCGCGGGGTAAAGGGAGTCAGCAGCAGGAATTCCGGCTTGTCCTGGCCTGGCAGAGTGGCCACCACGTAGGTTGGGCTTACCGGTTCGGCGCCCTGCGACGGTCCCGTCTGGCGGCGCGCCAGGTCCCACAAATCCTCCTTGTTGTAGAAGGACTGCGGGTCGAGCATGTGGTAGGTTCGGTAAATCTCGGCCTGAATGCTGAACAACGTTTCGGGGTAGCGCGCATGGGAGCGCAGATCGGCCGGCATTTGGGAAGCGGGCAGAAAAAGATCGGGGAACAGGTGCTGGTAGGCTGTGATAATCGGATCGTCCGGCGCGAAGATATACAGGTGCGTTTCGCCATCGTACGCATCGACCGTGGCTTTCACGGCATTACGGATGTAGTTGACCCGGCCCATATTCGTCACCTCCAGACTGCGCGAATAGGGATGGGCTTCGGACGTCGTGTAGCCATCGGCCATCCAGACCAGGCGCCCGGAATCGGTGAGCACGAGATAAGGATCGTAGTCCCACTGGAGAAATCCCGCCAGGACCTGTAAGCGGTCCGCCACGCGCCGGTGGATCATCATTCGGCTGCTGGAGTTGAAGTAATTGGTCAGCAGAATATTGGGCTCGCCTTCGCGAATCGCTGCCGCCAGGCGCAAAGGGAACGAAGAGATCGGAAACCCGCCTCTGCCTTCATACCGCGCGTTGACATTGCGCTCGCCTGAGGGGTAGTTAAACTCTTCTTGGGCAGTATCCACGAAGACAGGTTCATGGGTGACCTCGCCGTAGTAGAGTTCGGGGCGCGTAAGCTTCAGGCTTTTGGTCTTTACCACCGGCGGGGCGTTATCGATGAGGAGCACGGGAAGTCCGTCGGACGTGATCTGGCTCACCGGCGCCGCCACCAAGCCGTACCCGTGGGTATAGATGAAGGCGGGGTTGATCCAGTTGGCGCGCGCGGCGGGAAGCTGGCTCAGATCCAACTCGCGCGGCGCGAGGAGGATCTGGCGATACTGCCCGTCGATGTTGTAGCGATCCACATCGGTATCGTGGAAGACATAATAAGGACGCAACGCCTGGATCTGTGTAATGGTGTCGTGAAAGGCGCGCCAGTCCCAAAGACGCACGTTGTCCAGCAACGGCTTGTAGCGCGCCGGATCGATGCTGTTATCCTGCTGCGTTTTGAATTCCTGCTCGCGCACGCGCTGTTCCAGTCCGAAGGCGCTGCGCGTGGCGTGGATGTGGGTATCGATGTAGGGCCGTTCGAGAGAAATCTCGTTCGGACGCACATACAACGCCGCGACGGCGCGCGGAACCACGAACTCCACCACCAATGCCAGAGCCATGACGGCAGCGAGGAACCAGCGGCCCATCCACACGAATGCGGCGGCCGCCAGGCACGCGAAGATCACCAGCCACTGCAACGGAATCCCGATGTTCTGATCTACATAATCGATGCCCACCAGAAAGGTTCCGTGATCGTTATAGACCATCTCGTAGCGGGCCAGATAAAAGCGCATAGCGATGGCCAGCAGCAGCGCCACCGCGGCGCCGCGGAGGAACTTTGATTCCAGGCCGCCCTCCAGCCGGAGCAGGGAAGGATCCAGCTCGGTGGCGTCTCGCAAATGCGGCAGCCGGTAGCGTAATTGCCATCCGCGGGCGGCAACCCAATAGATCAGGATGCAGAAGATCACCAGGGCCAGCACATAGCTGCGCAGGAGCAAATAAAACGGCAGATCGAACAGATAGAAGGACAGCGGCTTGCCGAACACCGCGTCATGCCACGCCGTAGCGGCAGCCGGTAATCCGCGCGACCCGGCGAATCGCACGACCGTCCATGTGTCCACCGAAGCCGCGGAAATCAGATACCCCAACACCAGCAGCGCAAGGGCGGATAAACGCGCATACCCGGGGTGCTCACCCAAACGGGTTCCCGCAAACTTCAAGGCGCGCGCGTGCGCCGTCCACAGCACTGCAAACGCCAGCAGAGTGGCGCCAGCCAGAGGCGCCAGGCTGTAGGTCAGCATGTTGAGCCAGGTGTTCAGTTGTCCCAACTCCTTCCACCATTCGATCTCGATGGTGTAAGAAGCGATCGACCGGGCGCCGAGCAGAAGAATCACAGCGAGCACGATGAGGGTAATGCGAGTCGCCGGCGAAAGGCGGGCGCGGCGGCCGCGTTCAATCTGGTACCGGTCCATGCCCCAAGCGTACCACCCGGTTAGGCCAGCGTGGCCGGTGAAGGCCGTAGCCCGTCGTCGTGAAACGTGTCTACCATGACTCGGCACTCGGTGTTGTCAGACTCTCTGACCAAGGAGTTTACGCAATGGAAATGACTACGCCGACCGACGTCCGCGCCGCGGCGGCCTCGGTCCCCTGCTGCCCCGTGCTGGAGCCATGCAAATGTTGTGACCGGCTGGACTTCCGTTACCGCCTGCCGTTTCGTCCCACGGTGCAAACCGCCGCGGGACAGGGTAATCAGACGGTTCCCGTGGAAGTAACGCTGGTCTTCCGCTTTGAACGCTGCCCCGGCCCCATGTCGCTGGGCGATCTGATGTACAGCACCACGCTTTTCCCGGGCGAGAAGGTGAACATGTTCACCAGCGATCGCCACAGCCGCTTCTATTTCGATTCGGAGTCCCAGCTTTCCTACCGCCACGAAACCACTTCCGAAGAATCCTATTTCATGTCGGGTTTCGCCAATTCGCTGAGTCAACTAAGCCTTCTCGATCAGGGAAGTCAGAGCTCGTCTTATCACTCGTCTTCGGTGGGAGGCGGAGGCGGCGCGGGGATCGACCTTGGCTTCTTCAGCATCGGCGGTTCGGTATCGGCCAGCTCGTACGACGCCAACGCAGCGAGCGCGTTCGCCCGCTCTCTGACGCAGTTTGCCGAGTCTTCGAGCAGTCATGTGGAGAGCGGAGTTCGCGCGGCGGCGTCCACCTCGGTGGGAGAAGTTTCCACGCGTACCCACACGTCCGGAGAATCGGAGGATCAGTACGAATCCTCTTCGCGGACGTTTTCCAATCCGAACCACTGCCACGCGATCACCTTCTTCTTCTATCGCATCAACAAATGCCAGAAGCTCACGTTCCGGCTGATAGCGATCGAGCGGCGCGTCATCGACCCGGCGGCTCCGACGGGCGCCCAACTCAACCCGCCGGCCCCCGACACAGGCGTGTCCGTGATTCCGGGCGCCGTCCTGGGCACCGCCAAAGTGCGGTTGGACGCCGAGCAGAGCGGACGAACAAGTGTGACCCAAGCCGACGCTTTCAACTCGGCGACGACCGGCGTGACGGCGCGAACGCAGTTGCTGACGGCGGTTGCCGTAGCTCCGGCTCCCCTGCCGGTCGCGGTACGCAATGCCGCCCTGGCTGCCGCTGATGCCGATCTGCAAGCTCAGGGGCTCCTCGACAAGAACGGGAACCCGAGCCCGGATGCCGTGAAGCAGTTCTCGTGGGAGAAGGACATCTGCCTTCCCACTCCCGGACTCCTCGTTAAGGGCTGCCTGGACGACTGCAATATCTGCGAGCCGGAAGTCGAGCAGAAGATCCAACTCGAACTGAAGCGCTTGGATCTCGAGAACCAGCTCCTGCAGAAGAAGATCGATCTGCTTGAAAAGTCCCAGGAGTATCGCTGCTGCCCGCCCTCTGAAGTCGAGGAGTAGCGGCTCAACGCCAGTTGCCTGCCATCGTTTGCTTCAGGCAGAGTAGAGGGTATGGCAAGCGATGGCACTATCGGCTTCCTGGGCTTCGGGGAGGCAGCCTTTCATATGACGCGGGGCCTGCGCGGGGAAGGGTTGCGGCAGTTTGTAGCGTTCGATATCGACACGAACACGCCCGGAAAGGGTGAAAAGATCCGCCGGAGGGCGGAGGAAACCGAGGTTCGGCTGCTGGAATCGAACGCTGCTCTGGCGAGTGCGGCCGATTGGATACTTTCGGCCGTCACCTCGGACCAGGCGGCTACCGCCGCGTGTCAAACAGCGCCACACCTGGGGCCGGAACATTTATACGCCGATCTGAACTCCGTTTCGCCCGCCGTAAAACAGGCGATTGCGCGGACGATCGCGTCGACCGGCGCGCGCTTCGTCGAAGTTGCGATGATGCAGCCGGTGCCTCCGTATGCGCACCGGGTGCCGATACTGGCGGGCGGCGAGGCTGCCCCGGAATTTCAACAGCGCATGACCGCGCACGGCATGCGCATTCAGATCGCGGGGCGCGAGGTGGGTACCGCGGCCGCCACCAAGATGTTCCGGAGCATCATGATCAAGGGCATGGAAGCGCTGATCACGGAATGCGTGCTGGGGGCGGGCAAATATGGCGCGGAAGCGGGCGTATTCGCATCGCTCGCGGAAAGCTACCCGGGCATCGACTGGCCGGCGCTCGCCGATTACATGATCGGCCGCGTCGTGGAACACGGTGAGCGGCGCGCGCGGGAAATGGAAGAAGTGGCGGAAACGCTCGAATCGATCGGCATCGAGCCCATCATGGCGACGGCGACGGCGCGGCGGCAGGAATGGAGCGCGAAGGTCGGGCTTAAGAAATACTTCGGCGGCGAGCCGCCGAAAAGCTACCGAGAGTTCTTGAAGGCCGTGGCGGAGTTGGAGACGGTAGCGTCTTAAGAATTCCTGCGCGCCGCCAGAAAATTTTCTCATCGGAATTCGCCTTACTGACTGGAGGACGTCGCGGGCGAGTTTTCCGGGCTCCTCAAAATCAATCAAGAGGAGAACACAGATGAGAAAACTTTTGCTTCCGCTATTGGTGTGCTCGGGCGCGGCGTTTGCGCAGCCGACGAGCCCGCAAGCTCTGGCCTTGTTGCGATGGTATCCCGGCATCGCCACGGGCGCTACGTTTCCTACAGTTCACAATCCAAATGCCGCGGCCTTCGATGGGTTTTGCGTTTGGGTCGTAGGGCAGAGTGGCATCACGAAGCTCAGAACCAGCGATGGCTCGTATACTCTCTTCCAGAACAGTGGGTGGAATCTGTATGGGGCGGCTTATGACGGGGCCTACATGTGGGTGACTAATTGGACAGGCAACACTGTGATGAAGCTGCGGGGCAGCGACGGCGCCGTCATGGGCACATATCCTGCGGGTGTTGGGCCCACCGGTATCGTCTTCGATGGCGCCAACATCTGGGTGTCGAATATCTTCGATAACACGGTGATGAAATACCGGGCGAGTGATGGCATGAAGCTGGGCAAGTTCACGGTTCCCGGTCCCTACGGCATGGCTTTCGATGGCACCCACATCTGGGTGGCGAGCTATAATTTGGGGGTAGCCAAGCTGTCCAGCGATGGGACCATCCTGGGAAGCTACAGCACCGGAAGCTTTAATAACGCCGGTGTCGCCTTCGACGGCACAAACATCTGGGTGGGTACCGGCACTGGTGTCGCCAAATTCCTTGCCAGCGATGGGACGAACCTGGCCAATATACCGGTGGCTGGCAGCACGCAGTGGCTGGTTTTCGACGGCGCGAACATCTGGGTAACACAGCAGGTAACGCACAGTGTGACCAAGCTGCGCGCTAGTGATGGCGCCAACCTGGGGAGCTTTAATGTGGGCAACTACCCGGCGGTGCCGGCTTTCGATGGCGCTAACATCTGGGTGCCCGGCAACACCTCCGATAACGTGAGCAAATTGTAGAACTCGCGTTTGGTAACAATATAGGCAGACATGCGATCTGCCGATTCCGTAACGCCCCGCCTCCTCATAGCCGACGATCAGCCGGATGTGCTGGAGGCGTTGCGTTTCCTGGCTAAAGGCGAGGGCTATCAGACCGAGACGGTACAATCGCCCGCGGCGGTTCTCGATGCCCTGGAGAGCCGTGACTTCGATGCCGTGGTGATGGACCTGAATTATACTCGCGACACGACTTCGGGCCAGGAAGGACTCGACCTCCTGGCCCGGATTCACGCGACGGACTCGACGCTGCCGGTGATCGTGATGACGG
This sequence comes from Terriglobia bacterium, assembly GCA_003175985.1. Lineage (GTDB taxonomy): Bacteria > Acidobacteriota > Terriglobia > Bryobacterales > Bryobacteraceae > PSRJ01. The sequence continues at coordinate 20,205 of PSRJ01000381.1, forward strand.
CGTGGGGCTCGGTTGAGCTGGCGGTAGAGGCGATGCGGCGCGGGGCGCGTGATTTCATTCAGAAGCCGTGGGACAACGCGCGGGTTTCCGCGATCCTCAAAACTCAGATCGAACTGGGACGCGCGCTGCGAACGGGCCAGCGGCTGGAGGCGGAGAACCGGGCGCTGCGCGCCGAACGGTTCCCGCAACTGGTGGCGCAATCGGCCGCGATGCGGCCGGTTCTAGACGTGATTGCACGTGTGGGCCCCTCGGATGCGAATGTGCTCATCACCGGCGAGAACGGGACGGGCAAGGGCCTGGTGGCACAGACTCTACACTCAGTCTCGCTGCGCGCGACACGGCCGCTGGTGACCGTGAATACAGGAGGGCTGGCGGAGGGCATCTTCGAAAGCGAACTCTTCGGCCACGTGAAAGGCGCGTTCACCGACGCCAAAACGGATCGCGTGGGCCGGTTCGAGATGGCCGACGGCGGAACGCTCTTCCTGGACGAGATCTCGAACATCTCGCAGAACCTGCAGGCCAAATTGCTGCGCGCTCTGGAAACGGGAGAGTTCGAGCGAGTGGGATCATCGAAGTCGCGGCGTGTGGACGTACGGATCTTTTCCGCGACGAATGCCGATCTCGGCGTAGAAGTGGCCGAAAACCGCTTCCGGCAGGACCTGTTGTTTCGCCTGAACACGATTGAGCTTCGCCTGCCGCCACTGCGCGACCGGCGCGAGGACATTCCGCTGCTGGCGGCGCACTTCCTGCGGCAGCAGGCGGCGCGGTATCGCAAGCACTTTACCGAGTTTGATGAAGGAGCGATCAAGGCGCTGCTGGCGCACACCTGGCCGGGCAACGTGCGCGAGCTCGATCATGCCGTGGAACGGGCCGTGCTCATGGCGCAAGGAGAGACGATTCGCGCGGCCGATCTGGGCCTGCGCGCGGGCCGGGAGGGCGCGCCGCGTTTGGAAGAGATGAGCCTGGAGGAAGTGGAGGCGCTGCTCATCAAAAAGGCGCTGGCGCGCTTTCACGGGAATGTGAGCCACGCCGCGAATGCCCTGGGTTTAAGCCGCAGCGCTCTGTACCGCCGCCTCCAGCGATACGGGTTGTAGCCGTGCCGCAAGCGAAGAAGGCCCGTTTGAGCCATGAAGGCCGCGTGGTGCTGCTGGCCTTTCTAGCGGGATTGCCGGGTTCCGCGGCGGCGCTGGCATATCTGTGGGCGGGCGATCACACCCCCAAGGAGCAGTGGACCATCACCGTGATTGTGGTGCTGGCGTGGCTGGGGTTCACCTTCGCGGTCCGCGAGCGCGTGGTGTTTCCGCTGCAAACCGTTTCCAACCTGCTGGCGGCGCTGCGGGAGGGCGACTTCTCGGTGCGAGGACGCTCGCCGCGCCCCGATGACGCACTGGGGGAAGTGATGCGCGAGGTGAATACGCTGGGCAGCACGCTTCGCGAGCAGCGACTGGGCGCGATGGAGGCCGCCACGCTGCTGCAGATCGTGATGAAGGAGATCGGCGTAGCGATCTTCGCGTTCGACGAGCAGCAGCGCTTGCGCCTGGTAAACCGCGCGGGCGAACGGCTGCTGGCAGGACCCTCGGAACGACTGCTGGGCCAGAGCGCGGCCGAGCTGGGATTGGCCGGATGCCTCACCGGCGAAGCGCAAACCACCTTCCAGGGCAGCTTCCCAGGCGGCGCAGGGCGGTGGGGTTTGCGGCGCACGCGGGTGCGGGAGCATGGCCTCCCTCTGGACCTTCTGGTAATTTCGGATTTGACCCAAGCGTTGAGTGAGCAGGAACTCCAGGCCTGGCAGCGGCTGGTCCGCGTGTTGGGGCACGAATTGAACAACTCGCTGGCTCCCATCAAATCGATCGCCGGCACCTTGGAAAGCATTCTGCGCCGCGAGATGCTGCCGGACGACTGGCGGCAGGATATGCAGCGCGGGTTGAGCGTCATCACTTCGCGATCCGAAAGTTTGAGCCGGTTCATCGGCGCGTATGCGCGGCTGGCGAAGCTGCCCCGGCCGCAAGTGCAGCCTCTCGATCTGGCAGGTTGCGTGGAGCGCGCCGTTAGCCTGGAGACGCGGGTGCCTATACTCGTGGAACACGGACCGCCGCTGAAGCTGCGCGCCGATCCCGATCAATTGGAGCAGGTGCTGATCAATCTCTTGCGCAACGCGGCCGACGCATCGCTGCCCGCGGGCACTCCGGTGCGGGTAGCCTGGAGGCGCGACGGAGGGATGATCGAAGTCCGGGTTGAAGATGAAGGCCCCGGCCTTTCGAGCACTGCCAATCTGTTTGTCCCCTTTTACACTACGAAGCCGGGAGGCTCGGGCATTGGGCTCGTGTTGAGCCGGCAGATTGCCGAAGGCCACGGTGGGGCGTTGATGCTCGAGAATCGCGGAAACGGCGGCGGGTGCGTAGCCCGGCTGCGGCTGCCCGGATAGCGGTGCTCTCAGACACCCGTTCCCTTCTGAACGCGGATCATCTCAACCGCGGACGTCGCCATCAGCCCCGTATCGATCATCTTTTCCACCACCGGGATCAGGCGGTGGATGTTCTCCGCTGTATCTACGACGGTGATGACGATCGGGCGGTCACTATGGACGAGATGGGCACGATGTATTTCGGCCGTCTCGCCGTAGCCTTCGACGCCGCGGAACACGGTAGCGCCGGCGATCTTCAATTCCCGGCATTTCGCGACAATCGCTTCGTAGAGCGGCTTCCCCTCGTGCCGGTCGGACTCGGAGATGTGGATGCGGAGAATCTCAGCGGGTTCGATCGGCTGCATCGGACGCCTCCATGTGCGGACGGCTACGGACTAAACGCACGACCTCCGCGTCAGAAATGACGATGAGGCCGTCTTCCAGCATTCCTTCGATGGCCTCGGCGGCTGCCGCGATCTTTTCGGCAGTGTCGATGACTGTCACCATGACCGGCAGATCACGGGAAACATGCAAAAACGACTTCTTGTGCTGGTGCCCCTTGGCGCCATACCCGAGGATTCCCCGGTATACCGTGGCGCCCGCGATATCCATCATGCGAAGCTTCTTCACAATCGCATCGTATAGAGGCTCGTCGTAGTGGCGGTCCGCTTCGCCAAGAAACACTCGGAGCAGCTTGGCCTGGCCCTGGACGCGCTGGTGGGGCAGCTTCGGTTCCGGTCGCGGAGATTTCCGTGCGTGCTTCACTACCGTGGTGTCCTGCACTTCGATCAAGCCGTCCGAGACCATTTCGTAGAGAGTGGGGAGGACTTCTTCCACCTTTTCGGGCGTCTCGACGAATTCGATCCGAACGGGAAGGTGTTCAGCCAGAACCTCGATTTTAGGCGTGTGCAGCGTATGGTGGATGCCGAATCCTGAGAATGCACGGGTCGCCGTGGCGCCGGAGACGCCCTTGTGCATCAGGAACGTCATGATCGCGTCGTGGAGCGCGGTCATGTGATGCTGGGTATCTTCGTTGAGAAAGATCGTGACTTTCTTCGCGGGGCCTTTAGTCAGCATTGCGTCTCCCTTCCCGCTACCGTCGGGCAATCAGAACGGCGCCCAGCCAGACGCCGAGGTAGCCGAGCAACACACTGCCCGCGACGTAAAGAATACCGAGCACTCGGGCGCCATCGCGAATGGCCTCGAAGGACTCGTACTCGAAGCTGGAAAACGTGGTGTAGCCGCCAAGAATGCCGACTACGAGAAAAAGACGCCAATTCGGGTGCGGCTCGAAGCGCTCCGTCAAGAGCGTCATCAAAACCCCGATCAGGAAGGACCCGCTGACATTGATGACGAATGTGCCTAGAGGGAAACGGCCGCCATATTTGACCATGATCCAAGTGCCGGCAAGGTAGCGTATCAACCCTCCGAGCCCGGCTCCCGCGAACACCATGATGTATCTGTCCAACCGACCAATTCTCCTTTCGCAACATGATTCCAGATTCCCACGAGTTCAATGAAGCAGAGAATTCTCCCGAAAAATGAGTAACTGAGTCAGTATGCTTGGCCGGACTGAGGGATATAATAACGCTCCGAAGGTCCTCTGGGCCGCGCGGGCATCCGGCGCTGAAGAACTGAGAGCCGCGCCGCCGCCGGGCCTCGCCGGACAGATTATGGAATGGCACAACATCCTGGATCCGGCCAGCCCCGAACTGGACCAGTTAGCGCAGCGATACAATTTGCATCCGCTGCACATCGAGGATTGCCGCCACCGCGGCCAGCGCGCCAAGATCGAAGAGGCTCAGGACTACCTGTTTACGGTTCTGAAGCCGGTTCGGGTCGATGAGGAGGGCCATTTCGATGCGGTCGACCTGGACATTTTCCTGGGCCCGGATTTCCTGATCACGGTGCAGGAGACCAACTGCCCGGAGGTCCGCGGGCTAATCGACCACCTGCGCACTGCTGTGACGCCGGAGAGCAAGTCCGATCGCATGTACTACCGCGTTCTGGACGAAATTGTGGACTCCTACCTCCCACTGCTCGACCGGCTGCACGACACGATTGACGAGGTCGAAGACCAGGCGCTGGATTCTCCCACTCCGGAGGTGCTCTCGACGATTTTTCGGACCAAGCGGACGCTGATCTTTCTCCGGGGTGTCCTGGTCAATACGCGCGACCTTGCGGCGCAACTCCAGCGGATCGAGTCGCCATGGATCGGCCGCGATCTGATCCCGTTTCTGCGGGACCTGTACGATCACGTGGCCCGGAACCTGGACACTGTCGAGATTATGAGGGATCTGCTCTCCGGGAACCTGGATGTTTATCTTTCCAGCGTTGCCAACCGGACCAACCAGGTCATGAAAGTGCTGACTGTGTTGGGCACGGTAGCGCTTCCGGCGCTGGTGATTTCCGGGATTTACGGCATGAACGTGAAGGGGCTGCCAGGAGCGGACTCGCCCTACGGAATCGGAATCGTCCTGGCCGCCATGGCGGTTACGACGGGCGTGCTGCTGTGGGTCCTGAAGCGCTTCGGCTGGCTGTAGTCTGACTGATGCTTCCAGGAGCTGGATCTAAACCACTTGACAAGCGATCATTTTAGTACTAATTAATTAGTATGCGACCGCGCAGCAAGACTCTGACCCAGCAGGAACTGGAAATCATGAAGGTGGTATGGGCCTGCGAAAAGGCCACAGTGAGGGACGTCTACGAAGCGCTGCTGGAGCGGCGCAAGGTGGCGTACACAACCGTGATGACCATGATGAAGATCCTGGAGCAGAAGGGGTTTCTCAAGAAAACACAGGGGGACCGGGCATATGTCTACCGGCCGGCACAGCCCCAACGGCAAGTCGTCGGCGCCATGGTGCGGGAATTCATCAACCGGGTATTCAATGGATCGGCGGAGCCGCTGCTGGTTCATTTGGTGGAGGAGCATCACCTTTCCGCGAAGGACCTGGAGGAGATTGCACGGTTACGGAGGAAGTCATGATGGGCAGCAACATTCTCGCGTGGAGCTTGCAGATCGTCGGCGTAATAGCGGCGGCCGCTCTGGCGGCAGCGGCATTGCGGCTCCGCACTCCCGGCGCGCGGTTGTTGTTTTGGCAGATAGCGCTGCTGGCGTGTCTGACTCTTCCGCTGATGCGGCCCTGGAAACGGGCGGTGATTGCGGGGGATGTCTCTGTTTCAGCGGTGACGTTCGTAAAGCATTCTGAGACTCCGGCGCCTCGCGTCTTGCCGCTCGAGGAAGCGCTGCTCTGGTTATTGGCTGCCGGCGTTGTGGTGCGGAGCGGTTGGCTTGCGGGCGGCTTCCGGAAGCTCCGCCTGTACCGGCGGAACTCGCGCTGGATGGGATTTCGGGAGGGCGCCGCGCTGCTTCTATCGGAAGGCATCACCAGCCCGGTTACTTTCGGAGTGTTGCGGCCGGTGGTGCTGCTGCCCGCGGGTTTTCCGGAGTTCGAGCCACGAGTGCAGGAGGCCATTCTGTGTCATGAACTGCTGCATGTCCGCCGGCGAGATTGGCTCTTCATGATGGGAGAAGAACTGGTCCGCACAGTCTTCTGGTTCCATCCGGCTATCTGGTGGCTACTCGGGGAAATCGGCCTGGCGCGCGAGCAGGAGGTGGACCGCCAAGTCGTCGAGAGGACTCGCTCGCGCGAGCAATATGTAGATGCGCTGCTGGCCATAGCCGGCGCAGGGGCACCGCTCGATTTGGCGCCCGCGCCGCTCTTTCTGCGGAAGCGGCATTTGAAGCAGCGGGTAGTTTCTATTTTGAAGGAGGTTCGGATGTCTAAGACTCGTTTGGTTTCTTCCCTGGCGGCGGCGCTGGTAGTGGTGGTGGCGGCGTGCTGGATGGTCACGGCTGCGTTTCCCCTGACAGCGGCGCCGGAGACGGTGACCGATGCACCCGGAGTCAGCGTAGATCTGGGCGGCGCCACGTTGATGCATCGTTCCGGAGTGAATTACCCATCCGCTGCACGCGACCGGAGTGTGCAAGGGACTGTGATTGTTCAGGTCAAGCTCGATGCCAGCGGCAGCGTGGCCGATGCCCAGGTATTGGTCGGGCCCGAAGAATTGCGCAAGCCCGCGCTGCAATCGATACTGAGCTGGCATTTCGCGAAGGACGCCGCGGGAACGGTGCGGCAAGTGAGCATCAATTTCCAAGGTCCGGTTGCGACACCCGCACCGGCGGCGGCCGAGGCGGCGCCATCGTCTGCGCCGGCGCGGCGGGAAGGCGGACGAGTATTAAGGAGCATTACGGTGCTAGGCCTTTCCGAGACGGCGAGAACGGAACTGCTGCGGGGCCTCCCGGTTCACGAAGGCGGCACTATTGAGCCCGGAGCGGGAGCGATGCTGACCCGGACCGTGGAGAAGTTCGATACGCACCTTGTGGCGGTTGTCACCGCAATGCCGGGCGGAGGCGCCGCTTTGACGATCCGCCCGGTAGATGCGGCCACGCCACCCGCTATGCCATCGTTGGATACCACGCCACAGAGGCTGCGCATCGGAGGTAATGTGCAGGCGACCAAGCTGATCTCTCAACCGAGGCCTGTCTATCCCGTGGAAGCCAAGCAGGCGCACGTTCAGGGAATCGTCAAACTGCTCGCCACGATTGCAAAAGACGGCACGATGCAGGATCTTCAGGTTATCAGCGGAGATCCGCTGCTGGTGCCGTCGGCGATGGAGGCTGTGCGCCAGTGGGTGTACCAGCCGACGTTACTGAACGGCGAG
>PSRJ01000114.1 GCA_003175985.1 Terriglobia bacterium
GCTTCTTCCAGCGCCCAATATTCGATGCGAAACGCTTCCGAGCGCGGCAGAGCTACATAATTGTGAAACTGAACAAACTCCCCAGACTGCGCGGGCCGGCGCGCGTGCGGCAGCGGATGCGCAACATCCCCTTCGTCCAGCGCGTTCGCGCCCGCCATCACATGAATGGCGTTGATGAAGAACTCGGTGGTGATTCGTGCTTCCTTTTTGCTCTTGCCGAACCCGAACAACCCCACGCCGGGGATGAGGACGACCGACGGATTAGAATCCCGAAGCCTGGGGGAATCCGCGGTGGCCCAGTCCTCGTAATATTTCCTGTATTCCGTACGGTACGCCGCGGCACCCTCCCGGAGTCGGGCCTTCAGATCAGGGAGATCGCCGCGCCCCGGGTCCCAGTCGATGAACAACGGACAGATCCTGGTCCTCAGGAAGTGATCGGGGCAACTGGTTCCGAGCGCGGCGAGCTGTCCGGACCATTGGCCGCCCGCGAACTCCAGCGCGTCTTTGTCATCCGTATAATGCGCGATCACCCGACGGTTGGAGGACAGTGCGCCTCGCAGCGTGGGCAGGATACGGGTCGCAATCTCGCGACGATCGGAGCGGGGCTCGCGGCCGATACCGCCGAACAGCGCGCCCTTTCTCTTCTGGTGATCCACGATGAACTCGCCCATCTGATCGATGGTGCGAATACTATTTAAGTAACATTCGCGCTGGGTATTACCCCAGGTGAACAAGCCGTGGCTGCCGAGAATCAATCCATCGCAAGCGGGGTTGTCCTTCACCGCTTGTTCGAGCAACAGGGCCAGTTCGAACCCGGGGCGCTGCCACGGCAGCCAGGCGATCCTGCGTCCGAATCTGCGGTTGAATTCTTCGACTTTCCGCTTGCCGTTGGCGCTGGCGGCAAGCGCGATCGCCCAGTCGGGGTGAAGATGATCCACGTGAGCGAAGGGCAGGAAGGCGTGCAGGGGCGTATCGATGGACGCTGCCACGCGATTCTCGCCAAAGGCCGAGAGGGGATAATAGGCGACCATTTCGTCTTCGTGCGCCTCGCCGCGATAGCGAGCCTTCAGACTTTCCAGGCGGTCGAGATACAGCAGGGCGAAGCCGGATTCCTTGATCGAGCCCAGATCGCCGCCGCTACCTTTCACGGCGAGTACGCGCACGGAGCGGCCCATAAAAGGGTCGGGAAGCTCGATTTTGGAACTGGTGTTGCCGCCGCCGAAGTTCGTGATGCGCAGATCGGCGCCCAGTAGATTGGAACGATAACGGAGCAGCGCCAACTGGTTGTCCGCGAGCGCCGAGGCCTGCGCATCGTCCCACAAGTCCTTGAGGTAGGTGATTTCGGTAATCTCAGGCATAGCTGAATTCGCAATACTGCTGGAACCGCTCGGCAGCGCGTCCCCAGGCCGCCCCATCCGACGGCTCAAAGATTTCGGTGCGGAAGGAGCGATCGACGATTTCGCGCGCCTCCGCCAGGCCGGCCGCGCTGCCCGTCGCTATCATTTGCACGGCGATATTGCCAAGAACGGCAGCCTCGGTTGGCCCCGCGAGCACGCGCCGGCCGGTCGCATCGGCCGTAAACTGATTGAGCAATCGATTCCGGGAGCCGCCGCCGATGATCCGGATGGCAGTAATTTGCCGGCCGGTGAGGGCTTCGAGGTTCCGGATCACGACCCGGTATTTCAGGGCCAGGCTCTCCAACACCGTTCGGGCATAGGCTCCGGGGGTCGCGGGAACAGGCTGTTCGCACCGGACGCAAAAACAATCGATGGCCGAGAGCATGTCGCCGGGATTCAAGAAGGATACGTCGTCGGGATCGACGAGGTGGCGGAACGCGGGCGCCTTGGCAGCGGCTTCGATCATTTCGGGGTACGTATAAACATTGCCGCGCGCGGCAAACGAACGGCGGCAGCCTTGAAGCATCCAGAGGCCCATCACATTCTTCAGGAACCGGGTTGTCCCGCACACGCCGCCTTCGTTGGTGAAATTCAGGCGCAGAGCCTCGTCAGAAAGGATCGGGGCATCGAGCTCGATCCCGACGAGCGACCACGTGCCTGAACTCAAGAACGCCGTGTTGTCGCGCGCCGACACGGCCGCTACAGCCGCGGCCGTGTCGTGGGAGGCGGGAGCAACCACCGGGGTTCCGTCCAACCCGGAGCCGCCGGCCAATCCAGTCCGGAGTTTGCCAACAACGGAACCGGGGTTCACGATCGGTCCTGGCAACTCGGACGGCAAGCGCAGGTGCGCCAGCAGATCGCTGTCCCAAGCTCGCGAGCGGGCATTGACGAGTTGACTGGTGCTTGCCACGGTGAATTCGCAAACCGCGTTGCCGGTCATCCAGTAGTGGAACAGGTCGGGGATCATGAGCAAGCGATCCGCGGCGCTGAGGATGCGCGGCGTATCGCGGTTTGCCGCGAACAACTGATTGAGCGTATTGATCGGCATGAATTGAATGCCGGTCGCGCGATAGATATCTTCCCGCGAAAGCAGCCGCAAGACATCCTTCATGGCTGCAACATTGCGCGGATCTCGGTAGTGGCGGGGATTCTCGAGGAGATGGCCGCCCTTTCCAAGCAGCGCGTAATCGACACCCCACGCATCAACGCCAGTGCCCGCAAGCTCGACATCTTCGATCGCGCGGAGGGCGTGGCGCATCTCGTCCCAAAGGCGAGCCACGTCCCAATGCAAAACGCCGCCGCACTCCAGAGGCTGATTGGGGAATCTTCGGATCTCGCAGAGTTCGAGGCTGCCGCATTTCAGTTTGCCGAGGAACGCCCGGCCGCTTTCGGCGCCCAAATCGAACGCAAGGTATGCCGGGCCGCGGTCAGACATCGAGTAGGCTTCCCGATTGATGGCTGAACTGCCGGACATCACGCTCCCGAAGCAAACCCATGTTTGCCTGCCATCTTAATATATTGCCCGGACGTCGGGAGCCGGATGCTCCAGGTCGTTCTGCATTTCGCATTGCGATACGCCTATGCCCGCGCGTTCCTGGTATAGCTCCTTTCAAATATTGCGATTTACTTGATTTTAGGCAAGTCACAGCGTACGCCGGGAAAGGAACAATTTCATGGAGTGGAACGCAGAGGTGATATACTCGGCAACGCTGCTTTGGAGGTGAACCCATGAGTTCCGAGACTCCTTTCCGGGATCCATACCTGGTTAAGTCAGTTGTACACTCTTCGCAATTGCTCAGAGCGTTTCGATCATCGGGCGAGGCATTGCCGTTACGGGAGGTCTCCCAGCGGAGCAACCTGCCGAAGACAATGGCTTTCCGCCTTCTTTACACGCTCGAAAAATGCGGGATGGTGGAGAAAGTAGGAGAGAATCTGTATCGCTCGTGCCTTCGTCCGTTCCGGCAGAAGCTTTACCGGCTCGGCTATTGCGCGCAAGGCACGGAGTATGGGTTTTCCAAGGAAGTATCCGCAAGCCTGCGGCGGGCGGCGGACGCCGAAGGCATCGAGCTGTTATGCCTGGACAACCAGTACAATCCGAAAACGGCGCAGCGCAATGCCGATTTGCTGGTGCGCGAGAAAGTCGATCTGGTGATCGAGTTTCAAACCGATGAGAACGTGGCGCCCATAGTCGCGGAGAAATACCGGGCTGCCAACATTCCGCTCATCGCGATCGAAATTCCCCATCCTGGAGCTACTTACTACGGCGCCAACAACTACGAAGCCGGGCTGCTGGGCGGCCGTTATCTCGGACGCTGGTTGAAGCGCCGTTGGCAATCCGAAGCAGAAGAGATCATCCTGATGGAGCTTCCGCGCGCCGGGCAACTGCCCCGAATGCGTCTCACCGGCTTACTGGTCGGGCTCAAAGAAGTCCTGCCCAATTTGAGCGCTTGCCCGGTTGTGCATATTGATGGCGACGGCTGTTTTGATAAGAGTTTCGAAGCGGTGAGAAAACATCTCCGCTCCTCGAATGCGCGCCGTATCATTGTCGGGGCCATCAACGATACAAGCGCTTTGGGCGCGCTCCGCGCTTTCCAGGAAGCCGGGCGCACCGAGCGGTGCGCGGTGATGAGCCATAACGCCTCGCCGGAAGGCCGGGCGGAACTGCGCGAACCGAACACGCGGCTGGTGGGATCGGTCGGATATTTTCCCGAGCGTTATGGCGACGACCTGATCCGTGTAAGCCTCGATATTTTGAACCGGCGTCCGATCCCTCCGGCCGTCTTCGTCAAGCATCAGATCATTACACCGGAAACAGTCGATCATTTTTATCCGAACGACGGCCTGGTGCAGACGGTTATGGCGGGCACTTCGGGCAACCCGGCATGGTCGTTTTGAACGAGGCAAGCTGCACCATTGGATCAGGGACGTAGTCACCGCTCCAGCGCATCTTTCTAAGTCACAGACGCGTGGCGAATTAGCGCGAAATCGCGTTGTGCGAAGGAATGGCCACCGCGCAATCGCGCGTTACAATGCCTCTAAGCAGGAGAAAACCGGCGGAATTCCGCCCGTTTCTCTCGTAACTCATTGATCATTCGTGAAAAAACCGGCGGGCTCCGCCGGTTTTTCTTTTAAGGGAGTGATGGCTAATATGGAAATCGATCAACTGGAAGAGGTGCTGGATCTCGGAACGCTGCTGGGCCGCAGACAGGCATTCGCTCTCGTGGCAGGACGTTGCTCCGCAGCGGATGCCGATTGTCTGCGCACAATCCGCGGCAAGAAACTGTATCGCAAATATGGAATCACCTGGGAAGAGTTCTGCCGCAAATACGCCGGCATCAGCAGAACTGTCGCCGACCAACTTATTCGCCAGTTGGATGAGTTTGGCCCTGGCTTTTTCCATCTCGCCAGCCTGACTCGTCTGACTGCAGAAACCTATCGGCTGATCGCGTCTTCCGTCAAGGAGAGTGGTGTGGAATGCGGCGGCGAAGTGATTCCCTTTGCTCCGGAGAATGCGCCCAAGCTGGCGGCTGCCGTCCAGGAATTGCGCATGCGGGCCGAAGCGCAAGCGAAACCTGCGGCGCAGGCCGCCCCGGACCTGGCGCAGCGTGTGCGGCGCACGCAGAAAGGGCTGGAAGCCGCGATCGCGCAGTTGGAAACCGTGAGCACAGAAGACCTGAATCTGATCCAGCGCCAAGCCCTTCGTGCCGCGATCGAACGCGGACTCCGCCAGCTCGAGCGGCTCACTCAGGTCGTGCCGCGGTAAACATTGCGTATTGTTTTCACGCGGCGCTGCCGGTTTGCGCGAACGGAACATTCTCCCACTGCCTGCTTCGGGCGGACTTTAGAACGGCATCGGTGACCTGGTCGGTCGCGAGACCGTCACGAAAAGTGGGAGCGGCCGCTTTCCCTTCCCCGAGCGCCTGGAGGAAATCGGCGACCTGGTGAATGAACGTGTGCTCGTACCCGATCTGCAGTCCCGGAACCCACCAGCGGCTCATGTAGGGATGATCGCCGTCGGTGACGTGAATGCTTCTCCAGCCGCGCAACCGTCCTTCATCGCGATGATCGAAATATTGGATGCGGTGCAAGTCATGGAGATCCCACATGGCGGAGGCGTGCTCCCCATTAATCTCCAGCGTATAGAGAGCCTTGTGGCCGCGAGCATAACGAGTGGCTTCAAAAGTCGCCAGGGCGCCGTTCTCAAACCGGCATAGGAACGCGCTGGCATCGTCAATGCCGACGGGCTGAACCTTTCCTGTCAGGTTATGCTTGCGCTCCTTGATGAACGTTTCGGTCATGGCCGCGACTTCTCGGATCGGTCCATTCAGCCACAGTGCGGTGTCGATGGTGTGCGCGAGCAGATCTCCAGTGACGCCGCTTCCGGCCACCGCGGCATCGAGACGCCACAGTCCTTCCCCGCCTTGCGGGAGGTCCTGCGAGATCGTCCAATCCTGGAGGAATTTCGCCCGGTAATGGAAGATTTTGCCGAAGTGGCCTTCATCGATAAGCTGCTTTAGCAGCATCACGGCGGGGACGCGGCGGTAGTTGTACCAAACCATGTTGGCGACACCCGCGGCCTCCACGGCTTCGGTCATCGCCTTGGCTTCTTCTGCGTCGCGCCCCAAGGGCTTTTCGCTCATCACCATCTTCCCGGCGTGCGCCGCGGCGATCGCAATTTCCGCGTGAGTATCATTGGGGCTGGCAATGTCAATCAGGTCGATATCTTTCCGTTCGACCAGGCGGCGCCAGTCGGTTTCCAAGGAGGAATAGCCCCAATTCTCTGCAAAGGCTTTCAGCCGCTCGGCGTTTCGCGCGCAAGCGGCGTAGAGAACCGGCCGATACGGCAGGTCGAAAAAGCGCCCGGCCTGTAGGAAGGCGTTCGAGTGAGTGCGGCCCATGAAGCCGTACCCGACCATCCCAATGTTCAGAGTCTTTTTACCAGCCATTCAATTCCAGCCGTGCGCGTCACGCACCGCGATCATAGCAGCCAGAATCTCGCGCCAGGTGGCGGGCCGCATCATGACTTCATTCGGGAACATGCAGCCATCCCAGCAGATGTGTTGGAACGCGCGCGTGGGCTCGCCGTCATCGCCGCGCATCCACGCGCCGGCTACACGCACCACGTCCATCTTTCCGTTGGGATCGCTCGGGAGGCAGTGGCGGCCGGTCTTATCGTGGGAACCGGAGCCTTTTACCGTGGCATCATTCTGTGCGACGTGGAAATCGACCGTCCAAGGACGGAGCGCGCGAGTCATGCAACCAATCGCCTCGTCGAGCAGGTCTTTCCGCGACCAATCAAATTCCTCCGGCAGGATTCGATCTTCCGGCGCGTTGTACCCCAGCGTGAACAGGAGCGTGTGCGCCATATCGGCCTGAAATCCGAGCACATTGGGCCGGCCCACAAGTTCCAGCAGTTCTGTCATCCTGCGCCAACTGTGCATACCACCCCAGCAGATCTCGCCTTCCGCGGCAAGCCGCTCCCCGTGATCCTCCGCTATGGAGCATGCTTCGCGGAATGTTTCGGCGATCCGGCGAGTGTTTCCGACAGGGTCTTCGGACCACGCCACGGGGCTGACCGCCGAATCGATGCGAACGATGCCATAGCTCCGGATGCCGATTTCTCTCAGTTGCCTGCCGATCGCGCAAGCTTTCCGCACCTGCCGGAGGAAACTCTTCCGATCCTCGTCCGAACCCATTGCCGAGCCGCCCCCGGTGGGAGGCCATACCGGAGCAACCAGCGAACCCACGACCAAGTTACGTGAGGCGATCCGATCCGCGAGACGCTTCAGATCGTCGCGGCTGGAATCGATTTCGACATGCGGCGCGAAAAGGAAAAGATCGACGCCATCGAAACGAGTGCCTTCGACCTCCGCTGAAGCTGTCACATCCAGCATCGTTTCGAGATCGATTGCGGGCTCGCTTCCCGGGCCGCCTTTCCCCACCAGCCCCGGCCACATGGCATTGTGCAGAGCCGGGAATTTGTGACGATTCGCAGACGTCATCCCGCCCTCAATGCTTCCGCCGCAGCGGCTCGGCGTCCGGGTTACCGGGGCCGAAGTGTTTCAGGATGACGAGTGGATCCGTATCGCTCAGGTTCTCAACGGGAATGCCTTCGCGCGCGGCGCCGGCGGTCACGAACAACTCGTCCTCGGTCATCTCTCCGAACCGGATCATGCTTGGGGTCGCCACCCTGTGCTGGCCGAATTTGCCATACCCTTGCGTCAGGATGAGACCGTACGCTGCCGCGTCGCGGATCGTCACTTTCCGCCCGGGAAGCACGGTCAACTCTTTCGCGGAATAGAAGCCGGTGCCGTAGGTGATCCAAAACTCGCGATACCCATCGGCTTCCATCTGTGGTATCGGCCGCACCGGCTTCGGATAGACCTTGTTACTCTTGCCGAATTCCGGGTTCACATTTGCGTCCCAATCGAGCATGCCGACCAGGTAATCCAGGTCGCGATGATACTCGGGCAGCACGTCTTTAGTCAGCAGGCTCCAATCCACGATCCGGCCTTCCACCTGCGACTGGAACATCGCGAAGACGTCGCTATTGACTTGGGGTTCATATGTAACCAGCGAGCCAGGCGCGTGGAGAATCCCCGGGTTGATTTGCCAGCCGGCGCCGACTTCGAGCCGGTATGCCCGCGAGTGGTTCAGAATTCCGTTGTCGCCCCGATCCCAAAGTTCCAGGCACCGCCGCACGTCTTCTTTCGTCGTGCCAGGCTCCAGGCCCATGAAGGTATAAGGAAAGTTGTTCTCCACCTGGTTGTACTGAGGCGGGAAGTAGTACGCTTCGGGCTTTCCCTTCTGGCTCACCTTGTTGGCGAACTCATCGCTCTGGTGCATATGATGCGGGATCGGGCCCATGTTATCGAAGAACTTGCACAGTAAGTTCCAGCCGCCTTCACGATTCATCACGTCGGCGCCGATCAATTCATCGCCCGCGGTTTCGATCGCATCCTTGAGCAGGAAGCGAGTACCGTCCTCTAGCCGGGCGTAACTCAGACCTTCATCTTTACCGGTCAGCGGCCCATTGGACGCCTTGGTGGTCGAAGAAAACCAACGCTCGTTGATGCCACCGCGGTGCCCGCCGAACGCGTAGAGGTCGTCGGGATGAAGTTTTAATCGCCGGCCCGGAACCATGAAGGAACGCGGCACCCAACACGGCTCGAGCCGCAGCACTCCGGCGCCCGCGGCAATTGCCTGGCGGACATGCGCGCGGTCAATGGATTCTTTCGTCGCTATCATTCTTTTTGGCCATCTCCGGCGGAGGGCACACTCCACCGGGTCACCAGCATTATATTCGCAACGAAACCCGACCGAGAGGGGCGCGCCGGCGCATCACAGCATTTCGTACCGAGAAACAGCAGCGCAAAGAGGCTGATGAACTTACACCTCGCGTGTCATGGCGCCAGCCCCTCCGGCCGTTGCACACAGCAAAATTCAGTAGCGCGTCAGCAAACTTCGCCCTAGACTGATTGTGCAATCCTTTTCGACCATGAATGCCAAATTGACCGAGAGAATATGTGCGGCGCTCGACCTGTTCCGGATTGAGTTGCCCTCCTGGGGTTTTACCAACACCGGAACCCGCTTTGGTAAGTATTTGCAGGCCGCGGCCGCCTCCAATATTGAAGAAAAGCTCAGCGACGCGGGACAGGTTCACACGTTAACGGGAGCGTGCCCAACGGTCGCGCTACATGTCTTATGGGATTTTCCAAGGGGCCTGGCGGATGCACCGGCAGTCGGGAAAGCGGCACAGCG
>PSRJ01000130.1 GCA_003175985.1 Terriglobia bacterium
TTCTCCAAGGTCGCTTTTGATCCTTAGGCCACCTTTGGCAACTGCTCCGGCGTTAACTCCCGCCTGAACATCGCCTTCTAAACTGACCTTACCGCCCAGCCCCGCCCCCATCCCCAGTTGTTTCGCGCTCTCAATTTGATTGCTGAAACTGCGTGTGACCTCTTGGAACCACGCCTGAACAGCCTCAAAAGCATCCTTGATCTCGCCGTATTTGGCCGCTTCCTGTCCGAACCGGTCATCGATGAGCTGCACGATCAGACGCATCACATCGCTGAAGGCAATCTCCCTGGGGTCGAGCACCTCGTTCACAGAAGCCCAGAGAGTGACGTAGCCGTTACTCACCAGGTCCGCCTGCGCGCGATTCAATTCCGTGCTCTTGCCGCAACCGCGGTGTCCGGCCACTGCCACCTTGGCGTATTTTTGAACCGAATCAGCGGCGCGCAGCTTGGTGAGAAGCCGTTTGCGGAGAGTGAAGCCTCGAATGTCATCCAGATCGATGAATCGAGGATCCTCTGGCTTCAGCGCCTCGTTCGGCTCGCAGTTTGCGAGGGCGCGGAGAATCGGGTCGGGGGACATTCCGGGCTTACACCGCTACCGGCTGCGGCGCTTCCTGCTTGTGTTTACACTCGGGGTTGGGGCACTGCCACACCGGCCCGGCCTTCAGCCACTTCTCTACCATGTATGGGCTACTGCACTCCGGGCATTTCTCGGCCACCGGCTTGCCCCAGGCAACGAAGTTGCACTCGGGGTAGCGATTGCAACCATAGAACGTCTTGCCGCGCTTGGAGCGGCGTTCCACCACTTCGCCTTCCGAGCACTCCGGGCATTTCACGCCAATCGTCTTCTGCTTGACGTATTTGCAATTGGGATAATTGCTGCACGCCGTGAACTCGCCGTAGCGTCCCGTCTTGAGCACCAGGTTGTTGCCGCACTGCGGGCATTTTTCATCCAGAGGCTGGTCGGGTTTCTTCTGCTGCCCGCCGATCGGTTTGGTGGTCTTGCAGTCGGGATATCCCGTGCACGCGTAGAATGTCCCGAAACGGCCTTTCTTGAGAACCATCGGGCGGCCGCAGTTTTCGCAATACTCCTCGTCGCCCTGCTCCGAGAGGTCGGCTTTATCGACATCCGGCAAATCGACGGGCAGCTCGCGCGTGTAAGTGCACTCGGGATATCCCGTGCACGCAATGAAGCTGCCGTGCTTGCCCCACTTGATCACGAGCCCCTTGCCGCATTTGGGACAGACCTCATCAATCGGCTTTTCCATCCGCTTGATGTCGGTCATGTGTTCTTCAGCGTGTTCCAGGTCGCGCGCGAACTTCCCGTAGAACTCCGCCATGGCAGCGCGCCAGTCGAGCTTGCCCTCCTCGATGTCGTCCAGCTCTTCTTCCATCCGCGCCGTATACTTCACGTCGAAGATATCGTCGAAGGATTCGAGCAGAAGGTCGGTCACCACCATACCCAGCTCGGTCGGAAGGAACCGGCCGCCTTCCTTCTTCACGTACTCGCGCTCCTGGATGGTCGAAAGAATCGAGGCGTAGGTGGAGGGGCGGCCCACGCCATCGGCCTCGAGTTTCTTCACCAGGGTCGCTTCGTTGTAGCGCGGGGGCGGCTCGGTGAAATGCTGCTCGGGCTTGATCGCGCGGAATCGCAGCACTTCGCCTTCTGTAACGGCGGGTAGCCGGTGTTTCAGCTCCTCGTCGTCTTCGTCGGTCTGGTCCTTGCCCTCCTGGTAGATCTTAAGGAAGCCTTCAAATTTGAGCACGGAACCCGTTGCACGGAAAAGATAATCAATGGCATCTTTGCCCTTGACGGCAACGTCGATGGTGGTCTGATCGTAGAGGGCCGGCATCATCTGGGAGGCCACAAAGCGATTCCATATGAGCCGGTAGAGCTTCATCTCATCTTCGGCAAGGTGCTTCTCGACAACCTCGGGCGAGTAGGCCATCGAGGTCGGCCGAATCGCTTCGTGCGCGTCCTGGGCATCTTTCTTGGATTTGTATACGACGGCGCCATCCGGCAGAAACTCTTTGCCATAGCGGTCGCCAATGTACTGGCGGGCATCACGCAGAGCATCGTCGCTGACGCGGGTCGAATCGGTGCGCATGTAGGTGATGAGACCTACGGCGCCTTCTTTGCCGAGCTCGATTCCTTCGTAGAGCCGCTGCGCCAGCATCATTGTGCGCTTGACGCTGAACCGCAGCTTGCGGGAAGCTTCCTGCTGCAACGTCGAAGTGATAAACGGCGCGACCGGGTTGCGCTTCTTCTCGCGGGTGCCAACCGATTTGACGACGTAATCGGCGCCATCCAATTGCGCCACCAGGTTGTCGGCTGCGGCCTGGTTGCCGATTTCCGGCGTTTGTTCATTCTGGCGAATGAGGCGGGCGGTAAGCACCGGCGGCTTCTTTGCCGCCAGATCCACGTCGATCGTCCAGTATTCCTTCTTTTCGAAGGCGCGGATTTCGCGCTCCCGTTCCACGATCAGCCGCAGGGCGACAGTCTGCACACGTCCCGCGGAGAGACCCCGGCGGACCTTGTCCCACAGCAGGGGGGAAATCTTGTATCCCACCAGGCGGTCAAGCACGCGGCGCGCCTGCTGGGCATCCACAAGGTGGATATTCACCTGACCGGGCGATTCGAACGCTTTCTGGACAGCGCGCTTTGTGATCTCGTTGAACATGACCCGGTAGATCCTCGGGCCGTTCTTCTTCCCGTTCCCCAGTTCCTCCTGAAGGTGATAGCAGATGGCTTCGCCTTCGCGGTCCGGGTCCGCCGCCAGGTAGATGTCTTCCACTTTCTTGGCGGTCTGTTTCAATTCGCTGATCAGCTTTTTCTTCCCCTCGATTACCTCGTAACGAGGCTGGAAGTCGCGATCGATATCTACCGCTAAATCCTTCTTGGGGAGATCTTTAATATGACCGAGCGAAGCTTTGACCACGTATTGCTTGCCCAGGTATTTGTTGATGGTCTTCGCCTTGGTCGGCGATTCCACGATTACCAGAGCTTTTGCCATACCCTACTGTTTCGCACGAAGAATGACTGCCAATTACCCAATTGCGTTACCACACTTTAACAAAGTTCTTGCCGGGGAGTTGTTTCACCAGGCCCAGCATTTCCAGCTCAAATAAGGCTGCTATGAGCTCAGAGGTTGAGGTATCCTGCACGATCTCCAGGAGATCGTCCAAATGTATGGCGGCGTCCACTTTGAGAGCATCGAGTGTTCGCCGGGCCACAGGTCCTAACTCGGGACCGAGGCCATTTACTAATGATGCCGTCTCCCCCTCCCCGGATGCAACATTGCCGGAAAGAATCCGCTGCCGGCCTCTATCGATTAGATGCCGGCGGGATTCGGCAGGGAGCTCGGCGATCACGTCGTTCCAATCCTGAATCAGCTTAGCTCCCTGTTTTATCAATAAATTAGGCCCCCAGCTCAGCTTCGACGTGATATTACCCGGAACAGCGAAAACCTCGCGTCCCTGGTCCATGGCAAGCTTGGCGGTGATGGCCGAACCGCTGTATTGAGCCCCTTCGACCACGAGGACTCCCACGCTCATTCCGCTGATAATCCGGTTGCGGACGGGGAAGTTCTGCGGGAATGCGACGCTTCCCATGGGAAATTCGGAAACGATCAACCCCTTGGCCGCGATTTCGGAAGCCAGCTTCCGGTTCTCCGAAGGATACACCACGTCCACTCCGCACCCCAGGACGGCCACCGTATCACCCCCGGCGCTGAGTACCCCCTTGTGTGCGGCAGTGTCGATACCTCGCGCCATTCCGCTGGCAATGGTGAGCCCGGCTTGAGCGAGATCGGTAGACAGCCGCTCAGTGGCCGCTAGACCGTAGGGCGTGGGGCGCCGTGTGCCCACCACGCCGAGCATGATGGAGTCGAGCAGCTCCAGCCGGCCGCGGGCAAAGAGCAAAATCGGAGGGTCGTAGATCTCGCGCAGCAGTCTCGGGTACCGCGAGTCGGTGATGGTAACGAGTTCACAGTTCGATTCGCGGACTTTTTCCTGCTGCGCTGCGGCGTCTTCAAACGAGCATCCGCTGGCGATACTCTGCGCAACAGCGCCGCTCACACCGGCGCCTTCCAGTTCCGTGCGGGAAGCGCGAAAAACGGCCTCGGGGGTGCGGAAGCGGTCCAGCAGCCGTTTGGAAATTCGGGTGCCCAAGCCTGGCACGAGTTTCAGAGCCAGCCAGTGAAGTTCCTCCTCCTGGCTGAGAACCTGAGCGAGCATCAAGTGGCAATTCGACTCTAACAGCCGGTGCAGGGATTGGCAAGCACGGCACTAATCGAACCGCCACGTTGGAGCGGAGCCGGGTGTATACTGTTGGCAATTCTATGCGAGCGACGCTTTTAGCCGTTGCGCTCCTGGCGGCATTGCCGATGGCAGGTCAGCAGTTTCCGGCATATCGCGCGCCGCGGATGGCGGATGGACACCCCGATCTGAACGGTATCTGGCAGGCCTTCGTTTCGGCGAATTGGGATTTGCAGGATCATGAAGCGCAACCGGGGCCGCATCCCGAAGTCATGGGCGCTTATGGCGCCGGGCCCGCCGGCCAGAGCGTGATTGAAGGCGGCGAGATTCCTTACCAGCCGTGGGCGTTGCAGAAAAAGAAAGAGAACTTTGCCAAGCGCGCCATGGCTGACGTGAGCAGCGACGAAAAGTGGCACGAAATCGGCGATCCCGAATTCAAGTGCTACATGCCCGGCGTTCCCCGCGCCACCTATATGCCGTTTCCGTTCCGGATTGTGCAGGGGTCGAGCCCGTATATCCTGATCGCCTACGAGTTTACGGGCTCCACGCGCATCATCCACATGAACTACAAGCAGGATGGTCCCGCGCCCTCCTGGATGGGCTGGTCGCGCGGACGGTGGGAAGGCGATACGCTCGTGGTTGAGGTCACCTCACAGCGGCCCGAGAGCTGGCTGGATCGCGCGGGCGATTTCCATAGCGACCAGTTTCACGTCGTGGAGCGCTACGCGCCGGCGAGCCCGTACCATCTGATGTACGAAGCGACCATCGAAGACCCGAAGGTCTATACGCGGCCCTGGAAGATCGCATTCCCGCTGTATCGCCGGATGGAAAAGGATATTCAACTCCTGGAATTCAAGTGTGTTCCCTTCACCGAGGAACTGCTCTACGGGCGTTTCCGCAAGCAAGCAGGGAAATAGAGGGAGAGTCCCATGAAGCGAAGATTTCTGATTTCCGCAGGTTTGTTGGCGGTCGCGACGATCGCGTCTGGCCAGGCTCCCAAAAAAGCCGTCGCCGCAAAGGCCGGCGCCACCAAACCCGCCGTGCCACATACGCCTTGGGGTGACCCGGACTTGCAAGGCGTGTGGAACGATGCCACCAGCACTCCGCTGCAACGGCCCACGGGCGTGAAGGACAAAGATATTCTCACGGACGAAGAGGCGGTCGGCTTTGAGGATCAGTTGGCCAACGATTTGTCTCGCGACCGGCGCGACGGGGGAAACGAGATCGACGTCAACCGCGCTTACAACGAGCACTGGATGGATTCCCGCCGCCTGAAGATCACACAGGACCGCCGCACCTCCCTCATCATCGATCCACCGGACGGCCGCATTCCCGCCCTCGTGCCGTTGT
This sequence comes from Terriglobia bacterium, assembly GCA_003175985.1. Classification (GTDB taxonomy): domain Bacteria; phylum Acidobacteriota; class Terriglobia; order Bryobacterales; family Bryobacteraceae; genus PSRJ01. The sequence continues at coordinate 5,604 of PSRJ01000130.1, forward strand.
CGCCGGAACGGCAGAAGGCCCGGGCTGCCCGCGCCGCCGCGAACAATCGTTTCAACGCGGGACTGCCTGAGGATTATGTAGACATGTCGCTCCCCGTGCGGTGCATCATCCGCACCGATTCCCCGCCTTATCTCCCGACGATCTACAACAACGACTTTCAGATTTTTCAGAGTCCGGGATATGTAGTCATTGGCCCCGAGATGATTCACAGCGCGCGCATCATCCCGGTGGATGGCCGGCCCCACCTGAACAAGAATCTGCACCAGTGGTTGGGTGATTCCCGCGGGCATTGGGAAGGCGAAACGCTGGTTGTGGAGACCACCAATTTTCGTAGCGACGACGGCGTGATCTTTCAGAACGCGAATCCGGAAACCTACAAGATCACGGAGCGGTTCAGGCGGGTGGATGCAAATGTTTTGAATTACGAATTCACCGTGGAGGATCCTACGACGTGGGCAAAACCATGGACGGCCCGCATTCCATGGGTGAAGATTGACCCCGAGGAGCAGATGTTTGAGTACGCCTGCCACGAAGACAATTACGACTTCGTGCACTTCCTGAGCGGCGCGCGGGACCGGGAAAAGAGAGCGGCAGCCGGCAAGTAGCAAGCGCCCGCCGCCGCTCCGAAGTTACGGATGCGTCAATTTGAAAATCACGCCATTGCCAAAGAGGCCGCCAATGGAAGTAGTGCCGTAGAAGCTGCCGTCCAGTCCCTTGGCCAGGCCGCCGACCGGACCAGAGCCGTCGGGTGAGGGGCCGAAGGAGTAGATAACGTTTACGGCGCCGGCAGGCGTCATTTGATACACCGTCCCACGATTGGTCGAGCCTCCCTGGACAGTCGTGGAACAAAAATTTCCGTCGGTATCCAGGAGCAGCCCCGCATTGGGGGTAAACCCATCGACGCTGCCGAAGTTGTGTATGACGGTGAAGACACCGCTAGTGGTGAGGCGGTATGCCGTTCCACCGTTGAATTGACCAGCGGCGTTGGTGGTCCCGTAAAGTGCGCCATCGGGCCCTACTGCCGGCGCGCTGAGGGGATAGGCGCCGGTGCGGTTCCGGGTGCCCATGGATTGGAGCACCGCGAAAACGCCTGATGGCGAGAACCGAAAGATCACGCCGAATCCGAATTGACCGCCGTATTCGGTCACTCCATAGAAGTTGCCATCGGGACCCAACACCAGCCCTAAAGGGTTCGCGCCTTGCGGCATCGAGTTTCTGGATTTCTTAAAGGCAAACAGTTGTGTGTAGGCGCCGCCGGGCGTGATCTTATAGATAGTCCCTATGGCATCGGGCGCGCCTTCCGTGGTTGTGCCGTAGAGACTACCATCCGGCCCAAAGATAAGCCCGCCTTGCGGGAAAGACGCCGTGCTGTCAAAGCTGTGGACGGTGGTAAGCACACCGGAGGGAGTGATCTTGAAGATCGTGCCCGAATACGAAGCTCCCCCCTCGACGGTCGTACCCCAGAAGTTACCGTCGTGGTCGAGCAGCAGCGAAGCGTAAGGCAAGCTCCCGTCACTGCAACTGGGACTGATGCTGCAGAACGAATACAGCGTAGTGTAAGCGCCGGATGGAGTAACCATGAAGACGGCTCCCTTCCCATAGGCTCCACCCGCCGGCGCGACCCCGTAAAAATTCCCGCCGGCATCACGCGTCAAAGTGGATTGCGGTTGCAGGGCATCCGTGGCGCTGGCGCCGAGGTGATAAAGAACTGTTTCCGTTGGCGATACCTGGGCTGAGGCAATCGGCGCCAAGGCGATCAGCATCGAGATGAGCGAATTTCGTTGCGTGCTTTTCATAATCCAAAACCTCCCTGTCATTTGTATAAGCGGGATAGTCGCGCCGAAACGGACAGCCCCTTCTCAGTCATGGATGAGTCAGTTTGTAAATGACTCCGTTGCCGAAGAGGCCTCCCAACATCGTGGTGCCGTAAAAGCTCCCGTCCATCCCCTTGGCCAGGCCGCCCACCGGATTGGCCCCATCGGGCGACGGGCCGAAGGAGTAAATGACGTTTACGGTGCCGGAAGGCGACATTTGATACACCGTCCCTCGATTATTCGAGCCACCCTGGCTGGTCGTGGAATAAAAATTCCCGTCCGGATCCAGGAGAAGTGCCGCAAGAGGATTGGCGCCGTCACCATTACCGAAGTTGTGTAAAAGCGAGAAGGCGCCGCTGCTAGTGATGCGGTACGCCGTTCCGCCGTCGAATTGACCGCCGAGATACGTGGTTCCATAAAGAGCGCCATCGGGACCCACCACGGGAGGGCCGCTCGGGTAGGCGCCAGTACGGTTGTGCAAGCCCATCGACTGGAGCACAGTGTAGGCTCCAGAAGGCGAAAAGCGAAAGATGACGCCGTAGCCGAACAGCCCGCCATATTGGGTGGCTCCATAGAAGTTGCCGTCGGGACCCAACATCAGCCCCACAGGATATCCGCCCAGGAGCAGCAGGCCTTTGGGAGTGGGAAACGAGAACAGTTGTGTGTACACGCCCCCAGGCGTGACCTTATAAATGGTTCCCACGCCATCAGACCCGCCTTCGTTGGTTGTTCCATAGAGATTGCCATCCGGCCCATAAACCAGGCCCACGGGCCCAAAAGCCGAGCCATCGAACGCGTGCATGGTGGTAAGGACACCAGTGGGGGTGATTTTGAAGATCGTCCCCGATCCGGAAGGTCCTCCCAACGAGGTCGTACCGTAGAGGTAACCGTCGGTGCCGAGCAGCAGAGGCCCGGGGGATTTGCCGTCGCTGCACGCCGGGGCGTCTTTGCAGAACGAATACAGCGTGCTGTAAGCACCGGATGGAGTCATCATAAAAACGGCGCCCTGGCCGTAAGCGCCACCTGCAGGCGCCGCGCCGTAGAAATTCCCGCTACTGTCGCGGGTCAAGCCGGATTGGGACAGAAGGCCATCCGTAGGGCCGGCACCAAGGTGATAAAGAACAGTTTCTGTTTGAGATGCCTGGACGGACGCGAGGGGCGTCAAGGCGATCAGTATCGAGACGAGCGAATTGCGCTGCGTGCGTTTCATGTTTCAAACCTCCCTGTCACCTGTATCAGCGGAACAGTCGGGCCAAAACGGACACGCAGACGGCAGAAAAGACCCTATCCGTGGCCAATCTATGGCGTCCCCGCCAGCGCCTCGATAGACGCCAGCAGTTCGCCGCTCAGCCGGAGCAGGTTCCAGCGGGCCTTTTCCACGTTATATTGCGCGTCGTAGAACGCCATCCACTTGTCGTTCTCGGCGATCCGCGCCTCTTCCACCTGGCGCAGCGTTATGCGGCCTTCCTGCATTTGGGCCAGATTGACGGAAAGTTGTTCGCGAGCGACTTCCAGATCCAGGCGCGCGACGTCCGCGGCAGTTGCTGCTTTTCTGACGTCACGGAAAGATTGCCGGACATCCGACGCGATGCGGTTGCGCGTGGCATTGAGCTCGACGCGCAGGCGATCGATATCGGTCTGGATCTGGGACATCTGTGCCTCGACGCCGGGGCCCGGCAGAATCGGAAGCTGGAAGGAGACGCCGATCTGGCCGTTGTTGCGCTGAAACTTGCGGAAGAACTGGTCGTAGTTATTGAACTTGGCCATCATGGCGTACTGCGCCACCAGGTCCACGCGCGGAAGCCGGGCCGCACGGGCCCCACGCATTTCCAGGCCTTTGGCGGCAATCTGCGATTCGAGGCGGCGCAGGTCCTTGTTCGATGCCAGGGCCGTCTCGATCATCGCATCTTCCGGTTTGCCGGGCGCGGGCGCAGCGCGCTCTTGCGGAATGGCGCGGACGCGATCCTGCGCGCTAAATCCCAGGGCGATGGCGAGGGCAGTTTCGGCGGTTACCTGGTCGTCATCGAGGCCCTCGGCGATTTGCCGCACGCGCGCCACGTTGAACGCAGCCTGCCTTTCGTTGAGCGGTAAGGCGCGGCCTTCGCGCACCTGCGATTGCACGGTTTCCAGCACTTTCTGCAAGCTATCGGCATCGTTGCGAGCCAGGGAGCCGGCGCGGGCGGCGCGCTCGGCATCCAGGTAAAGAGCGGTGGTGCGATAGGCGATCTCGTCGCGCTTTGCGGAGGCCGCAAGCTCGGCGCCGCGCGTGTTCTCGCGCGCCTGAGCGACCGCGAAATTCTGCGGCCGGTTGAACAGGAATTGCGTGGCATTGGCCTGCACGACGCTCGGCGCGGCGCCTTCGATGCTCATGGGAAATCCGTTGCTGTACGCCAACCCGCTGCCGACCACGATCCGCGGGGTGAACGGGTCGCGCGCCTGCCGCACGGCCTGCCGCGCCTTTTCCTGATCGAGCCGCGCCAGTGTCAGCTCGGGGTTCTGTTTGAGCGCCGTGTCCACCGCCTGCCGTAAAGTCATGGGAAAGACTTCGGCGCGCAGCGCGGAGGCCAGTACCAGGGAAACCACCAGGGCTTTCGACATAACCCCAATTGTAACGGCGGCCGCTGCGCTACATGATTCACCTGATCCCCGGCGGGCGTAGTCTACCGGGTACTACTAACGTTTGGCTAATTGAACGGCTTTTCCCGTCAACCCTACAATGATCACGTTCAGAGCCCGGCTTCCGCGCCCCGGCAGATTTGGAGAACCTTGATGGCATTCGAACTGGGCGAGACGTACTCGGGGTATAAGTTTCTCGACGTCAACAAGCGAACCAAGAACGGCGTTGAGTATCGCGTGCAGAATACGTTCGCGCAGCGGGTGGAAATCCTGCGCATGCTGCCGGAAGCGGCCCAAGGCGATCACGAACAGAGCGAGCGATTCCTGCGCGAAGTCCGCGTCCGCGCGCGCCTGGTTCATCCCAACATCGTCACCTTGTTCAACGCGGTGGAACTGGGCCGCCAACTGGCCATGACCACAGAGCTGGTGGAAGGCACAACTCTGGCGGAACGGCTTCGGTCCGGACCCATGCCCCGGCCTGAGGCGTTAGCCCTGTTCCGGCAGGCCCTGGCGGCGATCGGTTTTGCCCACGCGCAACAGGTTGTGCACCGCGATATCAATACCGATAACATCATCATCACTCCCGGAGAAATCCTGAAGCTCACGAACTTCGGTCTGGCCAAAGCGGCCGCCAGCCCCAAATTGACGCAAGTGGGCACCGTACTCGGAAATCTGAAATACATTTCGCCTGAACAGGTAAGAGGGACCGGGGAGACCGATGCGCGCAGCGACCTGTACTCGCTGGGTATGGTTCTGTATGAAATGCTCTGCGGCCGCCTGCCGTTCGATTCGCAGAGCCAGTTCGAACAGATGGCGTCGCACGTGAATGAAGCGCCCCAGCCTCCGAGCGCCTGGAATCCGCAGTGCCCCGCGGCCCTGGATGCCGTGGTGCTGAAATCGATTGCCAAGGCGCCGGCAGAGAGATATCAGACCGCCGAGGAATTTTCCGCGGCGCTTACCGAGGCGGAGCAACAGATCGAAGGACAGGTGGCGGCGCCCGCAGTGGTGAAACAGCCCGAAGAGCCTG
>PSRJ01000174.1 GCA_003175985.1 Terriglobia bacterium
AAAAGGCTAGTGGCTGCCGGTCCGATCGTCAGCGCAACCGCCGTACCGCCACGATTCGGACGTTTGGTGCAGGTCCACCCCGGGGCGCCAAAGACTCGCGGCAAGGCTCGGACGAAGAGGCCCAAACGGCCTCGATCCACCAGCTTGAAAGCTCGATGAGTGGGCACACGCCCATCTTCAAAGTTAACCGAACAACCTGTTCGGTCCAAAAAACTGGATGTGATTGATAGCAAAGAGCAGACCAGGGCAGCAACGGAACAGGTTGGTCGTTCAGTGAGAGGCGCCCGTGCCCGGCGAGTATCCTTCCCATCGGGCCACCACGGCGCTTGCCAGGCAATTGCCGAGCACGTTGACTGAAGTTCTCGCCATATCGAGCAGCGCATCCACTCCGAGCAGGATCGAGACTCCTTCCACCGGCAGCCGGAACGTCGCCAGGGTTCCGGCGAGAATTACCAGCGCCGCACGGGGTACTCCGGCCACGCCTTTGCTGGTCAGCATCAGAGTGAGCATCATCAACAACTGATCTCCGAACGAAAGATGCATCCCCGCGGCTTGGGCTACAAAAACAGAAGCCAGCGAGAGATAAAGAGTCGTGCCATCGAGATTGAAGCTGTAGCCCGTGGGGAGGACAAATCCGACGATGTGTTTCGGTACGCCGAACTGTTCCATATTTTCGAGCGCTAGGGGCAGGGCCGCTTCACTCGACGCGGTGGAGAAAGCAATCACAAATGGCTCGCGCACCGCGCGGTAGAACGCGGCCATCGGAATGCGAAACAAAGCGATCACGGTTCCGAGAACCAGAACTACAAATAGCACCAGGGCGGCATACATTGTGAGAATGAGCTTGCCGAGTCCGAACAATACGTCGGTGCCTTTGCTTCCGACCGTGACCGCAATCGCCGCGCCGACGCCCAGCGGCGCCAGGTACATCACATAGCGCGTATAGCGGAACATGACCTCGCTCAAAGCCGCGGCGAAGGAAACCACGGGGCTGGCCTTAGCGCCCGCAGCCGCGCAGGCCGCGCCGAACAGAAACGAAAACACGACGACCTGCAACACGTCGTTGCGCGCCATGGCGTCCACAATGCTGGCTGGGAAAATGTGTTCCAAAACCGTGGAGAGGGTCGTTTCGCTTTGGGGTACCGCCGCTTCGGCAGGCGTGCGGGAGATGGCGATGCCGGCGCCGGGACGCACCAGATTCACAGCGCCCAGCCCGAGAAACAGGGCAAGCGTAGTCACGACCTCGAAGTAAACCACGGCCTTCAGGCCAATGCGTCCCATTCTCTTCAGGTCGCCCGCTCCAGCCATGCCGGCAACCAGGGTGCCGAATAGGAGCGGCGCGATGATGGAACGGATCAAACGCAGAAAGACGCTGGAGATGGGCCCCAGCCTTCTGGCAAAATCGGGTGCGGCGATTCCCAAGACAACACCGGCAGCCATGCCGGCGAAAATCCAGGCGGTGAGGGAGATGCGCTTCAACGCTCGCCCCACTTGAGTTTTTGCCGCAGCACGTCGAAAAACATCATGCGCGGCGGGCGAATCAGGTGCAATGAGTAATCGGAGCTTCGGCAGACGATGGTATCGCCGTCCTGCATGGGGGTGCCGATCTGTCCGTCGATGGTCAGAAACACGCTGTTATCGGGCCCGTGCGAGATCACTCGGACCACGCTGGTCTCGGGCACGAGGACGGGCCGGTTGGTCAGCATGTGGGGGCAGATTGGCGTCAGGCAGATGGTGGGAACCGACGGAAAGATAATGGGTCCCCCAGCCGCCAGAGAGTAGGCCGTGGAACCGGTGGGGGTGCAGACGATCAGACCATCGGCTTTGTAGTCGGCAACGAACTGTTCGTCCACATAGGCTTGCAGATCGATCATGCGGGCAATGGAGGACTTGGTCAGCACAGCGTCGTTGAGCGCTTCGTAATTCGCCACCACTTTGCCGTCGCGGACGACCTCCGTATTGAGAAGCTTCCTTTTGGCGACGCGGTGCTCGCCCTGAAGCGCGCGCTGGAGTTCAGGAAACAGTTCGTCGATTGTGATCGCGGTAAGAAATCCCAGGCCGCCGAGGTTGACCGGGAACAGCGGAGTTTCGCGTTTGCCGATGGCTCGCGCGGCTGAAAGCAGAGTGCCGTCGCCGCCCAGCACAACGATCAGATCGCAGTTCTCGGGCACGAGGTCACGATCCAGAGCCTTTTCCGCCGGAGCATACGCAGCCGTTTCCTGGTCTACACGGATGTTGATGCCCCGGTCGCGCAACCAGCGGACCAGTTCCGGAACCAACTGATACGCCGCGGCGGCGCCGGGCTTGGTCATGATTCCAACCGTCTCAATGATGGGCATATAGGAGGAACTCCTTATTGCCTTCGGCGCCGAGAATGGGACTCTCCATGATGTCTATGGCAAAACCGAGTTGGCGTGCGGCGGCGGAAACGCGGTCGCAGGCGGCCCGATGCAGTTCCGGGTCGCGAACGATGCCCCCCTTGCCGACCTGCCCCTTTCCTACTTCGAATTGGGGCTTGATCAGTATAACCATTCGTCCGTCCGATTGGAGCAGTGGCGCGATTGCAGGCAAAATAAGAGTCGCCGAGATAAAACTGACATCGCAGGAGGCCAGCCAGACCGGCTCGCCGATATCCGAAAATGCCAGCTCCCGCGCATTGATGCCCTCATGAACCGTTACACGGGGGTCGGTCCGCAGAGACCAGGCGAGTTGCCCCGCTCCGACATCGAGGGCGTGGACGCGCGCGGCGCCCGCTTGCAGCAGTGCGTCCGTGAAACCCCCGGTAGAGGAGCCCACGTCCAGGCATACCTGCCCGGCGACGTCGATCGGGAAATGTCGGAGCGCCGCGGCCAACTTCCAGCCGCCGCGGCTGACATACGGAAGCCGTTCGAGGACTTCCAGCCTGGCGTCCGCCGCGACGGTTTGTCCGGCCTTGGCCGCTTTTTGCCCATTCAGCAGAACGGAGCCGGCCATGATCAAGGCCTGTGCCTTTTCGCGCGATTCGGCCAGCCCGCGCTCCACTAGCAGGAGGTCCAGGCGGGTCTTCATGATTTGCGGCGAACGATGAGATCGGCGAGTTCGTGCAATCCGGCGGCTTCTTCCCCGAATGGCTCCAACACCTGGTGGGCGCGTGCGCATTCCGCTTCGGCCATGCGCCGCGACGCTTCCACTCCGTAAACGGCAGGGAAGGTGATCTTATGCTGCTGCGCGTCCTTGCCTGCCGTCTTTCCGAGGCCCTCGGAAGACCCTTCGACGTCGAGAATGTCGTCCACGATCTGGAACGCGAGCCCGATGTGCTCGCCGTAACAGGACAGGGCTTCGTACTGCACGTCCGTAGCCCCGGCGAAGATCGCCCCCATACGGAGGCTGGCCCGCAAAAGCGCGCCGGTCTTGGCGCGGTGTATGGTTTCGAGAAGGGCCGCATCCGGCGGCTTGCCCTCGCCTTCGAGATCGGCGACCTGTCCCCCGATCATTCCTCCGACGGTCCCCGCCGCCGCAGCCAGTTCCGCCACCAGACGGCTCTTACGGTCCGCCGGGATTTCGAGGCGTCCGAGCACCTGGAACGCCAGGGTGAGCAGCGCGTCACCAGCCAGAATGGCCATGGCTTCGCCGAATACTTTGTGGTTGGTCAGCTTCCCCCGGCGGTAGTCGTCGTTATCGAGCGCGGGAAGATCGTCGTGTATAAGAGAGTAGGTGTGGATGAGTTCGAGCGAACAGGCGGCCATCACGGCGCCATCCACGCGGCCAGCCGCGGCGCGCGCCGCCTCCAGACAGAGAATGGGCCGGATGCGTTTGCCTCCCGCAAAGAGGCTGTATCGCATGGCGCGATGTATGGTTTCCGGAGGCGCGGTTTCCGGTGGGACGAGCCGGTCGAGTTCCCGATCCACCAGTTCCTGGTAGTCGCGCAGGTTCATGTCTTCTCTGGCCGAAACGGCTCCGGCTGGATTTTGCCGTCCTTGCGAATCAGCATTTCCACCCGCGTTTCGGCCTCTTCGAGCTGCTTCCTGCAGGAATCGCTAAGCTGCATGCCGCGTTCAAACAGTTCCAGGGCGCGCTCCAGCGGGAGATCTCCGGCTTCCAGTTGCTTGACGACTTGCTCCAGTTCGTCCAGGCAGGTTTCGAATGACTCGACAGGTTGTGAGCCGGCTTCGTTTTCCGCCATTAGCGTATTCTAACAAGGGCGCGCGCAATCATACGGCTGCAGGCGGCCTGCCCATGCTATTTTGGACTCGATGTCTCCGGTCAACCCGTTTCACGACCCAGTGCGGTTTGCGAGGCGCGTGCCGGAGTGTGTGGTCGTAATATTCGGCGCCAATGGCGACCTCACCAAGCGCAAGCTGATGCCGGCGCTTTTCCGGCTGGCATACGATCACAGGCTGCCGGAAGGCTTCGCGGTGATCGGAACTTCCCGCACGCCGATGAGCGACGATCAGTTCCGCGAAAAAATGCGCGAGGCGGTTCGGGAGTTTTCCGAGGATACGGAGTTTGATGCGAGCGTGTGGGAGCCATTCGCGCAAGGGCTTTTTTACGTCGCGGGCGACATCGCCGACAGGGATTTCTATCAGCGCCTCTGCCACAAGCTGCATGCGATCGAAGCGGAGCGGCACACGGGCGGCAGTGTGCTTTTCTACCTGTCGACGCAACCGAGCCAATACGGGCGTGCCGCCGCGGGACTCGGGGCCGCGGGCTTGAACAAAGGAAACGGATGGCGCCGCCTGGTGGTGGAAAAGCCCTTCGGACACGATCTGGAGAGCGCGCGGGCGCTGAGCGCGGAACTGCAGCAGGTCTTTCCGGAAAGCGAAATCTACCGCATCGATCACTATCTCGGCAAGGAGACCGTGCAGAATATCCTGGCCTTCCGCTTCGGAAACGGGATTTTCGAGCCGCTGTGGAACCGGCGATATGTCAATCACGTGCAGATCACGGCCGCCGAGTCGATCGGGGTGGAGGGCCGCGGTGCCTACTACCAGGAAACCGGCGCGCTCGCGGATATGATCCAAAATCACCTGCTGCAGGTGATGGCCACGATTGCGATGGAGCCGAGCGCCAGCTTTCGCGCGGACGCCGTTCGCGACGAGCGCTCCAAACTGTTGCGATCCATCAAGGCGATGAAGCCGGATCAGATGCGGATGGACACGGTGCCGGGGCAGTACGGGCCCGGGCGCATCGGCACCGAAGAAGTACCCGGTTTCCGGCAAGAGCCGGGCGTCGATCCGCAATCGCAGACCAACACTTACGCAGCCGCGACGTTCTTTGTGGAGAACTGGCGCTGGGCGGGAGTGCCATTTTATCTGCGCACCGGAAAACGCCTGGCCAAAAGGGTCACGGAGATTGGCATCCAGTTCAACCCTGCGCCCCTGGCCATCTTCAACAATGAAGACACCAGTGACATGGCGCCTAATCTGCTTATCGTGCGCATCCAGCCTCAGGAAGGGCTCTCTCTCAAGTTTTTGTCCAAACGGCCTGGAACCGGAATGACACTGCGTCCGGTCTCGATGGATTTCAACTACGGATCGAGTTTCGGGGAGCGCTTGCCCTCGGCTTATGAAACCCTGCTGCTGGATGCCATGATCGGAGACGCTACGCTCTATACGCGTCAGGATATGGTGGAGGCGAGTTGGACCGTTGTGGAGCCGATTCGAAATTTATGGCGCGAATCCAAATTCGAATTCCCGAATTATGCCGCGGGCAGTTGGGGACCCGCAGCCGCCGATGAGATGCTTGCTCGCCGGGGCCATATCTGGAGGAAACCGTGACCGGTGCAACCATATCGCCGGAGCAAGTCCTGAAGGAATTGGATGCCAGGTGGGCGGAATTGGGGAAGGAAGGACCGGGTGTACTGCGCGCCTGTTCCATGAGCCTGCTCGCGGTTTGCGACGAGAGTGACCATTATGCTTCGGCGCTGGAAACGATCGCTTTGCTCATGCCCTCGCACCCGGCGCGCGCCATTATGATCCGGCTGCGGCGCGGCGAATCTCTGGCCGCGCACGCCGCGGCTCAGTGCTGGATGCCCTTCGGACAACGGCAGCAGGTCTGCTCGGAACAGATCGAGATTACGGCCGCGCCGGAGTCCCTGGAAGAAGTGGCTTCGCTGGTTGAGCCGATTGTCGCGCCCGATCTGCCGGTGATTCTCTGGTGCCGCAGCCCGCGCCTCATCCAAAGCACGGGGTTCGCTCACCTGATTGGATGCGCGACCAAACTGATACTGGATAGCGCCGCCTGGGCCGAAGCCAAGGCTTCCATCCGCCAGATCGCGGCCATGGCGGCTCGCGGCAGGAGCGTCGCCGATCTTTCCTGGGTCCGGCTGACGTGCTGGCGGGAGGTGCTTTCACAGGTCTTTGAAAACCGGGAACACGCAGCCCGGCTGTCAGACATTTCTCGGATTCACGTGAAGTATGGCGCCGGGGCTGAAGCCGCCGCACTGTACATGGGTGCCTGGCTGGTTGACGCGCTGGATGCGGTCCATGCTCGCACCGATCTCCACATCGAAGCGGACAGTGGCGCGCCCGCCGCGCAGATCGCGAGTGTGGAACTGAGCGGAGCTGAATTTCAGGCGTCGTTCACTCATCAGGCAGGCCGGCTGGTTACGAATGTGGGGGCCGTCTCTCATTGCGCCGGCCTGCCGCCGTCCAGCGATTATGCGCTGCTTCGCGAAGAACTGGGCGTTCGCGCCGATCCGGTCTTCGAACGAACGCTCGCTTCCGCTGCGCGCTTATGACCGCGCGGCGCCAGATATTTCCGGATGCCCGGGCTGCCGCGGACGCATGCGCCCATCGCGTCGCCGGTGTCCTGGAGCAGGCACTCGCCGGGCGCGAGTTCGCTACGTTCGCGGTTTCCGGTGGTTCCACGCCGCGGCTGCTCTTTGCCCGCCTCATCCTGCTTCGCCTGGACTGGCATCGCGTTCACCTGTTCTGGGTGGACGAACGCTGTGTGCCGCCTGACCATCCCGACAGTAATTACAAGCTGGCTAAAGAGGGGCTCATCGCGCCGGCTCACATTCCGGAACGCAATGTACACCGCATTTTGGGCGAGGTTGCGCCGCAAGAGGCAGCGCGGCGCTATTCGGAAGAGATCCGCCGGTTTTTCGGCCTGGGTACGGACGAGTTGCCGCAGTTCGATCTGGTGGAATGCGGCATGGGGCCGGATGCCCACACAGCCAGCCTTTTTCCCGGCGAGCCGTTGATCGAGAATCGCGACGGCATTGCCGGCGCGGTCTATGCCCCGCAGTTTAGCCAATGGCGCGTTACGCTGTTGCCCGGCGCCCTGCTCGCGGCACGCCAGGTGATTTACCTGGTCAGCGGCGCCGATAAAGCCGATGCGGTGCGAGCGGTTTTTCAAGAGCCGCCGGCGCCGAAAAAATACCCGGCGCAGCTTATCGGACGCAACGCGGAGTGGTTCTTGGATCAGCCCTCGGCTGCGCTGCTGGAATGAAAATCACCCGCAACAGTTAACCAAAGTAGTGATACGGAATCAGTACCCGCGCCGCTGGCAGCAGCGCCGGGAATGGCTCAATATCGATGTCAGAGGCGATATGACTACTCCCGATTTGGCTGCCGAACCCACGATCCGCGCAGCCGCCCAATTGAATCAAGCCGCGCGAAAGCCGGTGGGCTTACGAAAGAAGCTGCTTCTCGTCGTGCCGCTGCCAGTTGGCGGCTATTTCCTGATGCAAGGACTGGCGCTGATGGGCGGTTCGCAGGGCGATCCCGTCGCAGAACTGGCCACTGGACTCGTCCGCGGCCTGCACTTTCTGGGAGCCCTGAGCTGCTTTTACCTGTCGCTGCGGGCATTCTTCAGCATCGTCAGATCGCGCCAGGAGTAGCCTACTCTGCGCAAGCCTGGGCCATCCGTGCCAATACCAGGACGTTGATCCGGTCGTTACCGGCTCCTCGAATCAGAACCCCTTTCGCAACGAGCCTGTGTCCCGCATAGGCGTCGGGCTGGAAGCCGCCGCGCAGGTCCTCAAGGTTCTGTAAACGGAAGCTCGCGGATCCCGCCGGTTTGGCCTCGGCACTTTTCAGTTCCAAGGATGTGATCTCTTCGGGGTTTCTGGTCCGCACCGGTTCGCTGGCCTTGCTCAACATCCACGTCTTGTTGGGCGATTGCATCATACAGCCGGCCACCTGAACCAGCGTATTGCTCCCCAGCGGTTTCGGGCCATCGAGGCCGACCAGTTTCGTATGATCCAGCGTGCCGGCGCTCAATTCCGTCTTGCCGGCTGGAAAACCGTTGACCTGGAGGATATACGCCAAAATGTCGAGATACGCGTTCTGGGGCAGACTTCCCGGAGCCGGAGCCGGCATTCTGGTTTTGATGTGCGTGAACAGCACGTCAAGACTATCCTCGCGCCAGCGGTCCAGGAACTTATCGCCCCGCAGCGAGCCCATGGCGCGACCGTAGAGGTCCTGGCCGTGGCAACCAGCGCAGTGCACCTGGTATTGCGCCTCGCCGCGCATCGCCTGAGCATCGCTATAGACACCATCCAACACGGTCTGCGCCGGCGCCACCACCGAAACAACGAACAGCGGGAGAATGGCTCGCCACATAGAAAGCTCCCGCTTACGGGCAGGCCGCGCCTACCTGTTCGAGTGAGGTCACGTTGATCCGATCGTTGTTGCTCTGCCGGATCAATACGCCCTTCGCCTGGACCTTTTGCCCCTTGTGGGCTTCGGGTTTAACACCGGGCCCCAAATCGTCGAGGTTTTGCAGGCGAAACGTCAGAGTTCCGGCTGGTCTTGCGGAGGAGCGTTTCAGCTCCGCGGGCGTGGTCCGATCGCCTTCGCGAGAACGGGCCGGCTCCGCGGCATTGGTCAGGTTCCAGGTGTTATTGGCGCCCGCAGCAAGGCATCCGGAGACCAGAACCAGAGCATTCGTGGGTAGCGGTTTGGGACCGTCCTTTCCTACAAGCTGCGTGATTTCGATGGCATCCTCCGCCAACTCCTTCGGCCCCGCCGGATAGTCATTGGCGGCAAGCAGGTATGCCAGGAGATCGCGGTAAACGCTCGGGCTCAACTTGCCGGCATTGTCGCGGGGCATCCTTGTACTTATGAACGTGAAGAGGTTTCCCAGGTTATCCTCCCGCCAACGGTCGATAAACGGATCGCCGGTGAGCGGGGGACCATCGACATCCGCTCCCTCGTGACATTTGGCGCAATTGGCGCCGTATTCCATCTCACCGCGCGCCGCCTGTTCCTTGCTGTAAGCGCCATCCAGCACAGTTCGGGATTGTGCCTGAAGCAGCAGCGGCGCGAGGAGGAGGAAGCTAAGGCTCACAGCCCGAGCCGGCGATTTGCAACGCGTTGACATTGATTCGTTCATTGTTGAGTTGCCTGACCAGAATACCTTTGACCTCCACCTTGTTGCCACCGAGTTTCTCCGGATCGAAGCCTGGCATCTCGGTGACATTCTGCAGCCGGAAGAGATGATCGCCCAGGGGCGTGGCATGCGCCTGTTTGAGTTCCGCTGGGGTGATCTCGAACAGGTTCAAGGTGCGGATCGGCTCGCTGGCGTGAGTCAGAAACCAGCCGTTTCCGGTGTCCTGGGTGAAGCATCCGGTCACGTCGACCTGGGCGCTGGAGGGCAACGGTTTCGGTCCGTCCTTGCCCACCAGCAGCGTGGCCGCCAGCACATCGGCGGTCAGGGGCCTCGTGCCGGCGGGAATGCCATTCGCCTGGAGCAGATATGCTTGGATGTCCAGGTACGCCGGCGCGCTGAGCGTGCCCGGATTATCGGCGGGCATGCTGTTGCGCATGAGGTCGAATAAAACGTTGAGATTGAATTCCCGCCAGCGGTCCATGAAGAGATCGCCCTTAAGCGGCGGGCCCGAGAAACCGCTCAGGTCGGCGCGGTGGCAACTGGCGCATTTGCTCTCATATTGAGCCTGGCCGCGCCTGGCTTGGGCGGCGGTGTACACGCCATCGAGAACGGTCTTCGCCGCAGTGACCGCGCCGCTGATCAGGATCGCGATTGCGAGGCGGCGCGCAAGCATCCGGCTACTTTTTGGCCACAGCGTTTCCGCCGATCGTGCGGGTGATCTGAGGAATCGGGATACCCTTTTCCTTCATCAGCCTGGTGATCAGGTCGACGGCATCGGCGTGATAGATCGCGGATTGCACCCCTACTACTACGCCTTGCGCCCAATCCAGCGGCAGCAGCCCCGGCGTGTCCGCGCCATAGGCTTTACTGCCTTTGTCTTTGATGGCCAGGTTCCCGCCGCGGTCGACGAGGAGCTGTATCTCTTCCAGCGCCGCTTTGTGCGCCGCACCATGCAGCGCCGTCAAACCCTGATCGTTCGCCGCGTTCACATCGGCTCCCAGATCCAGAATCAGCTTCATAGCATCGACCGTTTCCTCCACGGAACGATCGTGGATGAAGCCATCGGAATAGCCTACTCCCGCGGCCGCCATCAGGGGCGTGGTGTGATCCTCGGTCGTGATCTTCGGATCCGCACCGTGAGCCAGCAGCAGCCGCATGACCTCGATATCTCCGCACAGAGCGGCGCGCAGGAAGGGTGTGGCTCCAGCCTCGTTGAGCCAGGTCGCACGCTGTCCATTACGGATTTCGGTATTGGCTTTCAGGCGCTGGTTGGTATCGGCTCCATGGTCGAGCAGCATCTTGATGAAATCGAGCGCCTGGTTGGCGTTCGGAACCGGGATCGTGCCGGTCTCGATATTGCGGTGCTTCACTGCCAGGTACAGCGGGTTCCAGCCTTTCTCGTTCGCGAGGTTGGGATCGGCTCCGTGTTCGAGCAGATACCGGGCGATATCGTAGTGCCCGTTTTGAATCGCCACCAACATGGCGGTACTGCCGTCGCCCGTACGCTTGTTGACGTCCGCCTTGGCGTCGATCAGGGCGGCAAGCGAGCCCAGAGCCCCTTCGCGCGCCGCAAGCACCAGAGAATTGAGTCCGCCGGTCTTGGCCTCAGTGCCCTTGTAATTCACGCCGTAGCGTTTCTTCGGCTCATTGATGGCGGACTGGGCGTTGACGTCGGCCCCGCTCGCGGCCAGGTAGCGGACAATATCCGCATGGTCTTGTTCCGCCGCCCACATGATCGCGGTGGTCTGGCGCAGCGTCTCGCGTGCGTTCACCTGCGCCCCGTGTTCCACGAGCAGCTTGACCGCCGCCAGGTTGCCGGTACGCGCGGCTTCCATCAGAGGCGTCTCCTGGTGCATCAGGAATGTGGCGTTGGCGTCTACGCCGGCGTTTAACAGCTTTTCGATCATGGCAGCGCTGCCGTTGACGCAGGCGAGATACATTGCGGTAGCGCCATCGCGGTTGGCGGCGTTCACGTTCGCTCCGGCGCGAACCAGCAGGTCGACAGTGGCCGCATCGTCGTGGCGCACCGCCCAATGCAGGGCAGTGGCCCCATCCGCCTGGGGAGCATTCACGTCGGCCTGCTTTTGCAGCAGGGACTGGAGCGCCTCTGCATTGTTATTCATCACGGCATCCGCCACATCGCTGGCGGCGCCGGCTGCAGCGGCCGAGAGCATTACGGAAACGCACGCGCAAATTAACTGTTTCATGTTCGCCTCTTAGACCGCCACCGTCCCGGTGCTGTCGCCGACGCTGTCTTTTTCGATGCCCATCATTCGGAGCGTTGTCAGCAGGATATTCGATATGGGACCGGATTCCTTTACGTTCAGCTTGGCTTTGTGTTTGCCGGAAGCTCCTCCCGCCAACAGGTAACCGACGTTCACGTGGCTGTGCTGGTTGGCGTTGCCCATGTTGCTTCCCCAGACAATCAGCGAATGGTCTAAAAGGTTGCCGTCGCCATCGGGCGTATCCTGCAGCTTCTTCAGGAAATGGGCGAAGCACTTCATGTGGTACTGGTTGATCTTGGCCCAGTCTTCGCGGCGTTTGGGATCTTCGCCGTGATGCGAGGAGGGGTGGTTTGCCGTTGTCACGCCGGACTCCGGATAGCTGCGCAGACTGACGTCGCGCGCGTACATCAGCGACCCCACGCGCGTGATATCCCCCTGGAAGGCGAGTGCCGTCAAATCAAGGTGCAGCTTCACGTGCTCGTCGAAGGATTCCGGCACGCCGAACGGTACATCCAGAGCCGGGGCCTCCGCCGAACGTTTCGATGCAATCTGCAGCCGCCGCTCCATTTCGCGAATCGCTTCCAGGTATTCGTTGAGCCGGTTGCGGTCGCTTGACGGAAGATGTTTCTGCAGCTTGCCGATCTTCGCTGTCACCGCATCGAGAATGCTCCCGCTCGCCTGCCGGCGCTCGATCCGTTCTTCCTGCGTGCTGCCGTCTCCAAAGAGGTGCTCGAAAACGACCATTGGGTTGATCTCGTGCGGAAGCGGCTTGGTGGGAGACGCCCAGGAGATCGAATTCGAGTAAGCGCAGCTGTATCCCCAGCCGCAAATACCGGTGTTGGCGCCCGGATCCTCGATTGCGAGCTGGATCGAAGGCAGCAGCGTATCCTGCCCGTACTTCTGAGCAATGATCTGGTCAATGCTCGTTCCGCAATAAATATCCGCGCCAGCGGTCTTTTTGGGCGGAGCCCCGGTGAACGTGGCCGACGCCCGCGAGTGATCGCCGCCGCTCGATCCGGGGGGCGGCATCGACGACGTGGCGTCCATTCCATGAACGATCGTTAACTGATCCTTCCACGGCGCCAGCGGCTGATGGATGAATCCCAGCCCGACGTTCCGCCCTTCGGTGGGAGGAATGTCCGGCCGTCCATCGGCCCAATAAGTCGGTGACCAGCCGTG
This sequence comes from Terriglobia bacterium, assembly GCA_003175985.1. Lineage (GTDB taxonomy): Bacteria > Acidobacteriota > Terriglobia > Bryobacterales > Bryobacteraceae > PSRJ01. The sequence continues at coordinate 12,720 of PSRJ01000174.1, forward strand.
CGGGGAAAAGATTGCCAGAAAGCGCGTCTTGGTATTACCTGCGGCTTTTGCCGCGGGGGTGAATGCCGGGATCATGGACTCCAGCAGCGGCAAAGCCAATGTGACACCGGCGCCCCGCAAAAATGTCCGCCGGGCGATGTGCTTTTTCGTAATCAACACGTGATCTGGCCTCCTCGTTTTCTCTGTGCTCTCTAAATTCAACCCTAACCGTGCTTCGGTTGCAACCCGTCACTTAGGACTGAGACTCGCCGTCTGGCGCGGAGCGCTGGCTTCCTCCAGTTTGACGTTCATCTGGAACGGCGCACTCTTTACAATTCCAGTAATCAGCGATGGCAACCGGTAATTGTTCGCGGCGGCTTCCCGGACAACCGACCGCACCGCGGGCATATCCTGATACTCCACGCCGCGGCCCAAAGCGTACGTCAGCAGCTTCTCCGTCACTACCCGGACAAATTGCGGTGAGTAACGCACCAGGCCATCCCGCAATCCCGCCGGCCCGTTCACCTTGCTGCCGTCGGAGAGTTGTCCGGCTACATCCAATTTCTTGCCGAACTCCTGGGTACGCCATTTGCCCACCGCATCGAAGTTCTCCAGCGCGAACCCGATAGGGTCCATCATTTTGTGGCAACTGGCACAGGCCGCATTGGCGCGATGCTCCTCCATGCGTTCCCGCATCGAGATCTCCAACGGCACCGGCTGCCCGTTGGCCATCTTGTCGCTTTGCCGGAGGGGCGGCACGTTGGGCGGCGGGTCCGGCGGGATGATGCCGAGAAGGTTCATGAGCACCCATTTACCGCGCTGCACCGGCGAGGTCCGGTCCGGCACCGAAGTGACCAGCTCGATCGCTCCTTTTCCGAGCAATCCGCGCCGCGCCTCCAGTTCGCCGTTCAGCGGCACCCGCCGGAACCGGCTTCCGTAGACGTTGGGAATGCCGTAGTGGCGCGCGAGCCGTTCGTTCACAAACGTGTAATCGCCGTTCAACAGATCGGTGATGCTGCGGTTTTCCCGCAGAACGCTCTCGAAGAACATCTCGGTCTCGATGCGGAAGGCTTGCCGCAGATTGTCGTCGAAATCCGGAAACAGTTGGGTGATGGGCGCGGTACTGGGCAGATTGCGAAGTTGCAGCCACTGCCCGGCGAAGTTCTTCACCAGTTCATGCGAGCGGGGGTCTGTGAGCATGCGCCGCGTCTGCTGCTCCAGCATCTTGGGCTCGTGCAGTTTACCCTGAGCCGCCATGGTGATCAGTTCCGCGTCCGGGGCGCTGCTCCACAGAAAGAAGGACAAGCGCGATGCCAGTTCCAGATCGCTGATGCGATAAGGCTGTCCCGATTTCACATTCGCCGGATCGGTTTCGCCGCGGAAAATGAATTCCGGGTCGGCGATGATGTTCTGCAGCGCCAATTGGATGCCGTCTTCGAAACCACCCTTGTTCTTGCCTTTCTGGTAAACGCTGAGCACGCTCTCCATGTCGCCTTCGCCGATGGGCCTGCGATAGGCCTGCGTGGCGAGATTTGCCAGAATCTTCCGGGCGCAGGGAATGTCGTCACTCCCTGCCGCCGGCTCGCAAATGAAGATCTTGCGCCTGCTGGGTGTATCCTGCGGCCGCTTCCCGTTGTAGGGCCCCATGATGATCACCTGGCTTACCTGAGGCGAAAAGATATAGCCGGGAATGGGATTGGTATCGAGCACGCTGCGCACATAATGCTGGTTCAAGTCGTCCATCGGCACGTCGGTGGTAGCCAGAAACGCCAACCCCACCTTGTGCATCCCCGCCCTCACCGGCAGACGCACGTCGTTCTTGTCGTTGTCGGTTCCATTGGGAATTTTCGCGATGTCGAAGAGCTTGACGCGCTCTCCGTCGATTGTCACTTCGAGGTGTTCGTCCTTGCGCTCCGATCCGTAGAGTTCTCCGGTATTGCCGCGCACTGGGAACCACGAGATGTTGTACTCCCCGTCGGCCGGAAAGTAGTGGTTGATCAGCATGCCGCCCCGAGTCCCAAACGGCAGGCCTTCCACGTGAGTTTCCTGGGAGTAATCCTGCGGTGCGATGTATTTCTTCTGGCTCGGAGCTGTTTCATGCCCCACGGCGATCCGGCTGATCTTCCCCGCGGCCGACATGAATCCCTCCACCAGCGCGGGCGAGATTCCCAAACTGCCGGCGACATTGTCAAAACCGTAGCTCGAATCGTCGACCGGGAGGAACTCGCCGGGATCGATTTCCAGCCCCAGAATGTCACGGATCGCGTTGGCGTATTCGGTGCGATTTACCCGGTGAATTCCCGGAGGAACGAAGGCCGGTTTGCCAGCCGCGGCGCGGTCCAATTCCGTTTCCAGCCAGTCGGCCAATCCTTCATAGGCAGCTTGGGGCGGCCGCGGCAG
>PSRJ01000383.1 GCA_003175985.1 Terriglobia bacterium
GGATGCCCGCCGCGAGGAGCGCGCCGCGTGCCCCCAGGTAACCCGGATCTTCCACCCAGGCGGTATCGTGGACGTCAAGCAATACGCGAGCAGCAAGATCGAGCCCCTGCTGGGAGCCCGCGGTAACGATGATTTGATCCGCCTCCGCGCGCACGCCGCGCGCCGCTCGCACGTACTCCGCGATAGCCCGGCGCAGAGGGAGATAACCAGCGGGGTCGCCGTAGGTGAGCAGGGCGGCGGGGGCACGGCGCACGAGACGCGCTGAGAGTCGCGCCCAGAGTTCGCGCGGGAACCGGTCCAGCGCGGCCAAACCGGGGTTGAACGGGCGCGGCGCTTCGTGGCCGCCTCGCAGGGCCGCCGGTATGGCCGCGAGCATGCGCCCTCTTTCGGAAGGCTTCAGAGTCTTTGGAAAGGGCACGCGCTCTGATGCCTGCCGGCCGCAAACGGCCAGCAGATCCTCGGGCAATTTCGACGCGACGTAGGTGCCGGAACCGACCCTGCCCTCCACATAACCTTCCGCCCAGAGCTGTTCGAACGCCGCTGCCACCGTGTTCCGGGATATGCCCAGATCTTCCGCCAGCAGCCGCGTAGCGGGGAGCCGCGCACCCGGTCCCAGGCGGCCTTCCAGGATGGCGCGACGCAGCGCGGCATAAAGCTGACGCTGCAGCGATTGGCGCGAACGCCGGTCCAATTGCACGGTGAGAAATGGCCCCATCGATTTTCGATAATTGGCTATAGGCGCAGAGCCACTCTAACAGTATATTCCAGATATGGACAAGAAACGATCCGAAATCCGCCGTCACGCCGACCGGTCGGTAGCGGAGAAAGCGGTGGAGATTCTGGCCGCCGGGCGCGTGGCGCACCTCGCGTTCATCGAAGACCAGCAGCCGTTTGCGATCCCGTTCGGCTACCATTTCGACCCGCGGCATCCGGACCGCCTCTTTGTCCACGGCTCCCGGGCCAGCCGTGCGCTGCATATCGCCGCATCCGGTGCGCCCGTCTGTGTGACCGTCACCCTGGTGGATGGGCTTGTGTACTCGAAAAGCGCCATGTATCATTCGATGAACTATCGCAGCGTGGTGTGTTTCGGCCGCGGTCGTGAAGTAACCGATCGCGAGACACAACGGCAAATCTACGAGGATATGGTGAGACGCTATTTTCCGGGCCGCACGGCAGGGCGCGATTACGCGCCTCCACCGGATCCTCATCTCGAAGCCACGCTGCTGGTCGAGGTCTTGATTGAGGAGGCCAGCGCGAAAGCGCGGGAGGGCGGTCCCGCCGGTCCCCTTGACGATGACGATACGGCCCCGGGAACGCGCGGAGTCGTAGCGCTCTAAGTTGCTACAATCGCATTGATGCCCAATGAGATCTATGCCGCCTTCGACACCACCGAGGGCAAATTCAAAGTAAAGCTGTTTGCCACCGAAGCGCCGAAGACGGTAGACAATTTTGTCAGCCTGGCGGAAGGAGCCAAAACCGGGAAGCCGTTTTACGACGGCACCATTTTTCATCGCGTGATTCCCGATTTCATGATCCAGGGCGGCGACCCCGAAGGCACCGGCCGCGGCGGCCCCGGATACAAATTTGCGGACGAGTTTCACCCCTCGCTCAAGCACACCAAGGCAGGCATTCTCTCGATGGCCAACGCCGGCCCGAACACCAATGGCAGCCAGTTCTTCATTACAGTCGCCGCCACGCCGTGGCTGGATAATAAGCACAGCGTGTTTGGGGAAGTTACTGAAGGCTATGACGTGGTGAAGAAGATTTCACAGGTAGCTCGCAACGCGCAGGACCGGCCTGCCAAAGAGGTCCGCATCAATTCGGTGAAAATCGAGAGAGCATAAGCCAAATTGCGGCTGGCGATTTTCGGCGGCACCTTCGACCCGGTCCACAATGCTCACCTGGAGGTAGCCCGGCAGGCGGCGGACCGCTTCCATCTCGATCGTATTCTCTTTGTGCCGGCGTTTCATCCTCCGCATAAATCCGGTGTCACTCACGCGGCATACGAACATCGAATAAGGATGTTGGAACTGGCTTGCGACGGCGATTCGCGATTCCAGGTATCGCGGTTGGAGGAGAATACTCCGCGGAGTTACTCCATCGACACGATTGAAAAGGTCAAGAAAGAGTTGCAGGCCGCTGATGAATTATTCTTCATTATCGGCGCCGACGCTTTCGCGGAAATCCACACCTGGCGCCGCGCACACGACGTAATGCGCAACGTTACATTCATCGTAGTGAGCCGGCGCGGGCACAGCTACGAAATTCCCGGCGAGGCGCGCGTCGAGCGGCTCGAAACGGTAGACTTACCTTACTCGTCATCGGAAATCCGCAGCGAACTAGCCTTAGGCAGACGGCCACGCGACATTTCGCTACGTGTGTTTCAGTACATTTACGATAATGGCCTTTATCGAGAGAGCAGAAGTTGATCGTGGCTTTGGGATACGTATGTGTGTCGTGCGGTGACACGCGAGAGACGTACTCCATCCGTAACACACTGCACTCGTTCAAATCACAATGGCCATCGTCTTGCTGAGCCGATTAACTTAAGGCCGTCTTGCCCGCGTCCGGATTGCCTATACGTGGAGGTATCCCTTTGAGACAGTTTTCATTACTTCTTGTGTGTGCCGCGGCATTGTCCGCGCAAACGCTCCAGATCAGCCCGAATCCTCTGGTCATGACTGCGCAAGCCAATGTAGGCGCATCTGCCAACCTGTCGCTTACCAGTTCGGGCGGAGTTGTCCAGGTCATTGCTTCGGTCAACCCTGGTGCGGCATGGCTGCACGTATCGCCGGCCACGCAGGTTCCCACCCCGGCAACGCTGGCAATCTCGACAGATCCGTTGGCGGCCGGCACCTATAGCGGATCCCTCAATATCGCCAGTACAGTGGGAACTTTTACCGTTCCGGTGACGCTGAACGTGAGTGTCATTGGCGTAAGTCCGGGCCAGTTGAATTTCTCTTATGTCTTGGGAGGGAGCACTCCATCACCCCAAAATATCACTGTGACGCTCCCGCAGGGAGTCACGGCGCAGGTAAGCAAGACGGGCACTTGGCTGAACTACAGCATAACCGGGGGAAACAGCACTCCTGGCATAATCACCGTGACGATCGACCCGGCCGTTGCTCAAACTCTGACAGCCGGCGTCTATCCAGGATCGATCACGGTAACGCCGACGGTTGGATCGAACCTGACGCCCGCGACGGTGCAAGTGACCCTTACGGTCACCACCACTCCTCAGGTGACGATCTCACCATCGTCGCTCACATTCAATTTCCAGCTTGGCGGCACGAATAACCAGGTATCACAGACTTTGCAACTTACAGCCGACGCGCAGGGCATTGCGAATTTTGCGATCTCTCCCACAGTCTCCTGGCTGGGTGTAAACCCGTCGGTGGGGAGTATCCCGCCGAACGGGACGGCATCGATAACCGTGACTCTGATCGGGCAGCCGTCGCCGAATGCCGGAACTTACAGCGGCTCGCTGGCCCTCTCGACCACAACGACGCAGAGCATCCCCGTCACCGTAAACGAATCGCCGAATCCCTATCTGAACCTGCCCTCTGCGCCGCTATCCTTCACATTCGCCATAGGCGGCGCCAGTCCCGCCGCGCAGACAGTTACTCCAACCAGCACTGGCGCTCCGGCTACACAAGTTGCCTACAACGTGACGGCAAATCAGCCTTGGCTGGTGGTGCCGCAAAGCGCAACCACGCCCAATCCCGTTTCGATCAGCGTCAATCCGGCGAATCTGGCGCCTGGTAACTATTCCGGGATTGTCACGTTTACTAATACCAGTACCGGTACGAGCCAATCGCTTCCGGTCACTTTGAAGGTGACGAATAACCCGGCTCCTAATATTTACCCGAGCACGCTGACGTACGTATATCAGGTTGGCCAAATCCAACCCGCTTCGCAGAATGTCACCGTAGGCACGACCACTGGTGCGCCGTTGAACTACACAGCCACGACTAGTACTCCCTGGATCGTCCTGACAGGCCATACTAGCGGAACCACTACCGACGGTTTTACCGTCTCCGTGAATACGGCGGCAGCAACTGTAGGAATCGCCAATGCCGGTCTGATCACGATTACGACGACGGACGTGTCCACGGGGGCGCCGGCAGGGACTGCGACCGTTGCCGTCACTCTCTACGTGAGTTCCAGCGCTCTGTTGCAGGTCAATCCGCCGCAGCAGCCTATCGCATTCACCGCTCCGGTCGGCACTCAGGCCATCACACAAACAGTGACGCTGAGCAGCACGAGCAGCACCGACCAACTGACCTTCAGCATTCCGCCACCGAACAGTTCGTGGCTATTTTTGCCCAGCCCCGTGCCGACAACGAGCTTGCCAGGCAGCAATGTCCTGACACTCACTGCGGTTCCGGGCAATCTCTCTGCAGGCGTCTATTTCGCCAACGTGGTTATCAACGCCACGGGACCGGGCGGGGCGGCGGTACTGGACAGCCCTTACACACTCCCGGTGGTCCTGGTGTTAACCAGTGGAAGCCTCGCCGTAAGTCCGGCATCCCTCACGTTTTCCCAGACCGCCGGCGGTCCGGCTCCGGCAGCGCAGACTGTCAACGTGACGAGTTCCCCGGCGGGTCTGAGTTACGTTATCAGTACAAATGACTCCGGCCTCGGCTGGCTTTCGGCTTCGAGCCCCGCAGGTGTTGCGCCGGGCGCCATCAACGTGTCGGTAGACGCCTCGCGCCTGAGTCCCGGGAATTATTCCGGCCGGGTGATTGTGACTTCGGCGAACGCCGGAAATAGCCCGCTGACCATTCCGGTGACTTTGCAAGTCACCTCCGGAACGATTTCTGCTTCGCCGACGCCCCTGGTCTTTACGATTGCGGCCGGAAGCACTACATCCGTAACTCAAAATGTGACGGTATCCGGCAGTCCGGGCGCGCTCAATTTCGGCGTGGCCAGCAGCATCGTGGGATCCGGCAGTTGGCTATCCGTGACTCCTACCAGCGGGACCACTCCAGCCACGTTGCAGGTCAGCATCAATCCAACAGGTCTGGCGGCCAATACCTATACAGGATCGGTCACCATAACGTCCGCGGGAGCTACGGGCAGTCCGCTCACCATTCCGGTGACGGTCAATATCGTGCCGCCGCAGACGCTGACGGTAACGCCGGCGGCTTTGACGTTCAACTATGTGCTCAGCCAGACCGCGCCGGCCAGCCAAACCGTGCAGGTGCAATCTTCGGGCGGAGCCGTGCCGATCAGCGTGGCTACGAACACGAACAACACGGGCACCTGGCTGCAGGCAACACCCGCGACCGGCACTACGCCGGCAACTCTTACGGTCGCCATCAACCCGCAAGGATTGGCGGCCGGCAACTACACGGGTACGGTCTCGGTCGCTTCTCCCAACTCCCTGGCAGCCGCTGTGATTCAGGTGACGCTTTCGGTAACACAGACGCCGAAACCGGTCATTACCGGCATTCGCAATGCGGCCAGCGGCTTCCTGAGTGCGCTATCTCCCGGCGAAATGGTCAGTATCTATGGGACTAATGTCGGCCCCACAACGGGTGTTAACGGCGTATTGGCTTCCAACGGCAGGGTGGCAACCACGCTCGGCGGCACTCGCGTGCTGTTCGATAATGTGGAGGCGCCGATCATCTTCACACGGGCGGATCAGACATCAGTCGTGGTTCCGTACGAAGTGGCAGGCCGTCCCACTACCAGCGTCAGAGTCGAATTCAACGGAACTTCGTCCGACGCGGTAATCTACAACATCACGGCAACGGCTCCGGGCATCTTCACGCTCAACCAGCAGGGCACCGGTCCGGGCGCCATCCGCAATGCAGCGGATTTCTCCGTCAACGGTCCGAACGCACCCGCGCCGAAGGGCGGTTACGTTTCGATATACATGACCGGAGAGGGGGCCACAACGCCGCCCGGAGTGACGGGAGCCGTGTCCCCGGCCGATGGCTCGGGCAACAAGAAGCCGCTTGCCACAGTTACAGCCACGATTGGCGGCATTCCGGCATTCGTGCAGTACGCCGGGTCGGCTCCGGGTACTGTAAACGGGTTCACGCAGGTGAATCTGCGGATCCCGGATGTGGCGCCCTCGGGAGTGGCGGTTCCGGTAGTCATTACCTTCACCACGGGCGGGGTATCCACCAGCACGCAGCCGGGGGTTACGTTGGCGGTGCAGTAGAGGATCGAGTCACTCGCCTACGGCGAACAGGATGGCATCGTTGATCGCGTACACGGTGCCATCCACACCGATCACGGTAGGCGTGTAGGCCTCACCGAATCCGGCCGTAAGCACCACTTTTTGCGATAGCGTGTTGGTAGTGAGATCCCAGCGGTAGAGGATGCCATCCTCGTTGTTGGCCAGCACTGACTTGGTGGCGGGATCTACAGCGGCCGAATTGATGCACCATTCCCTTACTCCAACTCCGTCATCGGCCGGGGTAGGACCCAATATAGTCAACACCTGACGCATTACGGCGATCTGGTTCACCGGCTCGGTCTCAGTGGCGTTCGGGTCCAGGATCGCAATGCGATTCCTGCCATCGCCGCCAGCCTCCCAATAATCGTTGAATTTCGAAAAGAGAAGATAGCGGGATGTTCCGCTATAAGAGGAAACCAGGGAGGCCGGCACCACGGAGGGTGTATTGTCCCAACCGAACGCCGAAGGCGTTTTGAACCGGGCCAGGGTGCTGTCGAAGTGCAAGAGCCAGCCGCGATCGTGGTTCTCGCGGCAACACGGATTCTCGCGGACGCCGAAATAGACGTCTCCGTCCGGTCCCACGGCCGGCGATGCCGTTCCGCTGTCCGAGAGAATGGCATCGCGGCCCGACTTCGGATCTTTCAAACGTACCCGGGCGAGGGGCGACAGGGTTGTGCTGCTTAGCGCGAGCAAATAGCCTGCACGTTGGTCGCTAACAGCGATATAGACTACTGCGCCATCGTTGCTGATTGCGGGGGCGCAGTTCATGACAACCTGAGTGATGGCGGAATCGCCGGCTGCCACGGAAGCGGGGATCCAGGCGCTTTCACCCGAGGCGGCGATGCGGGCGATACCGCTCTCCATCTTCCGGCCCGAGGCATCGTAAAGCGGCCAGAGGCCGGGATTGCCCTCGACTACGAAGCCGAAGTAGATGTTCCCTAAGGCATCGGCCGTGAGCGGCGTGCTGATCTTGACGCTTCTTTGGAATGCATGGCGGCTCTGGCGGCTGGCTTCATATTGCGAGATGCCATAGAACGCGAGTTGTCCCTGCTCGCCGGCAGCGTTGTCCGGTGTGTCGCGGTAGTATACGGTTCCTGCAGCCCCGGGGAAATAGAGGCGGCCTCCGGGGGCGAGCGCGAGACCGAGAGGGGGTGTCCAGTTGTGCATCGGCAGAATATAATCGGTCGTCTGTTTCCAGATCACCCGGCCGTCTGCGCCGCTGCGCGCTTCCACCGTGAAGTTGTCGCGTGGAGGCATCGCCGGTCCGCTGTTCTCGCCCCCTGCTTCCGCCGCCTCGCTCTGAACCTGGCGCCGCGAGCCGGTTTTGATGGGCACAATCACGGTGTTTGCGGCGGTCACCAGGGGAGATCCGTAGTGAATCAGCAGGTCGCCGTCCGAGTATTCGGGTGCCAAATCAACCGGCGTTTGCCAATGAATGCGCCGCAAGGTCTGTGATGCCGTCGCGGATAGAGCTGAATGTTGCGGGTCTCCGGCGTAATTCGACCATTGCGCACGGCACAAGGATTCGAAGCACAAAACAGCAGCCACCCAGGCTACCGCTCTGCGCCCCATCGTCACTGCCCTACGGCAAAGAGAGTCGCGTTATTGATGGCGTACACGGTGCCGTCCACGCCTATGACCGTGGGCGTGTAGGCTTCGCCGATACCCGAAGTCAGCACCATTTTCTGTGAAAGCGTATTCGTGGTCAGGTCCCAGCGATAAAGCGTCCCATCCTCGCTGTTCGCGAAAACCGATTTGGTGGCGGGATCGACGGCGGCGGAATTGATGCACCATTCGTAAACTCCGCCTTGCGCATTCGGCGTTGGACCCACGATGGTCATCACTTCATTCATCACTGTAGCGCCGGTGATCGGGTCGATCTCGGTCGCGTTCGGGTCCAGAATTGCGATCTTGTTCAGGCCATCTCCACCCGCCTCGATATAGTTGTTGTATTTCGAAAACAGCAGGTAGGCCGACGTGCCGCTATAAGACGGAACCATCGATGCGGGGACCACGGCAGCCGTATCGTCCCACCCGAAGGCGCCCGGTATTTTCAGTTGGGAAAGGTCGCTGCTAAAATGCAACATCCAGCCGCGGTCGTGATTCTCAAAACAGCAGGGGTTTTCCAAAACGCCGTAGTAGACATCGTTGTCCGGGCCAACCATGGGAGATGCCGTCCCGTTGTCCGACAAGACAGCGTTCAATCCCGACTTGGGGTCCTTCAACAACGCCTTGGCCACAGGCGCCAGAGTGGTGCTGTTTAATGCCAGCAGATAACCCGAGCTTCCATTGCTCACGCTGATGTAAAGCAATCCGCCGTCTCTGCTGATTGCGGGAGTGCAGTTCTGAACGACTTCCGTTATGTGTGAATCGCCGGAGGCCGTAGTCACGGGTGTCCAGGCGCCTTGACCGCCGGCGCTGATGCGCGCGATGCCGCTCACCAGTTGCTTGCCCGAGGAGTCGTACAAGGGCCACATGATATTGTTCTGGACCACTACGAATCCGAAGTAGATGTTACCGGCCGAATCGGCCGTCAGCGGCGTATTGATCTGCACGCTCGCCTGAAACGCCTGCTTCGCCTTCGGCCCGGCTTGATACTGCGAAAGCCCATAGAAAGCGAGTTGTGTGGGCCGGCCGGCGCTGCTGTGGTCCGGAGAATTCCGGGAATAGACTGTGCCCGCTGCGCCGGGGTAGTAAAGTTTCGGAGCGTCCGTAAGCACGGGACCGAATACCGGAGTCCAGTTGTGCGCGGGCAAGATGTAATCCGTCGTCTGGCTCCACAAAAGAGCGCCGGTAGCGCCGATGTGGGCATCTACGCGAAAATTTCCGTTCTTGCCGGTCTTCACCGGCACGATGACGGTGTTGGCGGCAGTGATTAATGGAGAACCGTAGTGAATCAGCAGATCGTTGCCGCTGTATTGAGGATTCAGATCTACGGGCGTTTGCCAATGAATTTGGGCAAGCGCTTGGGATGCCGTCGGAGAGAGCGCGGTGTGCTGCGCATCATGGGCGTAGCTGTCCCACTGGGCAAATCCGGGGACCGCGGGAAATAACAAGGCTGCAAGGATGCAGGAGTTCGAAAGACAAGCGTTCATGGCTTTTGTGCGGCGCATAACAATTTACGGAACCGCTCCAGTATAGCGGATCGAAACTCAATCTAATCCGCTACTTTTGTAACATCAGTACCGCCGCGAGGCATCGCGCTCGCGGTCCGGAGAATTAGTCAGGAGAATTCACCATACGCTCATCGATTTGAAATGAGCGGGCCGTAAAGCTGGTAGGCGATGCCGGTAGTCCCTGCTTCCACGCGAAGAATTGTTTTGATCTACATCGATTCCGGCGGCGGCCATCGTGCCGCGGCCACCGCCTTGCGGGATATCATCCAGCAACAGGAGCGTCCCTGGACCGTGCGAATGCTCGGTATCCAGGAACTTCTCGATTCCATCGATTTCATACGCAAATCGACGGGCATCCCGTTTCAGGACGTCTACAACATTATGCTGCGGCGGGGTTGGACTGCCGGGTCCGCCCAACTGATCCCGCTCATGCATCTCCTGATCCGGCTGACACACAGTTCGCAAGTTAGGGTGCTGGAGAAGTATTGGTCCGAAATGCAGCCGGATCTGGTGGTATCACTCATTCCACACTATAACCGGGCCCTGAAGGAGGCGCTGGACCATGCCTGGCCAGGTACGCCATTCGTGACCGTGCTCACCGACATTGCCGACTATCCGCCGCACTTCTGGATCGAACGCCAGGATCAGTATTTCATCTGCGGTTCGGAACGGGCCGCGGCACAGGCGCGGGAGTTGGGCATTCCCGGCTGCCGCATTCTGCAGACATCCGGGATGATCCTGAACCCGAAATTCTATGAGCCGCTCGAAATCGATCGGGGGGAGGAGCGGACCAGGCTGGGACTGCGGCCCGAATGGCCTACGGGATTGGTGCTGTTCGGCGGGGAGGGTTCGACCGAGATGCTTCGGATCGCCTCGGCCCTGAATCGAACGGAGCAACGGATTCAGTTGATTTTGCTCTGCGGCCGCAATCAGGAGGTGGCCGCCAAACTCCGCGCTGTGTCCCGGCAAATCCCCATGTTCGTAGAGGGCTTCACACGCGAGATTCCCTTCTACATGGAACTTTCCGATTTCTTCATCGGTAAGCCGGGTCCGGGCAGCATCAGCGAAGCGCTCGCCAAGCGGCTGCCTGTGATTGTACAGAGGAATGCCTGGACCATGGCGCACGAATGCTACAACGCGGATTGGATCGAGGAACAGGGCGTAGGCTTGGTGGTGCACAACTTCTCCGCGGATATCGCCAGGGCGGTCGAAACCCTGCTGGCGCCGGAAAACTATGCGAGATTCCGGCAACGCGCCGCGGCCACCCGCAACAGCGCCGTTTACGAAATTCCGGGACTGCTGGAAAGCATCCTCTCGGAATCCAGCGGGCTGCAGAAGAACGGCTTTCGTCCCGGCTATTATGGGCAAATGCCCATAATTTAGTCAATAAGTTATTTATTTTCAACGAAAATTTGGGCATTTTGCCCACGTCGGGTGCGCGGCGATCCGTTTTTCGCAGCCTGCTACAGGATCGCGGCCGGATCGAGAATCTGATTTTGGCGGGCAATTCCGCCCAGATACCGGGCGCTCGGCTTGATCGTGCGCTGCTGGGTCTGATGGTCGACCGCAATCAATCCGAACTTAGGCCGGTATCCCATAATCCACTCGAAATTATCCAGCAATGACCAGTGGATGTAGCCTCGAACGTCTATTCCGTCAGTCAGGCAATTGACGACTCCCGCCAGGGCGCGTTGAATGTATTCGACCCGTTGGGCATCGTCCTCGGTGCTGACGCCGTTTTCGGTTACGTAGAGCGGAACCCTGACGCGGGCGGCGGCGTAGTGAAGACAGGCCTCGAGCGCCTCGGGCCAGAATTCGTAGCCCATCTGGGTGAGTTCCACTCCAGGCTCAGGACCCACGTCACCTTTTTTCCCGACCCGGCATCGAGTGTAGGTCTGCACCCCAAGAAAATCGCTCTTGCCTCCGGCGCTCAACCAGGGATCATACACTTCTGCACACTTCCGGTCGCGCTGGTTCACCGGGCCCACCGGCTGCTCATCCTGTAACGCTACGCTGACGCCGACTGCGCAATTGCCGGCCGCCGATTTCATCGCCTGTAGAGCACGTTCATGGGCCGCCATCATGCGGTCCTGCAGTGCCTTAGCATCGCCCAAAAAGAAACATCCGAAGCGGTCGGAGCCGGCGGCGCGGGCGGCCAGCTTCACCATACGGCGGACTTTCAGGAAAGGAATCTCCGAGGGGGGCACCCAGCGGAGCAGCATGGGAAGGTTCGGCTCGTTAAAAGTGGTCGCGAACGCCATCAGATCGCCCAGGTGCCTGGCCACGCGATCGCAATACCGAACGAAGAGGTCGGTTGCGGATGGCTTTTCCCACCCGCCCATGGCAGCGAACCAGCGAGGGGAACTGAAATGGTACAGGGTCACCATCGGAACTACAGAACACTCGTGGCAGGCGGCCAGCATACGCCGGTAGTGTTCGAGGGCGGCCACGGAAAAATGGCCGCGCTCCGGCTCGATCCGGGCCCATTCTACTGAAAAGCGGTAACAGTTCAGCCCCAACCCGGCGAGCAGCTTGATATCGTCCCGGAAACGATGATAGTGATCGCAGGCGTCCAACGAGGGTTCGGCGAACAAAGTGGGCTGGAGATGTTCCAAAACCCAGAGGTCACTGTTGGTGTTATTGCCTTCGACCTGGTGTGCCGCGGTTGCCGCACCCCATAAAAAGCCCTCCGGGAATCTGGTCATGAAGTCTCGAATCTATTGAAACATTGCCGGTTTGCACGGCGTAGCGTGAAGACCAGGATGAAGTAGAGACCCACTCCCAGGGGCACGCACAGGCAGAACCACCCGACCACCGCGGCGCGGGCCGCAGCAGCCACGCTCCAGCTCCCCGGCCCGCCCATGACGTGGGCGCCGGCCCGGGCGAGCGGAATCAGAAGCGCCAGTTGCAGAGGCGAGGATAACTGGTTGATCAATTGCAGCGCCGGCAGATTCAAGCGCAGAGTCACGGCCGCCAAGGTGCAGAGCAGTGTGGGAATGCCGAAGACGGGGAAAACACCGACTACCAATCCGATGGCAAGAATCAATGCGACTGTTTCGGGGGATAAGTTATCAACGGATGCCCAAAACCGGGAGGCAGCGGCCCTCACGGCAATACCTCTCCCCGTTCGGCCAACAGAAGCCGCAGTGCCGGCCGCAGGCGCGCGGCGGCGAAGACCTGGAGCATGACGGTCGCCGCGCTCAGCATCCAGGGCACGCGATCCTGCCACAGGCGCGATAGCGGGCACGGCGTGCCATCCGCAGCTCGGTAGAAGAAGCGATCCGTCCATTGTTCACGGCCGGCGTACTCGGGATAGGGCCGCAGGATATCCCAAGCGGCCTCGAGGACGCGAAGGGCGATCGGCTCACGGTACTGTGGGAGGAAAACGATCGAGCTTCGGCCGGCATGGATTTCGGAAACGAATTCGGAAAATGTCGTGGCATTCGTCAAATTGAGGCAGGCGGAAGGCTCGCAACCGTGGCGGTCGCCTCCCGAAATCAGCGGGCGCGACCAGGCACGCGCCAACTCCATGGCGTTTTCGTTTTCCTTCCAGGGCCGCGTGCCGTTGAGCTCGAACGCATGGAGCCAGGCGGCGCATTCGCCGAGTATGCGGTCGAGCGCGGGCCGATGCTCCGCTTCCTCGACGCCTTCTTCGAGCCAGAACGGGTGATTCAGCACGATCAAAACGCCGGGGATTCGAGCCAACTCCGAGAGAATTTCCGGAAGAAGGGACTCGACAGGCTGCGAAGTATACGCGGCCATCGATGACATCCACGCGCGAGCGGATGCGGGCGGCAGGTTGTGCACGCCGAGATGAAAAATCGATCTCGCGTAAGGGACGGTCCATTCGACGGACAGCGGAATTTCACCGGCAGCAGTCAGTTGCAGAGATATGCCGGCTACCATATCGTCGTGATCTGTGAGCGAGACCAGCGGGCGCAACCCCATCGCCAGGATCTGCTTTTGCTCGAGGCCAAGCGCCGCAACCGGATTGAGCGGCGGCGTCCAAAAGGCCCGGGCAAAGTCGACAGCCCTGGGGCCCCGGTCATAGCGGCTGACGAGTTGGGAAATCGCGGGAACTTGACGGAGGTATCGCGGCAGGAACGAAAGGCACTCCTGGGAATGCATGGTGTGCCCGTGCAGGCAGACTCCCGTGGAGAACCCCTCGACTGCTTTTGGATTTCTCCAGATGAAATCGACAGTATGGTGAGACATATTCTCCCTACTGCTTCCCAGCTTGCGCGGCGAATCATTACAATTCCTTGGCGGAACCGTAATATTTTGGGGAAAACATTTGTCTCTCGAAATGTATCGGTTAGCCGGGCTGCCGCCGTTTCTTGAAAACCATATCCTTGGGGCGGATTCTGCGCTCGCGGCAATAAGCCAGATACAGATATCCGTAGCTGCGGCTGATGTAATCGGCGGGGGAAAAGCCGAGGCGGCGTGCCGTACGGTCTATCCATCCGGGGCTGCCTTCCAGTTCGAGGAAATTGCCGATGGGCGTTTCGTCCAGGAGCACTTTGCCCCCGCCGGAGCGCGCCGCGTATTCGGTGCGGAACTTCTCATAGCGGAAAACGGGATGGAAGCCAACATGGGCCAGGATCGCCTCTAATGCAGCGGTGTCGTGAAGGCGGGTTTCGATTTCCCAGCGTTTCTTATAGCGTCCCTGCTCCAAGGGACCCTTGAACGTCAACAGCCCGTGACGGTCCACCTGGCGCACGCGAAGGATTTTGCCGTGTTTCCTGAGGGTACGTTTGAAGTTATCGAAGAGAATGTTGGATTCGAAGACGCGCGGCCGCGAGATCCGGAAACCGCACGCGCGGAGTTTCCGGCGCGTCTCCGCCACTTCCTCGGGCAGGCGGAGCTTGATCTCGGTTTCGACCTTCAATCGACAAGCTAGAGCATCGCGGCGCGGAATGTCAAGCTCGATTCGCGCGCGGTTCCGAACCCCTTTACAAAAGCAGGAGTTCGCGTTGGATCTCTCCCGTTACGCGCGCCTCGTTCTCTCCGACGAACATGTTGACTTCCGAACGAATGCCGAACTCGGGGAGATAGACTCCGGGTTCAATCGAAAAACACGTCCACGGAGCGATGCGCCGCTCATCGTGGGTTTCCAGGTTGTCCATGTTTGCGCCATTGCCGTGGACTTCCTCTCCGATCGAATGGCCGGTGCGGTGAACAAAGTAGGAACCGAAGCCACGGCTCTCGATGAATCCGCGGGCAGCGTCATCCACTTCATACCCGAATAAGGGCTGGCCCTTGGCCACGGCCGCCTGCACGCGCTGCACAGCCGTATCGCGCGCGCCCGTCACCACGCCAAACACCTGCCGCATCGCTTCGGTGGGCTGATCGCCGCAGAAACCCGTCCAGGTGATGTCGTAGTAGACGGCTCCCGGCTTGTCCAATTTGGCCCACATGTCCAGCAGAACGAAATCCCCCGGCCGGATCGGAGAAGAAACCTCGTCGCTCGGTTCATAGTGCGGGTTCGATGCGTTGCCGTTAACGCCCACAATCGGTCCGTGATCCGTTACCATGCCCGCCGCGGTGAAGGAGTCGAGTATGAAGCGCTTGACCTCGACTTCCTGGAGCGGCGACTGGTTGCGAGTCCGCTCGCGGATGAGATCGAACGCCGCGGCGCGCACGCGATCGATGCGGCGGCCCGCTTCGAGGTGGCTTTCCAGAGCGTCGGGTGTCCAGCGCGCTTCGAAAGCCTGAATCAATTCCGCCGAACTCACGACTTCGGCGCCCGCGCTGCGGACCAGTTCCACGGTTCCGGCATCCACCATGGAGACATAAGGGATGG
Source organism: Terriglobia bacterium (assembly GCA_003175985.1). Lineage (GTDB taxonomy): Bacteria > Acidobacteriota > Terriglobia > Bryobacterales > Bryobacteraceae > PSRJ01. The sequence goes on from PSRJ01000383.1 coordinate 15,110, forward strand.
CACATTGCGGCGAGTACTGCATCGCCACGCGCCGCCTCCCTTGCAAGAGCTTGCGCAGACCGGCAACCTGCTCGGTCCAACTCGAATAGGGAATCCTCTCGCCCGGCAGAGACCCAAGCATGCCGCGCTCGATGCGATGCTCGAGCCCCGCCGGCTCTCCCTGTGCCGGGATGAAGTAATACCAGCGCCGCGTTGCCATTCGCGTGCCCGGGAGCCCCAGCACGCGGTACGCGAGCGGGTCGCGATGGTGATGATCGAAGAACAGCCAGCCATCCAGCTTCTGCGCATTGAGCTCACGCTGAATTTTTTCAAGTTCCATGGAGATCTGAAATCAAGTGTACCCTGGCACGTTGCTGTACCGGATCGTGTGTTTGTCTTGTTGCCCCCAGCGGCGGTGCGATAACCTTCGATACGGCAATTCATTCGCTGGAGGAGGCTTCGTGAAGCGCTTCGTAGCCATATTCATCTTGTTCCTGCTGCCCGTGTGCGCCCGTGCGCAAGCGGCCGATACGGAAACGCGAGAGTTGATCGCCAGACTGCTCGCTCGCATCGACACTCTGGAGCAGCGGGTAACGGAACTGGAGAAGGGGCGAGATCCAAAGACTCCGGCCGTTCCCGCGGCACGGCAGGCGCCCGCCGAAGCGACCGCGGCCCACTTGCACGAACAGGCTCCCGGGCCGGAAACTCCGACATCGGAAGCCGCGCAGCCGGTCTATCCTTCTTTGAAGCTCTCCGGATTCGGCGATGTGAACTTCTCGGCTACCAACCTCCACGGAACTTCCGGGGGATTCGGCCCGCAGACGCTGCTCGCGCCGCACAGCGGGTTTGCTTTAGGACAGACGACGTTGCACCTGACTTCGGCGCTCTCACCCAAGGTCAGCTTCTTTGGGGAACTCACCTTTACGGCGCGCACCGATGCCGGCACCGGATCGCCCTCGGCTCCCGGGTTCAACCCCGAGGTCGAACGGCTGATTCTCCGTTACGATGCCAACGACTATTTCAAAATCTCGTTCGGCCGCTATCACACTCCGGTGAATTACTGGAATACGGCCTTCCATCACGGCCAGTGGCTGCAGACCACCATCAGCCGTCCGGAAATGACCCAGTTTGGGGGCGCTTTTATTCCGGTGCACTTCATCGGGACACTGGTGGAAGGGGCCGTACCGGCCGGCGGATTGAATCTGAACTATAACTTTGGTCTCGGGAACGGCCGCGGGCAGGTCATTGGCCGCGGCGGGGATGCCGGCGACATCAACAACAATCGCGCCTGGCTTGTGAACCTGTTCGTCAAACCGAATTTGCCGTACGGAATACAGGTCGGCGGCTCGGTATATCGCGATCGCCTCAACCCGATCGGCGGCCAGGCAGCGGGGGAATGGATCGAGTCCGCGCATATCGTTTGGCAGAAGGAGACTCCGGAGTTCCTCGCCGAATTCGCCAACGTCACACACCAGCCCGTTTTCGGCCGGTCGAGGAACAGCCAGGCCTGGTATGTGCAGGCCGCCTACCGCCTGCCATGGTTCGAAAGGCTGTGGAAACCCTATTACCGGATCGAGCAGATCCACGTGCCGCGGTCCGATGCGACATTCCGGGCAGTACCTACATTTACAGGCTCGACTGCCGGCGTGCGCTATGATTTTTCCTCGCTCGCGGCGTTCAAGTTGGAATACAGGTATTACTGGCTGCGCGATTCAGCGCCCGTGAAGGGTATCTTCGCGCAAACCAGCTTTACGTTCTGAGCAAAGGACATGAGAATGAGCCATTGTCTTTGCTCTCGCCGCGTTTTCTTATCTGGGGCCGGCGGCCTGGCCGCGGCCGTTGTACGCGGCGCGCCGGATCCGAGTGCGGTTGCCATCGTGGTTCGTACGGATCTGCCGCTGGATAATCTTTCGTTTGCGGAGCTTCGCCGCGTCATGCTGGGCGACCGGCAATTTTGGTCCTCGAACTTGAAGGTGACGCTCCTGGTCCGGGCGCCTGGGGCCCGCGAACGCGATGTCGTGCTGAAGACCATTTACCAGATGTCGGAGGCGCAATTCCGGCAATATTGGATTGCAAAGGTCTTCCGTGCCGAGGCGGCCAGCGCACCCAGGATCGTATACTCGAATGAGATGGCAACGGAACTCGTGTCGCAGATTCCGGGGTCCGTAGCGTTTGTGGAGGCTTCGCAGGTTCCCAAGGGGCTCAAGACGCTAAAGATCAACGGGCTGCTGCCCGGACAGCCCGGATATCCACTGCACGAATAGACGACCCGATGAGTTCTCCGGAGCCGATGCTGGGCAAGACGATATCGCACTACCGGATCCTCTCCACTCTGGGGCAGGGGGGCATGGGCATCGTCTACAAAGCCGAGGACATCCGCCTGGGGCGAGCCGTCGCTGTAAAATTTGTGCCCGAGGATCTGGCCAGCGACCGCGCCGCGCTCGAGCGTTTCCAACGCGAGGCGCGTGCCGCCTCCTCGCTGAACCACCCCAACATTTGCACGCTGCATGACATCGGCGAACACGAGAGCCGGCCATTTTTGGTGATGGAATGCCTGGAAGGCCGCACGCTGGCGGAGCGCATCGCGGCGAGGGCCATTCCCGTGGAAGAGCTCATTGACCAATCGATTCAGGTTGCGGACGCGCTGGATACAGCCCACGGCAATGGCATCGTCCATCGTGATATCAAGCCGGGGAATATTTTCGTGACTACGCGGGGCCAGATCAAGATCATGGATTTCGGGCTGGCGAAAGTCGCTGGCGGACGAATGGCGGCCGGCCACGCATACAACTCGCAGATCGCTACCGCGGCGCTCGATGACGTTGTAACCAGCCCCGGAACTACCCTGGGCACCGTCGCCTACATGTCGCCCGAGCAAGCTAGCGGCGAAGCACTCGATAACCGCACCGACCTGTTTTCCTTCGGTGTGGTGATGTATGAGATGGCCACGGGTGTTTCTCCCTTTCGCGGCAACACCACGGCCCTGACGTTTGCGGCCATCCTCCACCGCGATCCGGCGCCGCCCGGGCGTGCCCGCCCCGGCCTCCCGCCGGAGCTGGAGAGAATCATTCTGAAGGCGCTGGAAAAGAACCGCGATTTCCGTTATCAATCGGCGGCCGAGATGCGCGGCGACCTGAAACGCTTGCGCCGCGATTTCGATCCCCGCCGCGCGAATAGTGAAGCGAGTCTCGCGCTGCCGGTTTCGGGTGTCAACTCTGCGCCCGCGTGGGGCTCGGCAGGCCAGATAGAGCCGCCGCGCGAGGTAAGGAGCGCACCGGCAACACCCGCGGCAGATACGGTTTCCCGGCCGATTTCCAGCGCCGAGTATATCGTTACGGGGATCAAGCGGAATCGGCTGGCAGTGCTGAGCGCGTGTGTGGCCCTGGCCTTCGCGCTCGCCGCCCTCATCTACTTCGCGGTGCGTGAGAAGCCTCTGGATTCGCTGGCCGTGCTGCCGTTTATGAATGCGGGCGGCGATCCGAATAGCGATTACTTGAGCGACGGCATTACCGAAAGCATTATCAACAACCTGTCGCAGCTTCCGAAAGTGGCAATCCGCTCGTTCAGCTCCACGCAGCGATATAAAGGCAAGGGTTTGAACCCGGATGAAGCCGGGCGCCAGCTTAAAGTGCGAGCCGTGGTGACGGGCAGACTGGTGCGCCGGGGCGACGAATTCGCCATTAGCACGGAATTGGTCGAGGTTGACAGAAACCGCCAACTCTGGGGCAGCCAGTACACGGTAAAAGTCGCGGACCTGCTCTCGACTCAGGAACAGATTTCGCGTCAGATTTCGGAAAATCTCCGCCTGCAACTCAGCGGCACCGAGATGCAGCGGATGAACCGGCACACCACGGAAAACGCCGAGGCCTACCAATTCTACTTGCAGGGAAGATTCCAGTGGAACAAGCGCACGCTGGAAGGGTTGCAAACCAGCATTGAGTATTTTCAGCAGGCCATCCAAAAGGACTCCCGCTATGCTCTCGCCTATGCAGGACTGGCGGACGCCTACGCCTCCCTGGCCGACTTCAACGTGCTGCCGACTCGCGAGGTGATGCCCAAAATCCGCAGCGGCGCAACACAAGCCATCCAACTGGATGACAGCCTGGCGGAAGCGCACACTTCGCTAGCCTGGGCGCGGTACCACGATTGGGATTGGGCAGGAACGGAAGAAGAGTTCCGGCGGGCGATCTCACTCAATCCAAGCTATCCCACGGCGCACTTATGGTACGGCGATTTCCTGAGCGCCATGGGACGGTTCGACGAAGCACAAGCGGAGTTGAACACCGCCGCGAGCAGCAGCCCGCAGTCCACCGCGATCACGCTGGCGCTTGCCTCGCGGCTCTATTATGCCCGCCAGTATGTGCAGACAATCGAACAATCGCAAAAGGCGCTCGTCATGGAGCCTTCCTTCGTGCCCGCTCATCTGCTGCTGGGCCGGGCGCAATTGCAAAGAGGCCAGTCGGCCGAAGCACTCACGGAATTGAGCAAAGCGCTCGAGCTTTCCGAAGGAGACACCAACGCGTTGGCGGCAATGGCCTACGGCGACGCGGTTGCGCACAAGGCGGCCGAGGCCAGGAAGATCCTGGGTGAGCTTGGGGAGAGATCGCAGCAAACCTACGTGCAGCCGCTGGCTGTAGCTGTGATTCACATCGGGTTGAATAACAAAGACGAGGCGTTTCGCTGGTTAGGCAAGGCTTTCGACGACAGGTCCGCGGGCCTGGTCTATTTGAAGGTGGATCCCGTTTTTGACGCCATTCGCTCCGAGCCCAGGTTTGTAGACCTGGTGCGCCGCATCGGGCTGCCGTCTGCAAGATGAAGTCTTCTCAGCCCCGGCCGTTTTCCGTCGCGCTGCAGGCGGCCAGCTTGCGTCTGAGAAAGCGGCGCTCCGGCTCGGAACAACGCCGCTCCACAGCCGCGCGATAGGAATCGGCGGCTTCCCGGTTTCTGCCGAGCTCGAATAAGAGGTGACCGCGAACGGCCAGCAGCAGGTAGTAGTCCTGCAGTTTCGGATCGGCCGCAATGGTTTCGACGGCTTCGAGGGCAGCCGCGGGACCACGGACCTTTCCTACCGCTACGGCGCGGTTCAACGCCACGATCGGCGAGGGGCCGATCGCCATGAGCTGGTCGTAGAGCCCGAGAATCGCGGGCCAATCTGTCGATTGCGAATCGGCAGCGCGGGCATGAGTCGCGGCGATAGCGGCCTGCACATGATAGGTAGAGACTACGTCTCCGGAGATGCAGCGGTCGAAGTGATGGAAACCAAGGGCGATCCACTGGCCATCCCAACGCCTGCGATCCTGTGAGTCGAGCAGGACCAGATCGCCCGTATCGTCGGTGCGTGCGGGCAGGCGCGCGGCTTGGAACGCCATCAGAGCCACCAATGCATGGACACGCGGATCGGCGATCGAAGAGGATGCGATGAGCCGCCCGAGGCGAATAGCCTCCAGGCAGAGGTCGGCGCGGATCAGGTCTTCGCCCTCGTGCGCGGCATAGCCCTCATTAAACAGGAAGTAGGCGACCTCGAGGATGGAATCGAGGCGCCGCTGCAGATCGGGGCCGCTGGGTACGTCAAGCGTAAGGCGCTGCTCGCGAATCTGCCGCTTGGCGCGCACCAGCCGCTGTGCGATCGCCGCGTCATCCGCGAGAAACGCGCGTGCGATTTCCCGTACGCTAAAACCACCCACCGTCTTGAGACTCAAAGCGATGCTGGCCTCCCGGGGGATCTCGGGGTGGCAGCACATCACGATCATGCGCAGCTCGTCGTCGCGAAGTTGCTCTTCCACTATCGGATCCTCCGGCGCAAAGGCTGCGGGCAGGGCCAGTTCGGCAACGAGCGTTTCCGTTTTTTGACCGATCCACTGATTCCGGCGCACCGCGTCGATTGCGGCATTGTGGGCCACGCGAAAGAGCCATGCAGGCGGATTTTCGGGCACGCCCGAATAGGGCCACGATTGCAGGGCGCGTAACATGGCCTCTTGCACGGCTTCTTCCGCGAGGTTGAGATGAGCGGGTCCGAGCAGCCGGGTGAGGCGCGCCACCATGCGGCCCGCCTGATGCCGGAAGAGGTGTTCCAGCAGCACCCCGGCGCTCGACTGCGGTGTCATGTCCCGTAGACATGGCGCACTTCGATCGTGCCGTGCTCGATGTGCGGATGTTCCAGTGCGCGCTGGACGGCCTCGTCGTAATTGGCAGCTTCAATGGTGTAATAGCCGCCCAGCACTTCTTTGGTTTCGCTGTAGGGCCCGTCGGTGGTGACTGGTTTGCCGCCATTGGCTCGGATTACCCGCCCGGCGTCCTCGCCCAGCCGCTTGCTATCGACCACGTAGGGTCTCTTGGACCAAGCCATGTACTTCTCAATGGCTTTCTGCATTTCCTCGGGACTTAGCGCGGCAAAGCCCGAGGGATCGTCGTAGAGCAACAACATGTATTTGGCCATCAGATGTCTTCTCCTATGTTCTTCTTTTCCGAAGTGTTTGCGTTTTGCACCTGAATAACGAACGGGAACAGCGGAAATCGACACGCTCCGCAAAAAAATTTGCGAAAGACATCTCAACCCGTGCAGGCGGCTAGTGTATTCCAGAACTCCGGAAAAGACACGGACGCGGCTTCGGCGCCATCGATCACCGAGTCGCTATCGGCACGCAGGGCAGCTACGGCGAAGGCCATAGCAATTCGGTGATCTCCGTAGGAATCCAAGCGGGCGGCGCCGAATCTCTGCCGGCCGGGTATCACCATACCGTCCGGAGTTGCCTCGGCCTGAACGCCCAGGCGGCGCAGGTTCTCCACGATTGTTTGGACGCGGTCGGTCTCTTTAACGCGCAGTTCCGCGGCGTCCCTGACCGTGAGCCCTTCTTCCGACGCTGCGCCCAGAACCGCCAGCACGGGGATTTCGTCGATCAGCGCGGCGCTGAGAGCGCCTTCAATCAAGCCGCCGCGCACCTGGGAGTATTCCACAACGATTTCGCCGATCAGTTCCCCATTGTGACTTTCCAGCTCGGGAATACGGATCCTGGCGCCCATGCCGGCCAGGAAATCGAGCAGCGCGGACCGCGTCGGATTCAGTCCAACCCCGCGAATGGTGAGCCGCGAACCCGGAATCAGGAGCGCGGCGACCAGAAAAAATGCCGCCGAGGAAATGTCGGAGGGGACGATCAAGTCACGGCCCGTGAGTATCGGGCGGCCCGCGACGGTGATCTGTTGGCGGCGCACTGTGACATCGGCGCCAAATTCGCGTAAAGCGATCTCCGTGTGATCCCGCGAGCGCACCGGCTCCGTGACCGAAGTTTCACCCTCCACAAACAGGCCGGCGAACAGGACGCAGCTCTTTACCTGCGCGCTGGCCACGGGCAGGGTATAGTCGATCGGCCGCAACGGCGAGCCCTCGATTTCCAGCGGAGGATACTTGTCTTCCGCGGCCCGGATGTGCGCCCCCATTTGGGTTAGCGGCTTCATGATGCGCTGCATGGGACGGCGCGAGAGCGATTCGTCGCCGCCGATGCGGCTGCGGAACCGCTGAGCCGCCAGGATGCCGGTAAGCATGCGGATGGTCGAGCCGGAGTTTCCGGCATAGAGATCAGCCGCCGGGCCACGCAGCCCATCGAGACCCCGCCCGTGAATCGTGACTGACGTTCCCTCTTCCTCGATTTCAATTCCCAAAGCGCGCATGCACTCGAGCGTGGAGTGGCAATCGGCTCCCGTCGAATAATTGGAGATTCGGCTGTCTCCCTCCGCGAGCGACGCGATCATCGCGTACCGGTGGGAGATCGATTTATCGCCGGGCAGAGTAATGGTCCCGTTCAGGCGTGAGGCTGGAGAGATCCGTCGTTGCATGCAGACCTTTCAGCGTACCAGTCCGGGGCCAATGAGACACGGTCCCGGACACGGTGTCCGTTCCTGAAGCTCCTGCCAGAACAGGTGGCGGCGTCCGGGACGCTAGAGAATCCTCGGAGGCCATTGATTTGTGGTAAATTACCTTCGCGGGAGGGAAGTTGTCCAGAACTGGCTGTGGGGGCATGAGCCGTCGCGAGGCCGTACCGGCCTTGGGAGCGCTGGCGTGGGGAACTTTGTCTGGTTTGCGGCCGCGACAGGCCCGAGCTGAGGAGTCTCTGCTCCCCTTGCATACAACGGGTCTCGAACATCTGGGAATGACCATTCCCGACCCCGAAGCGACGGCCAAATTTTACGGGCGCATCTTCGATCCGCAACTGTTTCAGGAAAAAGATCCGCCGCCGCGATTCTACGTCCGCCTGGGCATCAGCTATCTGGCCTTCGGCGGCATCGCTGCAAACGCCGCGAATACGACACCGCGCATCGATCACTTCTGCACTCTCGTCAAGGACTACAAACCGCAGGAAGTGAGGGCCGCGCTGCAGGAAGCGGGCATACCACTGGGGGCCGGTCCGCTCGGCATGGCCGCCGACCCGGATGGATTGCGCCTGCAATTACTGGGTGTTCCGGGAGGGCTGGCCAAAACCATCATTCCGAATACAAGGATCACGCAGGAGCCGCCCGCGGTTCAGGCAATCGGATTTGATTCCGTAGTGCTGGCCGTATCGGATCTGGAAAAATCTGTTCCGTACTACCGGAAGCTGTTTGGCATGGAAACGTCGCGGACCAAGAATCCCGCTGCCGTATGGTTCGCGGCAGCAAACACGAAACTGGGACTCAAGCCTGTGGCCGCCGGGCAAAATCCCAGCGTCGATCACTTCACAATCAGCGTCGCGGGATTCGAACGGCGGAGCGCGATAGACAAACTCAAGAAGCTGGGTGTGGACGCGGTGGCAGGGAAAGAGGAACACGCACTACTCTTCCGGGATCCCAACGGATTTATGGTGGAGTTGATACGCGGCGCTTAGCTGGGATAACTATGAAGCACTTGTTCTTCCGATCGTGTGTGGTGTTGCTCGGGTCGTCTTTCGCCTGGGCCGCGCCGGGCCATGACAGCCGCGTGGCCGAAGCGGCGCAGCGGAGCGACCGTGGAACGATTCGTTCTCTATTGGAGCAAAAGGCGGACGTCAATGCGGCGATGGCGGACGGTACAACCGCCCTGCATTGGGTGGTTCGCGTGGACGATCTCGAAACCGCGGGCCTGCTGATCCGGGCGGGCGCGAACGTCAAAGCCGCGGACCGGTATGGGCTCACGGCCCTGTCACTGGCCTGCGCGAACGGCAGCGTCGCCATGATCCGAACGCTTCTCGATGCGGGGGCGGACCCTGAGTCGCCCGATCCCAACGGCAACACTGCCCTGATGAAGGTGATCCATACGGGAAATGTGGACGCAGCGCGCCTGCTTCTGGATCGGGGCGCTTCCGTGAATGCGAAGGATCAAGTCGCGGAAGAAACGGCGTTGATGTTCGCGGTGCGTGAGAATCAGCCGGCGCTGGTCCGGCTGTTGATCGATCGCGGCGCCGACGTCAATACACGCACCCGGGTGGGCAAGACGCCGGCGTGGCGGCCTCCGAATGCCGGGGGCGGATCGCACGGTGCAGGAATCGTTCGCGGCGGGTGGCCCGAGCGGGGCGCCCGCGACGCGGCTCCCGGCGGG
>PSRJ01000066.1 GCA_003175985.1 Terriglobia bacterium
GTGACTTCGAGAGTGGAGGCCAGGTAGTCGCGGCGGCGGTCTGCTGAAATCATCGGGAAACCGGGGCGGCGGGCACTCTCCTCCAGCCAGGACCGGAACCAGGGAAGGAGGCCGGCCTGCGCTTGCGCGGCGGAGACACCGGGGCGGAGGCGGGCAAGGATTTGCAGCCAGCGGGTGGGGCTGTGGAGGAGATCCTCATCGGTTTCGAGGTTCACGTCCGCGTACATGGACGTAGGGATCCAGAAGGCCGGCACGGCGCCGACGTCGACGCCGCGGAAGCCGGCGGCCGCCACACCAACTACGGTCATGGGGTGATTGCCGATCAGGACCTTGCGGCCGACGATATCGGCAGCGCCGCCGAATTGCGCCTGCCAGAAGTCATACGAGAGCACCACGACCGGACCGGCGCCGGCCGCCGCATCGTCTTCGGGTTCGATGATGCGGCCGAGCGCGGGGCCAACGCCGAGCACGGGGAAGTAGCTGCCGGAGACGATCTCGGCGGCGACGGGCCGGGGTTCGCCACCGGCTGTGAGGTTGACCTGGATTTCGGCGCGGCAGAGGACGCCGTCGAGAAAGCGAGTCTGCTGCTGAAGGTCGCGGCAGATGGGGTAAGGCATCAGGTTAAAGGAGCCGAAGGCGCCAGTGATGAGGTCGTCGCCGTTCCAATCCATGAGAACCAGGCGCTCGGGCTCGCGGACCGGCAGCGCGTGGAGGATCACCTGGTCGACCAGGGAGTAGATGGCGGTGGTGGCGCCGATGCCAAGGGCGAGCGAGAGCAGCGTGGCGGCGGTGAAGCCGGGGCTGCGCAGGAACGATCGGGCGGAGAAGCGCAGATCGTAGAGGAAATCGCGGATCCATCGCGTGAGCCATACGTCCCGGACTTCCTCACGCACCTGGGCGAGGCTCAACTCGGCCGCGGCGCGGCGCCGCGCCTCAATCTCGGAAGTCCCGGCGGCGATGAGATCAGCCACGCGGCGATCGAAATGATACCCAAGTTCGCGGTCGAGCCCCCGCTCCAAAGACCCGCGGCGGAACCAGTTGAACAGCTGGATCATCGGCTCCCCTCCTCGAAGATCAGGCCGACGGCGCCGGTGAGGCGCGCCCAACTATCCTTTTCAAGGGCAAGCTGGCGGCGCCCGGCGCGCGTAAGGGAGTAGAACTTGGCCTCCCGGCCGGCCTCCGATTGTCTCCACTCCGCGCGCAACCATCCTTTCTGGTGCAGCCGGTGAAGGGCGGGATAGAGCGAGCCCTCGTTGACCTGGACCACCGAGCGCGAGATCTGCTCTAACCGCTGCGCGATCCCGTATCCATGGGCGGGCCCGAGCGACAGGATCTGGAGAATCAGCATGTCAAGCGTCCCTTGCGGGAGAGGGAAACGCGGAGGCGGCATCTATACCTCAAGCTTCTATGCTTGAGCATACACTCTGGATACATCGAAGGTCAAGGTATGGACCGCTTTGGTTTCTTAGCCGGGCAGCCGGAATTTCCGTATTGGAGCATTAGGGGCTCTAATATCTCCTTTGGCCCCTCCCGTGCAGATCACTAGTCGCTTCTGATTGGGGAGGAATCCATGGCCAAGGGCTACGTGGCGATTACCGTAGAGCGCTGCAAGGGCTGCGCGTTCTGCGTCGAATTTTGCCCGACTAAGGTTCTCGCGCTCTCATCTGCTTTCAATTCTAAGGGTTATCACCCGCCCAACGTCGTCGCTCCGGAAAAATGCAGCGGTTGCGATCTCTGCGGTATGTACTGCCCGGACTTCGCCATCTTCGGAGCGCGTTATGCACGCTGACCCGAAAGGGGTACTTACGGGTGTCCACTTTCTGGACGGCGATCATGCTTGTTGTGAGGGTACGCTCGCAGCCGGTGCGCGATTTTCCGCAGGATATCCGATTACACCCTCCACGGAAGTGGTGGAACGCTTTGCGTCGAGAATTCCTACAGTGGGCGGGATCTTCATCCAGATGGAAGATGAGCTGGCCGCCTCCATCGCCATTCAAGGGGCGGTTTGGGGCGGGGCCAAAGCGTTCACGGTGACTTCCGGGCCGGGTTACTCCCTGATGATGGAACATATCGGGTACGCCGCTATGACGGAGACGCCGTGCGTCTTCGTCAACGTGCAGCGCGGCGGTCCATCCACCGGCCTGCCCACGTTGCCGGCCCAGGCCGACATGATGCAGGCACGCTGGGGTTCGCATGGCGATTACGGGATTGTCGCGCTCTGTCCCAGCTCGCCGCAGGAATGCTTCGACCTGACTATCGAGGCGTTCAACCTCTCCGAGGAATTCCGGGTGCCCGTCATGATGATGCTCGATGAATGCGTCGGGCACATGACCGAGAAAGTGGTCATCCCCAAGGCCGAAGAGATCGAAATCACGCCGCGGCGGTTCACCAAGGAGCCGCCGGAGAAATTCCATGTGTACGAGCCGAAGGAGAACCAGGTGCCGGAAATGGTCCAGGCCGGCGCCGGATACCGCTTCCATATCACCGGGCTCACGCATGATGAGCGGGGATATCCCAATATGAATATCGACGCGCAGGACCGCCTGGTGCGCCGGCTGCAAGACAAGCTCAAGCCGCTGGCCAATGGCCGCGGCCTTTGCGAAACGGAAAACCTGGAAGACGCTGAAGTCGTGGTGGTTTCTTATGGGATCACGGCGCGGGTAGCCCAGAGGGCGCTACAACTGGCGCGGCGGCGCGGCATCCGCGCCGGCAAGTTCCGCCTCATTACCGCGTGGCCTTTCCCGCTCGAGCGCATTCGTGAGCTTGCGGGCCGCGTGAAGGCGTTCGTGGTGCCCGAGTTGAACCTGGGGCAGATGGTTTATGAAGTGGAGCGGGCGGCGGCCGGACAAGCCGCGGTGCTCTCCGTCACGCACGCAGGCGGGGGCGTCCATGATCCGGAAGCGATTCTGAATGCCATTGTGGAGGCCGCACGCTTATGAGCGAGATGGAATGCGTCATGGAAATCCCGGAAGATGCGTTCAACCCGGTGGAGCCGTTTCTGCGCATGGACCGCATGCCGCACATCTGGTGTGCCGGCTGCGGCATCGGAACCACGGTCAACTGCTTCGTACGCGCCCTCCTGAATTCCAAGGCCGACCTGGATAAAGTGGCCATCGTTTCAGGCATCGGCTGCACAGGCCGCGTAGCCGGCTATGCGCAGATGGATTCCTTCCACACCACGCATGGCCGCGCCATACCGTTTGCCACGGGACTCAAGCTGGCGAATCCGGAGTTGCAGGTAGTGGTCTATTCGGGCGATGGCGACCTGTTCGCCATCGGCGGGAATCACTTCATACACGCGGCCCGGCGCAATATGGATCTGAAGGTTATTTGCGTCAACAACATGATCTACGCCATGACGGGGGGCCAGAGCGCGCCCACGACACCCGGGCACGCCACCACATCGACCGCGCCTTACGGGGTCTTCGAGCCGGCCTTCAACCTGGTCTCGCTCGCGGAAGCGGCCGGGGCCTCGTACGTGGCGCGCTGGACCACCTACCACGTGATGCAACTGGCGCGCTCCATGGAGGAGATCTTCAAGAAAAAGGGATTCTGTTTCATCGAAGTGCTGTCGCCTTGCCCGACGCTCTACCAGCGGCGCAACAAGATGGGCGATGGACTCGAGGCCATGAAGTACTACAAGAAAGCCAGCAAGATTCGCCACGGCGCTCCCACGAGCGAATGCGCGCTTACCAAAGACGGCGAGATCGTTGTCGGCAAGTTCGTGGACCGCGACCGGCCGGATTATCTCGAACTGCTGCGCTCGCAAATGGTGGAGTCTCTCGGGGAGCGTTACGCGGAACCGGAGATGGCGTGCGAAGACGCGGAGGTCACATGCAGTCTTTAAGCGAGATCCGGATCGCGGGATTTGGCGGCCAGGGCGTCATCCTGGCGGCGATGGTGGTCGGCAAGGCCGGGGCCATCCATCAGGGCGGCTACGCGACCATGACCCAGAGCTTCGGTCCGGAAGCCCGCGGAGGATCCTCCAGCGCGCAGGTGATCCTTTCGAACGAGCCGATTCTATATCCGTATGTGACGCAGCCCGATGTGCTGGTGGTGATGTCCCAGGAAGCCTATACGCGCTTCACGCCGGAATTGAAGCACGGGGGCACGCTGATCATTGAACAAGATCTGGTACGCCTCGGACAGGTTCCCGCGGGTGTCCGCGTCTTCGGCGTTCCCGCCACACGGCTGGCCGAGGAACTCGGCCGCAAAGTAGTCCTGAACATCGTTATGGTGGGCTTCTTCGGCGCCGTCACCCGGCTGCTCGATCCCGATGCCTTGCGTAAAGCCGTGGCGGATTCCGTGCCGCCGGCCCTGCAGAAACTCAATCTCCAGGCGTTCGACAAGGGATTCGAGTATGGCACGCTGAGGATTAGTCAGAGCGGCGAAAGCGGAGATGCCGAGAGCATCATTCCTACGCTGGAATCGGTTCCGTAAGGACGGCCCGCGGCGAAGGAACTGCGGGAAAGCGGAGGACGTAACACGTACCCGCGCAGGGCTGCCGTTCCAGCGATCCATCGAGTTGTGCGGTGAGTATGCGGACGATCGAGAGTCCGATTCCGTGCGCAGCCTGGCTTGGCTCGCTCTTCGCGCCGACACCATTGTCTGTGATGGAGAGTTCGAGCATTCCCGGCTCGGACTGGCGGAAAGAAACCCGGATCTCGCCGTCGCGCCCTCCCGGAAAAGCGTGTTTGAAGGCATTCGTCAACAATTCATTGAGGATCAGTGCGCAGGGAACGGCGCGATCGATGCCCAGTTCGATCGGTTCCGCCTCGATGTGCAAAGCGATTCGCAGGGGGTCCCCCGCGCACGCCGCATGCAATTCGGGAACGAGCCGCTGGGCATATTCGGCAAAGTTCACGCGGTCGAGGCGATCGTTTCCGTACAGAAACTCGTGGATGAGGGCGATGGAGTGTACCCTCCGATGACTCTCGCCGAGCGCCAATCGGGCTTCCGGCCCGCCAACCTCAGTCTGCATGCTGAGCAGGCTAGAGATGACCGCGAGGTTGTTCTTCACGCGATGGTGCACTTCCTTGAGCAGAACAGTCTTCTCCGTGAGCGCGGTCTCCAATTGGCGGACTGTGTGCTTCAGCCGGGTAATGTCCTGCGCGCACACGAGGGCTTTTTTCCGCCCATTGAACTGCATGGGAGTAGTGGAAATCAGAAGGCATCGCTGTTGGTGCGATGCAGCGGCGACCGGTAACCAGGTTTCGACGTTGGTATATCGGTTCCCCTGCTTTACCGTGTCGAGAACGGCGCCGCGGAACGCACAATCCTGACAGAGCGGACTAAAACCACATCCCTCCGGATTATCTAACGCATTCAGGCACCCCATAGCCTCGCCTTGGCGCAACCCCAGCATTTCGGAGATCTCCTGCCCGGCAAACCGCGCTGCCTGGTCGTTCACCTTTTCCACGTTCAGTGCCTCGTCCACCACCAGGAGCATCACGGGGGCGTTCGCATAGATCGCCGCCAGTTCGGAGTAGGCGGCGCGCAGGGCGTCCCGCTGCCTCCGCAACTCGCCTTGCGTTTGCTCTTCCTGAAGCACGCTCCAGCGCAGCGCCTCTTCGATCTGCTTCCTTCCTGTTATGTCGAGGCTGACACCAACGAAGCGTATCGGGTTGCCGTCCGCGTCGAATAGAACGCGCCCGGTGACGGACAACCATCGCTCGACGCCGTCGTCGGTCCCGACCGTGCGAAAGTCCGCTGCGCACTGCCCGTCTGCCTTCCGCTGCAAGACCTTTTGGATGACTCGCTGGACGACTTCGCGGTCGTCAGGATGAAGCGCGGCGAGCAGCATGTCACAGGTCACAGGCGTATTTCCGGGCAGCCCAAAATGGCGCCTGGCGAATTGCGAGGCGACCAAATCTCCCGACTGTGGATTGAAGTCGAACGTGCCTAACTGTGTCGCTTCCAAGGCCAGCGTCAGACGTTCTTCGCTTTCCGACAATGCCTTTCGACTCTGCCTGTGCTCCGACCTGCGCCGGGCTTCCTTGACTTCGCGCTCTATCGCCGGAATCAGTCGCATCAGATCGTCCTTAAGCAGATAGTCATGAGCGCCACACTTCATCATCTTCACGGCAACCTCTTCGCCGACGGTCCCCGACACGACGATGAATGGAATGTCCATTCCTGTCTCACGCAGGATGCGTAATGCCAAGAACGCGTCAAAATGAGGCAGACAGTAATCGGCCAGGATCACGTCCCAGCTGCCGTTATTCAGAGCCGCCCTCATCGCGCCGGCTTCCTCGACTCGCAGCAAAACCGTTTCGGGATCGGCTTTCTTCAGAAGACGACGGATCAGGGCCGCATCGCTCTCGGAATCCTCGATCAGCAAGACACGCAAGGGAGACATTCGATCTACTATCGATTCGGGGGCACCTGATTGGTGAGTAGCCAATAGAGACCCACTTGTTCAACCGTTTTCTGGAACTGCGCGAAGTCCACGGGCTTAACGATGTAGCTGTTGGCGCCCAGATCATACGCTTTGGTTACATCGAGGTCTTCCTTGGAGGAGGTAAGCACAACCACCGACAGGCGCCTGGTCCGGGCGTCCGCCCGAATCTGCTGAAGCAGATCCAGTCCGGATATCCTCGGGAGCTTCAGATCCAACAAAACGAGGGCCGGCATTTCGGAAGCGTCGCGACCCAGGTAAGACCCGGTCGCGAAAAGATAATCCAGGGCCTCCTGTCCGTCTTCCACTACCGCCAGGTGATTGGCGATGCGCGCCTTCGCCAGAGCCCGCCTGGTGAGCTCGATATCACTGGGGTTGTCCTCAATCAGAAGAATAGCTTTCTTGCTGTCGATCAATGTTTAGGTTCCTATCGTGAAGTAAAAAGCTGCGCCCTGATCGGGCTGGGCCTCGGCCCAGACGCGCCCGCCGTGACGGCGTATGATGCGCTGAACCGTCGCCAGGCCGATGCCGGTTCCCGGAAACTCGCTCATTTTGTGCAGGCGCTGAAAAGCTCCAAAGAGATTGCTGGCGTAAGCCATGTCGAAGCCGGCGCCATTGTCGCGGACACAGAAAACGGGCTCTCCCTCGCTTAAGCGCTCTTCAAAACCGATGCGCGCCGCCACGCGCCGGCCAGTAAACTTCACGGCATTACTGAACAGGTTCGTCAAAGCGATCTCCAGCAAGCGAGGATCGCCGGAAGCCATCATGCCCGGTTGAATCTCAAATTCGATGTGCCGGTCCGCATGCGCTTCCCGCAGCCGGGCCGCTATATTCCGAGCAACCGCGGTCAGGTCCACGGCTTGACGCTCCATTTCAGCACGCGTAACTCGGGAGAGCTGCAACAGATCGTCGATCAGCGACCCCATCCGTTGCGTTTCGGAGCGAACCCGATCCAGGTACTGGCGTGCCTGTTGATCGAGTTGATGACTGTAGTCTTCTATCAGGGCCAGGCTCCATCCATCAATGCCCCGCAAAGGAGCCCGCAAATCGTGCGAGACCGAGTGCGCAAACGATTCCAGTTCCTTATTGGCGGCTTCGAGCTGGGCCGTCCGGTCGCGTACCCGTTTCTCGAGGTCAGCATTGAGCCAGCGGATTTCCCGATCCACGCGTTTGCGTTCTGAAATGTCGCGGTTGGTTTCGAGAACCGTTTTGCGGCCATCCGGCTCTTTGACCATCACCATCAGACTCTCGACGATGATTTCCCATCCGTCCTTGGTTGTGTGCACCAATTCCCCGCTCCACTGGCCTTCGCGCTCCAACACGCCGTCGATTTCCGGAATTCCCATCGGATGACTCGTGCGCAGCAGCTCGTGGGGGTCGCGCCCTAAAGCTTCCTCGCGGCTAAAGCCGTAGAGCCTTTCGGCGCCGTGGTTCCAATAATCGATGCAGCCGCCGAATTCCCAGGTGAACACCGGTTCACGCGATTGATCGAGCAGATCCGATTGGCGGCGGAGTACGCGCTCGGCCTGTTTGCGAGCGGTGATGTCCTGCATGACGGCAATCCGGATCGGCCGCCCTTCAAGACCCTCCATTTTCGTGGCCCTTGCGGTGATCCACCGTGTATCGCCAGCCGCGGCCACGACCCGGTATTCCGGCTTGGCACGGGATCCGTTCTCGGCAGTTTCGAGTCCCAATGCGGCACGAAACCCGCGCAAATCTTCGGGCGCAACCTGAACGACCTCCGTTACAGGAACCCCCAGGGCCTGTTCCAACGTCGCACCGGTTAGAATCTGTGCGGCCCGGTTGAGGAATCGCACTCTGCCGTGCTCGTCGGTCGAGAACACGGCATCGCCAATCGACCCCATTGCGGTCACCAGCCAGCGCTCCTGCTCCCGTAATTCCCTTTCGGCGTGAACCCGCCGCAGCGCGATTTCGATTCCGTTGACCAGCTCGATTTTCTTGAACGGCTTCAAAAGGAAGGCGATGGGCTCCGTCTTCTTGGCGCGCTCGATCGTCTCCGGATCGCTGTGGGCCGTCAGGAACATGACAGGGACGCCGAACCGGCGGTGCAGAATGTCCGCCGTCTCGATGCCATCCGGGTCCCCCTGAATCCGAACGTCCATCAGAACGAGATCGGGGCAGGTTTTGGAAGCTTCGAGAATTGCGTCGTCCGACGAGGCCGCGATTCCCGTCACTTCGTAGCCGTAGTCTTCGAGACAAGTGCGGATATCGGTCGCGACAATGCCCTCGTCTTCGACGATCAGAACACGGCTGCGCTGCTTTGTGGAATCAGGCACAATCAAGCCCCGGGGACGGTAAAGCGAAACGAGAACGCGGTGCCGGCCTGGCGAGCGATGTGAACGCTGGCGCGCAATTGCCGGGCAAGAGTACCCACCAGGTCGAGGCCAAGGCTCCCGGAGCGATGCAGTTCCAGGCCTTCCGGCATGCCGATGCCATCGTCCCGCACCGTTATGTTCAATTGACCCTCCGGCTCCCACTCGGCCGATATCCAGACCGAGCCGGACCGGGATTCCGGGAAAGCGTGCTTCAGAGCATTGGTTACCAGCTCATTGACGATCAGCCCACAGGGAATGGCCGTATCGACAGTCAGTTGAATGCCGGGCGCGTCCACGAAAATCGCGATGGACTCCGGCCTGCCCTTCCAGCCCTCCGACAGGTGATTCGTCAGAGTGCGCAGATAATCTCCGAACTCGATTCGAGCAAGATCTTTGGTCCGATAGAGCATCTCGTGCACCAGCGCGATGGAGTGGACGCGATTCTGACTTTCTTCGAACATGCCCCGCGATTGTTCATCGCGGAGATAGCGTGCCTGGAGGCGCAGCAGGCTGGCAATCACCTGGAGGTTATTCTTTACGCGATGATGGATCTCTTTCAGCAGCGTCTCCTTTTCCCGCAGCGACGCCACGATCGCCTGCTCGGAGCGGAGGACTTCCTGCTGGCTGTTCTCGAGGCGCGTTTTTTCCACGCCCAGGTCCTCGAGAATATTCAGCACGGCCTTCTT
>PSRJ01000038.1 GCA_003175985.1 Terriglobia bacterium
GATGTCGGTACCCGCGGCGCGCTGGAGCCCGCCGACCCGAGCCTGCCGGAGATGGCGGCCGCCGATGCCATCGCGGCGGCCATCGATCAACAGGCTCCGCCCCCCCATCCTTCCGAATCGATCGATGCCCGCACGCAGGGCGTTACCGACGTGGCCAAATTTTGCGCCACTGCCGCATTTCAGTTGGCGCGCGCCAAGGCCAAAGAGATTCTTACAGGCGACGCGAGCGATGTCCGCAGGTTCGAGGCGGAACTGGGCGCACAGTTCGGCACCTGCGATGCCCGCTGGAGCGAATGCATCGCCGAATACCTGAAACAAAGAACGAATTCCCAGCCCATCCCCTACCGGCGCCATCAGAACCTCGGCGATTTCGTCATCGAAGGACCGCTGACTAGCACAGCGCGCGTGGCTTTGGTGGGCGACTGGGGCACAGGCGACACGACAGCCAAACTGCTGCTCCGCCAGATTGCGCAAAAGAAGCCCGACGTGGTGATTCATTTGGGTGACGTGTACTACTCCGGCACGCCGCACGAGTTTCAGAACTACTTCTACGGCGTTTGGCAGAATATGTTCGGGCTTCCGGCAGTGAAGTGGGGCGACAAGGCGAACGGCGTTTCGAAACCGGCCACCTTTACGCTTTCCGGCAATCACGATATGTATGCCGGAGGCCAGCCTTACTATTCGGTGATCGACATGCTGGGGCAGCCGGCCAGTTACTTTTGCCTGCGCAACGCCGACTGGCAGTTCATCGCCATGGATACGGGCCTGCATGATAACGATCCGACGAATGCCTCGGTGACGTTCCTCGAAGATTCGGAAGCGGCTTGGGTCAAGGACAAGATCCAAACCGCCAACGGCCGCAAGACCGTGCTGCTCTCGCATCACCAACTGTTTACGACCTTCGAAAGCATCGGCAGCGAGGGCAATCGCATCAACCAGAAACTCGAAGCGGAATTGCAGGACGTGCTGCCGCAAGTGACGGTCTGGTATTGGGGACACGAGCACGATTTCGTGGTTTATCCGAAATTCCGGAACGTGCTGGCGCGCTGCATCGGCCACGGTTCCGTGCCGGTGGGCTTCAACCAGATCGGCCAGCCGGACGCGAAGGTACCGTTCGAGAATTTCCGTCTCGCGGTGGATACGGATGGAGGCTTATTCCAGCACGGCTACGCCATCATGGAACTCAATGGCCCCGCGGCCACCGTGAAACACTACGCCTTCGATCCGGTCAGCCAGGACGAAGCGGTGATTTTCACGGAAAACTTCCCGGCGTGAGTTAGAGCGACACTAACGTGCGGCGCGATTGGCCTTCGCGTTACGGCGGGCGAACGCGAGTCCAGACCAGGTTGTGTCGATCGCGCAGACTTTGAAATCGACCCATCCGGCCGCCAGTCCGAACTCACGGACAGCAGGCTGCGTAACGTCCGTCTTTACTCCGGAAGCCTGCTTCGGCCATGCGATCCACAGCTTGCCGCCGTCGTTTAGGGAGCGCTCGGTCCTCGGGAATTGTTCATAAATGTCGGCCATGCGCGAGGCGAACAGAATGACCAGGTCGGTCTTCCCTCGCAGGCCCTCCTTAATGAGAACGCCGTCGGGCAGCGGATCGAGGATGCGCTCGAAGGCGTCCGGTGCGTTAACCAGAGCGACCACGATGCCGGGTTTGATACCGAGCTTCTTCGGAAGTGGTGTGCCCGAATATCCCGCCATTACGTTCGGCACGAGCGGATTGGCCGGCCGATTCTTGATCGCTGTCTTGACTGCGGTGCCGATCTTCCTCCATTGGGTGAAGACCGCGTCGGGTAGCACGGCCTTAACGCGGCTGACCTTGTCTGGCTCGCCATCCACAAAAACAAGTGGAATATTCCGCGTGGTCTTTCGACTCCGGAGGCCAAGACCTACGTCGCGACCGAGTGAAGGAACCCGTGAAAGGTCGATCACGATGGCGTCGACCGGCTTCTCAAGGAGCCGTCTGAGGTCGCCAGGACCGTTAGCAACAGAGGTGAGGATGAGCGGCGAGAATCCGGCCTTGCGGAGCCGCTGGACGCGGTCTTCGGACTCGGCTTCGTTCCAGTGGATGAGGAGGATGGCCTTCACCAATGTAGACTAGCAAACGAACCCCGGCGACATTTTCACCGAGCAGTTCTGATTACGGCGCGGCGCACGCGAAGCTGGCGGCGTCGTCGATGCTGCCGCTGCCTTTGTACTTCGCTACCTGTGGATAGGGGCAGAGCGGCCGCGTGCGGTCCACTTTGCCATCCGTGCTGTGCGAGGCGATGATCTTCTCCGGTGCTTTGCCCTGCTCCACCCACTGCTCGAGCGTGCCGACTTTGTCGAAGACGTTGGGCCCTTCGCCCCCGCCGCAGTGGCCCATTCCGGGTTCCAGGAACAGGCGCGCGTTGTTCATGGTCTTGGCGGCCCCGCCCATGGTATCCACCACGCTGTTGTAATACTTGATGGTGTTCAGCGTGGCTACGTTCGTATCGCTCCAGCCGTGGTACATCAGCAGCTTCCCATTGTGCGCGAAGAACGCTTTCAGGTTGGGGTCGGTGGCGTTCATGACTTCGTTTTCGGGTTGGGCGGCGCGCGTAATGCCCGTATCGAAATCGAAGGTCTTCCAGTCCCAGTTCGGGTCTTTGTACACGACGTACTTGAAATGATCGAAGATGTTGGCCGAAGGTTCCGGGCCGGCGATCAGCACGCCCCATCCGAGTTCCGTTCCGGGCACCAAAGACGGAAACAACTGCGCGCCCGTCCGCGGATTCGTGCCGGGCGTATACATCTTGCGCGCCGCCTCCACTTGCGGAGCCGTCAGGCAGGAGCCATCGTCCGCGCCTTTGCACAGCAGCACTTTGGGATCGAAGTTGCAGCGCGTGGGATCTTCGATCAGGCCGTCTTTGACGCCATCGCGGGCATCGCACGCGTTGAGCACAGCCTGGTGAATCAGCGGGAACTTGCTCGCCGGAATGAAACTGGCAGGATCCTTCAGCGCCGCGAATGCGGTCCAAAGCGCCATCGCGGTGCGGTTGGCCGGCGCGCCTGCGATGATGCCATCGTAATCGTTCGGAAATCTCTGCGCCTCCTTCAGACCCTGGCGGCCGCCGGTGGAGCAGCCGTTCCAGTAAGCCAGCCGCGGGGCGCTCCCATAAAACGCCTGAATGACGGCCTTCGCCTTGGCGGCCATTTCATGTTCCGACCGCCAGCCGAAATCTTCCAGCTTTTCCTGGTGTCCGAGGGCGAAGCTGCCGCTGCCACCTACGTGGCCGGTGTCCGTGGAAGCCGTTGCGTATCCGGCGCGCAGCGCATCGGCCATCGCGCCATAGCTGATCACGCCGGCCCAACCTCCATTGCCCACCGATTGCAGCTTCCGATTCCAGTTTGCAATCGGCAGCCAGAACTCCACCTTGATATCGGAGTCACTGGACGGCCTGAGCGTTGCGGCGACACGGCAGAACTCGGGAAGATCTTTGTAAGGATTACGCGTTACGCCCTTCTTCTGCCCTTGTCCCCCGCCCGGAGCGACGAACTCGCCCGCGGCGACGACCTGTGCCATCGTGATGGTCGTGTCGGGCAGCGCCAGCGACGTCAGACTGTCGCACGAGGCCGCAAACGCGGGCGCGGCGGCCAGGCAAAGAAGAATCCCGGGAACATATTTCGTCATTCGCCCTCCAAGTTTGCGACCAGTATACACCGGTTGGAATCACGGAAATTCCATGACCGGCTTGGCTTGATCGGGGCCGGTGCGTCCGGCTTCAATATGGGCAACCGAGTAGTTTTCGGCAAGCACCGGCGCCCCAGCGATCCGCCGCATCATGGCGATCTGGCCCACATGCGTCAACGCATCGGCGATCGCCCCTTGAAACAATTTCTCCGGCGGGGCGTGGAGTTCCGCGCCCGAGGCGAGGTAGTCGTCGAATGCTTTGAGCGCGGTGAAGAACCGTTCCGTATCCTGGCTCCACGACTGAGGTTTCGCATTCCGCCATTTTTCGGCGCCCTGCGCCTGGGAAAGCACCCAATCGAGCAGATCGCCGATATGCGCCAGGATCTCGCCGGCCTGTCGGGAGCCTTCGCCAGCCCGGAAGGCGCTAAAGCCTTCGGGCGCGCCACGGAGTGCTTTGCCGCCGCGATAGGCGAGCGTGGCCAGAGTATGGCGCAAGGAAAGATCGCAACCCTGCGCTGCTTTCGGTGTGGGCATCAGTTGTCCTCTCAGAATGGTTATACCGAAGATTGGGCCGCTCTTCCATTTGCGCACTGCTGGTGTATACTCCTCCTCGAAAGGAAACACGGATGCGCGGGTTCTGCATGGTCCTGTTTGCCGCTTGGCGGATAGCTTCCGCTCAATCGCTCGATCCGCTGGCGGCCGATCCTCAGCATTATCGCCTGGAGTTTGAAAATCAGTGGGTGCGGGTCATCCGCGAACAGATGAAACCGCACGAAACCATGGCTATGCACCAGCACTCGGGGCCCGGCGCCGTGATTGTGTTGTTGACCGACCGTTACAACCGGCTCACTGCACCTGATGGCACATCTCAGGAGCTTCGCAACCGAACCGGGGAGATCATGTGGTCGCTCCCCAGTACGCACCGGAGCGAGAATCTGAGCGATGCAGCCTTTGAAGGTGTGCAGATCGAGCCGAGGCGGCCGGCGGGGGCGGGCGGCGCGAAGTTCGCTCCGGATCAACTCGACGCCACGATTGTCGATCCAGAACATTACCATGTCGAACTGGAGAACGAATATGTGCGGGTGCTGCGTGTGACGATCGGGCCCCATGAAAAACTGCGTTTGCACACGCACCCGGATACCGGCGCCGTGCTCGTGCATTTGAGCGATCAAAACATGCGATTGACGCTTAAGGACGGCACCACCCGGCTCACCAAGTATGCCGCCCGGCAGGTTCGTTGGGTCGAGCCTGCCACAGCCCATCAAGACGAAAACCTGAGCGACGCACCATTACGGTTTGTGCGGATTGAGCTGAAGCTCGCGAGGTAGCATCGCAAGGCCGCCGTGGAGTGAGAAGCGGCACCCATCCAAATCGCGAAATTGTTTCTAGCGGAACAAAAAGTACGCGGGGCCTAGTACAGGTCCTGCTTCGCTTCTGGAACTGCCCATCTATACTCGGATTGCGCAGAAGGAACAAGTGCGCGCATTTGCGCGGCGAGTTACCGTATCCGGCGCGATGAATTCACTGCAGAGGATCATATGTTTAGAGAGACGACCAGAAGAACCAGTTACTTACTGCTCTTGACGGCGGGTTGCCTTGTAGCCGCGGATACACCAGCGGCTCCCACTTACAATTTCACGGTATTCGACGTTCCCGGTGCGGTAACCATCTTCGGCCCGGCGGTCAGCAACAATGGCAAGATCGCCGGTTACTACACGGATTCCACCGGCGCCACTCGTGGTTATGAAAGACTTATCAGCGGACAATTAACTTTTCCGCTGATCGACCCGAATGACAACCAGGGATTCACGGGGCCGGCGGGCGTCAACACGGCGAACACGATTGTCGGAGAGTATCTCAACTTGAATGGCACCGTGTTCACTTACCATGGGTTTTTCCTGAGCAACGGGACATGGACCACGTGGGACTATCCGGGACCGTATTCGACCGGCGTGTTCGGCATCAACGACAAAGGGGATTTTTGCGGCGTCTTTGGGAGTAACGCGAGTCCCAATCAAGGGTTCATCGATGTCGGTGGCGTACTTACGGCCGTCGCCGTACCCGGCGCGACGTCAACCCAATTGAACGGGATCAACAACGACGGTGTCTCCGTAGGAGCCTACGTGGATTCGGGCGGCACCGTCCACGGGTTCATCCGGGACGCTGCCGGCAACCTCACGTCATACGATTATCCAGGCAGCATCTATACGACCATCGCCGGCATCAATGACCAGGGGTCCATGTCGGGAACGTATTTCGATGCTTCCGGCATGGAACACGGTTTTGTGACAAACCGGCGCGGGCAGCCCACATCCATCGATTACCCGGGAGCCACGGCCACCGCGTTGGGAAAGATCAACAACCTCGGGTGGATCCCGGGGCATTACGTGGACGGCAGCGGGGTCTGGCATGGCTTGCTGGCCAAGCCCGGGAGATAAAGCGATGCGTTAGCGGGCGGCCGCCGCAGTTCCATTCCCGGACTCCCATACCACGCGGCCGCCTACTATCGTCGTCACCGGTTTGACCTCGCGGATCTGGTCGGCGGGAATGGTGAGGTAATCGCGGTCGAGCACCACAAGGTCGGCCAACTTGCCTGGCTGGATCGCGCCAAGATTATCCTCCTGGAACACCAGATATGCGTTCTTGCGCGTGTGCGCAATCAGAGCGTCTTCGCGGCTGATGGTCTGCCGGATCACCTTGCGGCCGCCCACCATCTTTCCGGTGACGGCGAAATACAACGTGGTGAAGGGCAGGGTCTGGTTGGCTGCGGTGCCGTCGGTGCCGAAGCCCCAAACGATGCCGCTGTTTTGAATCGTGCGCAGTGGCGGCATGTCGTCGGCGCCATCGCCGAAGCCTTCGTGCATGATCGCGCCGTTGATGACGGCCCACGGGTGCACGGCGGCATACATCCCGAGCTTCTTCATGCGCTCAAGTTGCGGCGCATTGATCTGGTTGATGTGCGCCAGTGCCCAGCGCCGGCTCTTGATGGGGTACTCCTTGTTCACCGCTTCGATCTGATCGAGGAAGGCGTCGATGGTGTCGTGCAGCTCGGCGTGGACGTGCAGCGGCAGGCCGGCCTTGGCGATTTCCATGGCCATACGCCGCCACAATTCGAGCTGATCAGGCCGGGGGTGCGATTCGAGCGCGAACATCGGATCGTGCAGCGGCGTATAGACGCTTTCTCCGAAGAAGATGTTGTCGATGAAGCTATCGCCTTGAAACAGCTTCATGCGCGGGATCTGCTGGATGGAACGGTCCACGGTTTCCGGGCTGCCCGCGGCGGGACCGTCTATGCAGAAGATCCGCACATTCAGAGCTTCTTGCGTTTTCCACTTGCGAAAGATCTCCAGAACGTTCGCATCGCAGCCGGGCACGCCGAATGAAGTCAGCCCCGCGCGGTTCATGTCGCGGACCATCGCCAGGCTGCTGGCTTCGAGCTGATCCGGGGCGACGCGCGGCAGCCGGGCCGCCACCGGACGCGTAGCCGCGATATCGCCCTTGATGATGCCCGTGGGCTTGCCGGCGGCATCGCGCACAATCGACCCTTTTACGAAATCCTCGGGATCGGGAGCATTCGGGCGGATACCAAATGCCTCCAGAGCCCGGCCGTTTAGAAAAACCTGGTAGTACGATTCCTGCAACGAGAGGGGATTGGCAGGCGCGATCTGATCGAGTTCCTCGCGCGTGAAGGGCCTGGGATCATCGGCAAACTGTTGATGCGCCCATCCACCGATGTTGTAAATCCATTCCCCCGGACCCACGGCCTTCGCGCGCGCGCGAATCATTTCCACGGCCTGCTTACGCGATTCGATTCCGTCGAAGCGCAGTTCTCGAGCCCAGGTGTTCCCGGCGCGCAGCAGGTGCATGTGGTTGTCGATCAATCCGGGAATTACGGTGCGGCCGCGAAGATCGACGCGCCGGGTGTTGGGTCCGGCGAGCTGGCCGATCTCCTGGTTTGAGCCTACGGCCACGATGCGGTCGCCCCGAATGGCGACGGCCTGGGCAATCGTGAAGCGCTCGTCCACCGTGACGATTTTGCCGTTCGATAGCACCAGATCCGGCGGCGCCTGCTGCGCCTCGAGCGCCAGGGCCCACAGCGCCACCGCTGCCAGATTGATCAATCGTCGCGTCGTCATCATCGATCCCTCCTATGGGTTCTGCGGCGCGGCAAAAGACGCCGGCAAGGGCCAGTTGCCGTCATAGGGCGGCCAGTTGGGCACAGGCGCTTCGGGCGGCGGATAGAACATGGCCGAATAGATGCTGCGAATTTTGTTCTTGTCGATCACGAACCATTCGCTGAGGGCGTTCCTGCGTGTGGTGGTGCCCGGTTTGCGCAGGAAAACGGCGATGGCCAGCACCACGCCCGCTTCTTCATCCACGATGGGATAGCGCCGCGCCGCCACCATCTGCACATTGATGGTCTGCAGATTCGAAGTGCAATCGGTCGTACCCGACCCGCCGCGGCCCGCGCGCCCCGTAACCAGCGCGCCGTTCTCGGTGCGCGCGCATCCGGAGTGCGCCATGATGATCGAGCCATCGTGGGTGGTGATGCCATCGAAGTAACTATTAGTGGCGGCCACCATGGCTTCCCGCGAGGAGCGGGCTTCCTTGGGAAGGGTTCTTTCGGGCGGAGGGTTGGCGGCCAAGTTCTCGGGATCGAAAAAATTGCCGGCAGGTTGGCCGGGTGCGGCGGGACCGTTCAATCCCGCGTCGCCCTTGCGGGCGAGGAGCCATTCGGCCTCGGCGATCTTCCGGTGCTCCACCTTGAGGCGAAGCGTGACGATGGCCTGATTGCTTCCTTCATCGATGGTGCCGAAGTAACCGGCCTGGCCGGTGACCGCGTCGAGATACCGGCGCTGGAGCTTTCCGAGCCCGGTCATGGTTTTCCAAAGACCGGTGCCGGGACGCACGACCACTGCATTTTCCGTCTGGCGAAATCCGGCAAACAGCGGGGCCGCGGAAGGATCGTGTTTGGCCACCGCGCCGACGTATTGATCCATCATGTTCTTCAGGCAGGAGCGGTCGCAGTCATCGGGCGCCGCGAACAGATTCGCCCCGGCCAACAGCATCATCGTCATCAGAAACTTCATCGTCACCAGCATATATTAACGGCGACTTCACGGATTTGATATAGTTTTCCCCATGCGCCGGACATTACTTCTACGCGTCTCCGCCGGGGTCGTGCTTTTGGCCGGGACCTGGCTCGCCTACACGCAACAGGGCCGCGGGCCGATGAACAAGCTGAACAAGCTGGCCGACGACCTGTATGAGATCGAAGGTGATGGCGGCAACGTCGCTGTCTACATCACCAACGAGGGCGTCATCCTGGTGGATGACAAATTCGAATACGATTTCAACGACATTGTCGACAAGGTCAAGAGCGTCACCAACCAGCCGATTAAATACGTGCTCAACACGCACCATCACGGCGATCACACGGGCAGCAACGCCAAATTCCTGCCGACCGCCGAAGTGATTGCGCATGCAAATGCCCGCAAGAACATCATCGACGGCAAGCAGCCCGGCGCCCCGCGCGTCACCTTTACGCAGGAGACCGCGGTTTTTCTGGGAGGCAAGGAAGTGCGCGCCCGGTACTTTGGCCGCGGGCATACCAATGGCGACGTAATGATTTACTTCCCGGCGCTTAAGCTGATCCACACCGGTGATCTGATGGCCGGCAATAGTCCATTAATCGATTACGGCGGCGGCGGAAGCCTGGTGGAGTGGGCCGCCACGCTG
>PSRJ01000183.1 GCA_003175985.1 Terriglobia bacterium
CGCGGGTGTTGCGGCAAGGCCTTTCCCGCCGGTACTGATCACGTGCGTGATGGTGTTGGTATCGGTATTGATTACGGCCACGGTGCTGTCGTTCAAGCCGGCCCAAAGTTCATGCGCTCGCGGGACGGCAACCACTCCGTTCGGCGCGTTCGGTAAGACGATGGAAGTCAGGTACTGATCATTGAGGGTGTCGATCACGACAATCCTCGGCGGAACTACCGGCGTAACCGTGGCATTGCCGCGATCGGCAAGATAGTATCTGGCGTTACCGGAATCGACCCAACTGATATCGAATCCGGCAAGACTTCCGGGCACGTTAATGGTGCTTAGAAGTTTATATCCCGCTATCGGTTGTCCCTGTTGCGCCAATACGACCGGCCCCAGGAAAGCGGACAGCGACAGTGACAGAAGTTTCGTGGCTCTCATTTGCTTTTTCTCCTTCTCAGACCGAGTGGTCGTCCTAATGCTGGCTGGAGAGTATATTCCTTTCGAACCCCGAACTCCAGGGCTCTTAGGAAGATGAGTGGGCGGAGGCGCTTCGTCTACGCCGAGAAAATGTCCAGCTTGTAGCCGGCCTTTTGAAACAGGTAGTTCCGCGACTCGTCGATTTGGGGCCGCAACCTGGACCAGTTCACGCCGATCATCTTTCCGCCGGACTTGCGGATCACGCCGCCAATGATTACCGTATCGACATTCTTGATATCGGCTGCGGCGACCACCGTTCCGAGAGCGTTATTCGACGGATAGAGGTTGAAATCGTCGGTGCGGATCATCACGATGTCGGCTTCTTTGCCGGGCGACAGTGTGCCGCACTTGGCGGTAAGCCCGGCGCAAGCGGCGCCATTTACGGTGCCGCACTCCAGCACGTCGCGGACGTTCACCATCCTCGGCGGATTGGCGTCGCCGTTCACCCGGCGGTTGGTGGCGAAGGCCCGCTGAATATTGAAGACCACACGCATCTCGGTGAACATATCGGTGCCATAGGAGACCTCGTTATCCACGCTCAGGCCCGGCCGGATACCATGATCAAGTGCCTGCTGGAATGCGGGAAGGCCATCGCCCAGGCCATATTGCGGATCGGATCGGGGGCACACATCGACGGTTCCGCCCGACTCGCGAATTCGCTGCCACGCACGATCCGTCAACCCGCCGCAATGATTGTAGGTAATGTCGGGGCCGAGCAGTTTTTCTTCCCAGAATTGCTCCAGCGTGGCCGCAGCGGCCGCTCCCTGGAATTCCGTGGTAATGCGCAACCCGAGTTTCCGGGCGGCTCGATAGTTCTCCCGGTCCAGCCCGGAAAACATGCGCAGTGTCACTAACTGGTCGTCGGAAGAGAAGAAGCGCTTCCGCAAGCGCTCGAGATCCTGGGGCCACTGGTGATCCCAAGGCTCTCTTTGCGGAGGACCTGAGGCGTGCACGGCACGGATGCCGGAGTCGAACAATGCCTGGAGAGCCGCATCGGAATGCGCGGCCGAGCGGGAGTTGTGCGAATTATCGATGATGCACGTGATGCCGGCGTCGATGCAGCCCAGCGCGGTGATCAGATTGCCAATGTACATATCGCGCGGGCGGTAATACTGCGCGAAACCTTGATGCGTGGTGGCGGTGTATTTGGCGATGTCGCCGTTGGGAATGATGCGCCGCAACACTCCTTCCCAGGAATGGCGGTGGCAGTCGATGAAACCGGGAATCAGGATGGTATTGGAGGCATCGATGACTCGCGGCGCGGGGCCGGGCGTCTTGACATTCGTTCCGACGGCCGCGATTTTCTTCCCTTGGATGAGAATGTCGCCTTGGACGAAATCGCCGACTGCCGGATCCATGCTGACGATCGTGCCACCCCGGAGCAGGATCCGCTGGTTCGGGTCGAGATTGATCGAAGCGAGGCCGGCTTCGGCGGCATCGCGGCGGGGGGATTGTGCCGATACCGCGCATGCGGATGCGGCGGCGGTTCCCACCTGAATGAAATCGCGGCGAGAGACTTTCATGGCTGCCCTCCTTACGCCGGCTGCGCCAGCACAGTCGAGTCTACACCCGTCAATCATCTTCCGCCCGCGGAGGGCGGCGCAAGAACCAATTGACTCCAGTTGAGTCAATTTCTTTCAAAAACAAAAGACTTAGCCGAAAAAATTGCCTCAACTAGAGTCAATTCGGCGGCCCGCCGGACCGCAAATACGCGATCACCCGCATCTCACCGCGCCGCGCGCGACATCGCCATTCGCAGGTACCGGCCCGTATGCGACTGCTCCACGCGCGCCACCTGCTCCGGAGTACCCACCACAACTACCGACCCGCCGCGCGCGCCGCCTTCCGGACCGAGATCGATTACCCAGTCCGCGGCTTTGATCACGTCGAGATTGTGTTCGATGATGATCAGGCTGCCGCCGTTTTCGATCAGCCGCTGCAAAGCCGCCAGCAGCTTCGAAATGTCATCGAAGTGCAGGCCCGTAGTGGGTTCGTCGAAGATGAACAGCGTGCCCGCGCAGCTTGCCAGGGCCAGGTGCGACGCCAGTTTCACGCGCTGCGCCTCGCCGCCCGATAAGGTGGTGGCCGATTGGCCCAGGCGCAAGTAGCCCAATCCTACTTCGTCGAGCACCTTCAGGCGTTGCACCAGCCTGGGCGCGGCGTGAAAGAACTCCATGGCTTCGCGCACGGTCAGTTGCAGCACCTCGTGGATGTTCAACCCTTCGTAGCGAATCTCCAGAATCCCGCTCTTGTAACGCGTGCCTTTGCATTCGTCGCAGATGAGTTCGACGTCGGCCAGGAACTGCATTTCCACCGTGACCGTGCCGTCTCCCTGGCAGGCCTCGCAGCGGCCGCCGGGAATATTGAACGAGAAATGGCCGGCCGTGTACCCGCGGCGCTCGGCTTCGCGCGTGGAGGCAAACAGGCCGCGAATGAGATCGAACGCCTTGATGTACGTGACCGGATTCGAGCGCGGCGTGCGGCCGATGGGTGATTGATCGATCATCACGGTGCTGAGGATGCGTTCCGCGCCCTCCACCTTCCGGCAGGTGACGCGCGGGCCCGTGTTGAGCGCTTCGGCGGCCTCGTCGAATTCGGGGTCGTGATCCGGCTCGCGCGATTTGTGCAGCGCTTCCAGCGATCGGTAGATCACATCGTGCACCAGCGTCGACTTCCCCGAACCCGAGACGCCCGTAATCGCCACCATCATGCCAAGCGGGATCTCGACATCGATGTTCTTGAGGTTGTGCACGCGCGCGCCGGAAAAGCGGAGCCGGTGTTTGGGATTCACCGGGCGGCGCGCCCGTGGAGCCGCCACTCGAGCTTCGCCGCGCAGATACCGCGCCGTCAGCGAGCCGTTGCCGTTAGCAATCAATTTGGCCAGCGGACCTTCGAACACGATGTTGCCGCCGTGCTCGCCCGCCCCGGGTCCCAGGTCCACAATGTGGTCGGCGGCCTGCATGACGTCCGGGTCGTGCTCCACCACCACGATCGTGTTGCCGAGGCCGCGCAGTTCTTCCAGTATGCGGATGAGCCGCCCCGTGTCGCGGCTGTGCAGCCCGATCGAAGGCTCGTCCAGCACGTAGCAGGCGCCCACCAGCCGCGACCCCAGGCACGTCGCCAGTTGGATTCGTTGCGCTTCGCCCCCCGAAAGCGTGGCCGAGAGCCGGTCGAGCGTCAGATACTCCAGACCCACATCGTTGAGGAATTTTAGCCGCTGGCGAATCTCCAGCAGGATTTTATCGGCGATGGCAGTCTCTTCCGGAGTCAGTTCGAGCCCGTCGAAGAACTGCTGCGCTTCGGCGATGTTCAGCCGCACGACTTCGGCCAGGTTCTTGCCGCCGACTCGCACGTAGAGCGCCTGCTTGCGCAGCCGCGCCCCCTTACACTCCGGGCACAGCGCGTAGCCGCGATAGCGGCTCATAAACACGCGCACGTGCAGCTTGTATTTCTTGCTCTCCAGGAAATCGAAAAAGCGGTGAATGAAATCGTTGACGGTGTCCCGCTCCTCTTCCGTCAAGTCGCAGAAAGGAGTGCGGAAGCGGACTTTGCCGCGCGCCGATTTCTTGAAATTGGCGAGCCAGGCGCGATATTTCGGCTTGTTCCACGGATCCACGGCGCCGTCATCGAGCGACAGGCTGGGGTCGGGAATCACGCGGTTCAGGTCGTAATCGATGGTGTTGCCGAATCCCTGGCAGCGCGGGCAGGCGCCGAAAGGCGAATTGAAGCTGAACAGAATCGGCTCCGGCTCGTTGAACTCCGTGCCGCACGTCTTGCACTGGAACTTCTCGTTGAAGCGCAGCCGCTCGCCGCCCGCGGCCGGTTCGAAGAGGAACTCGCCGCCTTCGCGATAGCAGATTTCGATTGCATCCACCAGGCGCTGGTGAAGATCCGGCCCGATAGCGACGCGATCCACCAGCACAAACACGGGCTTCGAGAAATCGATATCCAGCAGAGATTCGGGCGTGGAGAATTCGAAGGTCCGGCCGCTTTGGAACAGCCGGTTGAAGCCCTTCTTCCGCAGCTCGAAGAGATGATCGCGCAGGCTCGCCGCGCCGGCATGATCTCCGCAGGGGAACAGCGCGTACCAGCGCGAGCCTTCCGGAAGCTCGAGGAGCTTGGCCGCCACCTCATCTACGGAATCCTTCTTCACGCGCGTGCCGCAGGTGGGACAGAAGGTTTGGCCCACGCGGGCGAACAGCAGGCGCAGGAAGTCGTAGCATTCAGTGGAAGTCGCGACCGTAGATCGCGGATTGCGGCTGCTGTTTTTCTGGCGAATGGCCACGGCGGGCGCGATGCCATCGATCTCTTCCACCGCCGGCTTCTCCATGCGCTCCAGAAACTGGCGCGCATACGCCGACATCGATTCCACGTACCGCCGCTGGCCCTCGGCGTAGATTGTGTCAAACGCCAGCGAGGACTTCCCCGATCCCGAGACACCAGTGATCACGGTCAACTGATCGTGGGGAATGGAAAGCGAAATGTCCTTGAGATTGTGGACGCGCGCACCGCGAATCCGGATAAAGTCTGGCACGGAATGTTCTGGTGAAACTTAAATTATAACGCTGGCAGGATGAGGAACTGGAGGGAAGGACTACTGCTTCTTACGGCGGGGGCCCGTAGGGGCTGCTGCGCGGGGCGCCGCGCATTTCAGCCCCATGGTGGTCAGTTGGTTGCAAGCCGGGCGGGAAAGGTCATGGTTGGGATAACGCTTCAGCAGCTCTTTGAATTCGTCGGCGCCCTGCGTGCGCCGGCCCAGACGCACCAGCGTCATGCCCTTGTAATAGAGAGCGTCCGGGCGTTTGTTGATGTCGTCGGGGTATTTTTCCAGCACCGTATCGAACTCTTTGAGTGCGTCGTCGAAATCCCCCTGCGAGTAGTGGATGTACGCAATGTAGAACTGGGCATTCGGCGCCAGATCGGTGTTGCCATACCACCGCAGGTAATCGGAGAACTCCTGCAAGGCGAGGTCGAGCTTGCCGCTGCTGCGGTCGCGCTGGGCATTTTCGTAAAGGTCGGTAGCTTTGATGGTCGGGGTATCCGCAGCGGCTTGAGGTCCGGGACCGGGGGCGCCCGGCGCGGCGGGCGGCGGCGCCGGCGGCGTTTGCAGCACTTTCACAGCGTTATTGAGGTCGGTGAGCTGCACCTGCAATTTGGAGATGAGACTGGTCAAATCGGAAACCGCGCCCTGGAGTGTGCGAAGATCGGTGCTCATCTGGTCCATGCGGGTCGCCAGCCCGACTACGGGTGTCACTACCTTGGCTTGTTGATCTTGAAGGTTCTGCTGCAAGCCGCTTTGAATCACAGCGACGCTGGTGCTTGCCTTATCGGCGACATTGATCGACTGCTGGACCAGCGTCTTTAACTCGGTAAGCTTCTCGTTCTGCATGTTCTGCAGAGTTTTGACCTGGTCCTGAAGCTGGGCGACATCCCGCTGTAATTCCTGCATTTCGCGGTTGGCGGCCGGCGCATACGCGGGCGCAAACAAAAGCGCCAGCAGCACGCCGAGGGATCGTACTTTCACGCGGTCCTCCTGACTGGAAGCGGGGCAGCCTTTCAGAAGCCGCCCCGTATTCCGTGTGGTGTTCCTGTAACCATCCTACAGCGCGGGCCTACTGGCCGGGCGCGAAGTGGGCGCGGCGGTTCCTCTGCCAGCAGGTTTCGTTGGAGTCGGTACACTGCGGCCGCTCCTTGCCATAGCTGATGGTTTTGAGACGGTCGGCGGGGATTCCCAGTTGCGTCAGGAAATCCTTGGCCGCGGTGCCGCGCCGGTCTCCCAGCCCGAGATTGTACTCGGCTGAGCCGCGCTCATCGCAATGGCCTTCGATGACGATACTGGCATTCGGGAAGTCGGCCAGAATGCTCTTGAGCGCGGCGGCGTCTTTATTCAAGGCATCCCGCGCATCGCTGCGGATATCGCTTTTATCGTAATCGAAGTAGGCATCCTGCACGTCGGTGCTCAGGCGCGTTTCGAACGAGACCGTCGGCGGCGGCTGGCGGGCCGGCGCCGGCGGCGGCGGAGGCTCGGTCACATTGATGGTCGCCGAGGCGGTGGTCGTGCCGCCCGGGCCCGTGGCCGTCAAGGTGTAGGTGGTCGAGCCGTTCGGGAATACCCGCTGGTTCCCGGCTGCCATCACCGCGCCGATTCCATTATTGATCGCGATGCTGGTGGTTTCCCCGGTGACCTCCCACCGCAGGGTCGAAGACTGGCCTCGCTGGATCGAAGTCGGCTCCGCCGAGAACTGGGTGATCCGCGGCGCGACCGGCGTCGGCGGAGTGGGCTGAACCGGCGCCGGCGCCGGCGGTGGTGGCGGGGGCGGCGGCGGCACCTTCTTTTTGCAGCCCGCTGCGAACATCGCCAGCATCGCCGCCATCGCGATGAGAATCAGTTTCCGTGTGCTGAACATGAACATCGTCTCCTGAACTTTTTCCACTACTTGCCCCATATCGGGGACCAATTACTGCCTTGGTTAGTAAGCTGCTGCACCTGGGTTCCATCGGCCAGCATCGACCAGATCTGGGGCGACCCTGTGCGCGTCGACATAAAGACGATATGCTGCCCGTCGGGCGCCCAGCTCGGGTTTTCGTTCCGGCCCTCACTGTGCGTTAATTGCGTGTATTTGCGCGTGGCGACGTCCATTACAAAGATGTTGAAGTTCCCGGTTGCGTAGCCGCGCGTCCACGAGAACGCCAGAAACTGGCCATCGGGATTCCACGAAGGATTGGAGGCCTCGCCCTCGCCGGGCGTCAAGCGTTCCACGTCGGCGCCATCCAGATTCATCCGGTAAAGCTGCTGCGGGCCGGATCGGCCCGAAACAAAGGCAATTTCGGCCCCGGTCTTCGGATTTACCTTGGGCTCGACCTCAATGGCGCTGGTTGAAGAGATTCGCCGCAAGCCGCTGCCATCCACATTCGCGACGTAGATCTGAGTCCAGCCGCTGGCCGAAGAGGCGTAAACAATCTGTTTTCCGTCTGGCGTAAATTCGGGCGTCTCGTTGACGGAGGCGACTTGGTTATAAAACGGCAGTTGCCGAACCGGATCTACCGAAAAAATCACTATAGCAGGATTGCCGCGAGCGTAGCTAGTGAACGCGATTTTTGACGAATCGGGAGAAATTGCCGGTTGAATGGAGAGCGAATTGAATCGCGTAATCTGCCGCTGGTTCGACCCGTCGTAATCCATCATCCAGATCTCTTTATTCAATCTATTCCCGGTTCGGTTGGAAACGAAGACAATTTTCGAGCCGAACAGCGATTTGGCGCCGAAGACGGCCAGGATATCGGCGGCGAATTCGTGGGCTACCTTGCGCGCGCCGGCGTCATCGACAGAACTGAGGTAACGCTTGGCGATCACCTGGGCATTGGCGGGCGTGCCCCGGCTGAGATCGAAGAACCAGCCGTAGAGCACCAGCACGTCGTTTTGCACGGCGGTATACCCGAAGGCCAGATAATTAGCCGAAACGGGAGGGCCTGACCAGTCGGACATCCACAACCCGCCGCCGGTCTGCGGCGTGACGATTTCCGGCGTGCCCTTACGCCCGCGCGGGGTCTCCACCACCGGCGGCGGCTCGCGGAAATCCGAAGGCTGCTGGGGCACGGTGGTCGGATACATGGTCTTAGGGACCAGTTTGACGAACGGCGAACTCGAGATATCGCTCCACAGCGTCTGATTGAAGGCGGGCATCAGATTCTGGGCGGCGCCCGCGCCGCGAAGATCGGGGATGGCCACTGCCGGCCGGGGCTCCTTGCTTAGGTTTACGCGAATATCCTGCGCGGTGAGGAGCACCAGGCCGGCGCCGGCCGCGATTCCAAAACAGACCAGCTTTTTCATTTAGCGCCTCAATTCAAATACAAATTCTACGTCCGCGTCGTTTCGTGGAAAACCGCCGGGCAGCACGGGAAACGGCGCCGAATCCAGAATGGCCCGCTGCGCCGAATAATCCAGGGCCGCGTTCCCGCTGCGTTGCGCGATTTTCACCGAATTGACGGGCACACCGCCGTCACGCTGGATGGTAAACGTGACGATCACCTGGGGAGCCGAACGCAGCCGCGGGTCCAGATCGTTGGTGCGCCAGTTGCGGGCAACCTTGTCGCGCAGCAGGTTGGCATACCAGCCGAACTGGAGCCCGAACGGGGAGTTGTTGCCCACTCCCACGCCACCGCCCCCCACCACTCCATACTGCGGCGAAACCACGGCCTGCCGCGAAGTGTAGAGCTGGTTGGGAACATCCTGCTGCTGCTCGCGAAACTTGTTGCGCTCCGCCGCCTGTTCGGAGGGCCGCTTGTTCGCGTTGCGGCTTTTGATGGGAATCGCCTCCGGTTCGGGCGGCTTCACTTGCGGCTTGGGCTTGGCCTTGGGAGGCGGCGTCGGCGCCACAGACTCGGTATCGCTGGCTACCGGATTGACCGGGCCGCTGCGACTCGGTATCGGAATCGTCGAAACCACGTTGACGGCCACCGACCCCAAGCGGCCGCCGTTGATATCGCCAAACACCTGCCGGGGCCGGTTCTCCATCCAGTTAAAACCTACGACCCCTCCAGCCAGTAGCACGTGCAGCACCACCGAGCCGGCCAGCCATCTGCCGAGCGGTTCCGGGGCGTCCAGAATATCGGCGCGCGCGCTCATTACCGCTTCTTGACCGCCGTGTCTTCCGGCTGCGTGACCATGTTCACCTGAAGCCCGGCCTGCCCCAGCGCGGAGACCACCTGCGCCAGCGCCTCCCAAATCGTTTCCTTATCGGCGCGAACATAGACGCCTTTGGCTTTCCCGAATCGCTGCGCGATGGCTTGCGGCAGATCGTTGATGTTGGTGGGGGTCTCGTTGAGGTAGGTCATGCCATCCTTGGTCAGCGTAACCAGGGGCAATTCCTGCGCGCTGTCCTTCACGGCCCGCACCTTCGGTACGTCAACTTCGATTCCGAACTCCATTACGTGCGCCGTAAGCATGAAGATGATGAGCAGCACCAGTACGACATCAACGAAAGGCGTGACGTTGATCTCGGAGAGCGTCATGCCGCCGCGCCGCCGCGAACCGGAGCCCCCGCCATTGACCGAAAGCGCCATCTCAATCCCCCAGGCTTCTTTCGGCCAGGTTCAGAAACTCCAGGGAAAAATCGTCCATGCGCGCGCCGATCTGGCGAATGCCGTGGCCGAACTGGTTGTAAAAGATGGCCGCGGGAATGGCGGCGAACAATCCGAAGGCCGTGGCAATCAGCGCGCCCGAAATGCCGGGGCCCACGGCGCGCAAGCTCGTGCTGCCCTGCTGACCCAAATCCTGAAACGCGCGGATGATGCCCCAAACCGTGCCGAACAATCCGATAAAGGGTGTCACCGAAGCCGTAGTGGCGAGCCATTGCATGTTTCGTTCCAGTTTGGCCAGTTCCTCGCTGATGCCGAGTTGGAGCGCCCGTTCAATCGCGGTCCGGTTGGTGAGCGCGCCGCGCGCCTTCACCTGCCGTTCGACCTCTTCATATCCGAAATCGAAAACGCCTACCAGGGGGGACGGACGAAACTGCTCGGCAACGCCGACCGCGGCTTCCAGCCCCTTGCACTTGCGAAAGGCACGGAGGAAGCGGGAATTGGCCGCGCGCGAGGAACGCAACGCGCTCCACTTGGAAAAAACAACGGCCCAGGAGAAAAGTGAGAAACCGATCAGAAGGACGACAACTGCCCGTTCCAGAGCGTCAGTGCGCTGGACCATCTCCCATAAATTCACTTGTAAAAGGAAGGCAAACGGGACTGCGAAGGTCAATACGTCTCCTTTCCCAAATCTATCACATAGACGTGCGCGGGCACTGAAAAGACTACGGCGAAATTGCCCCAAGTTATAATGCGTCAGCATGCTGCTGGAACTGGTAGTGGAGAACTACGCGGTGATCGAGCGGCTGCGCATACAATTCCACGCTGGGCTCAATTTGCTGACAGGCGAGACCGGCAGCGGCAAATCGATTGTGGTGGACGCCCTGGGGCTGCTCTTGGGCGGGAGAGCATCGGCGGACATGGTCCGCAGCGGCGAGAAACGCGCGCGTGTCGCAGGGATTTTCGAAGTTCGCGATGCGGCGCCCGTTCGCCGCTTGCTCGAGCCGGCGCACATCGAACTGGAAGACGGCGATCTTCTGATTGAGCGTGAGGTGCTGGCGGAGGGGAAATCGCGCGCGTATCTCGGCAGCCGTCCGGTGGCCGTCTCCCTGCTGCGCGATCTGGCCCCTTATCTCGCCGATATTCACGGCCAGCACGATCAGCAGCTTCTCTTTTCAGCCGAAGCGCAGCGCGACATGCTCGACGCGTTTGCCGGCACGGCCGATCTGCGCGATCGCGTGGAATCCGTTTACCGCCGGTGGCGGGCGGCGGGTGCGGAGTTGGAAGAGCTGGAACGGTCGGAGCAGGAAAAGCTGCGTCTGGTGGATCTCTGGTCATTTCAACGGAAAGAGATCGAATCCGCGGCGCTGGAAGAAGGAGAAGATGCGGCGCTCGAAAACGAACGCCGCGTGCTGCAGAACATTCACCGCCTGCAGGAACTGGCGGGCGCTGCTTATGCCGCGCTTTATGACAGCCCGGAATCGGCGCTTTCGCTGGCGGGCGTGGCCACGAAGCGCGTGGACGAGCTGTGCCGGATAGACACCACGCTGGAGACGATCCGCGAACCGCTGAAGGCCGCTGCGCTTGCCCTGCAGGAAGCCTCCTACACCTTGCGCGATTACCTGGCGCGGCTGGACGCCAACCCCGGACGGTTGGACGAACTGGAAAGCCGGCTGGAAGCGATCGGCAAGCTGAAGCGGAAGTACGGGCAGTCGATTCCGGAGATTCTCGCATTCCTGGAGGAGGTCCGCAGGCAACTGGCCTCGGTGGAGCACGCGGGCGAACGCATGGAGGCGCTCCGCGCCGAACAGACGAAGCTCGCGGCGGAATTCGAAACGCTGGCAGCGGACTTGACGCTGGCGCGAACGGCCGCCGCGCGCAAACTGGAAAAGCGGGTCGAGGCCGAGTTGGCGCAACTCGCCATGGAGCGGGCCGTTTTCCGCGTGGCGCTCGCGCCGGCTTCGTGGTGCGCGGAAGGCGCCGACCGGATCGATTTTCTGGTGTCCCCGAATCCGGGAGAAGAGCCGCGCCTGCTGGAGAGAGTCGCCTCGGGCGGCGAGATCTCGCGCATCGCGCTGGCTCTGAAGACGTGCCTGAGCGGACCGCGGACGGCGCTGATCCGCACACTGGTATTCGACGAAGTGGATGCCGGAGTCGGGGGCAGCGCGGCCGAAGGTGTTGGCCGCCGCCTGAAGAAACTGGCGGCTTCCAACCAGGTGCTGTGCGTCACGCACCTGCCGCAGATTGCCTCGTTCGCCGACTACCATTACCGCGTCCACAAGCGCGAACTGCAAGGGCGCACAGTGGCAGCCGTGGAGGAACTGGACGCCGCGGCGCGGACACGCGAAATCGGCCGCATGCTCTCGGGCCAGAAGCTCACTCCGGAAGCCCTCAAGCATGCCGAGCAACTGATCCGGATGAGCGTGTCGTAGGCGTACAAGCGGCGGCAGCCGCCGCGATAATAGAAGCATGGACATCAATCGTTTCACTGAGAAACTGCAGGAGGCGGTCCGCTCCGCGGAGACCAAGGCCACACGCTACGGCCATCAGCAGATCGATGTCGAACACCTTCTCGCCGCGCTTCTGGAGCAGCAGGGCGGACTCGCGCCTTCGATTCTGACGAAGGCCGGAATCGCGGTGGACCAACTGGCGCGGCGCTGCGAAGCCGAACTCGACCGCATGCCAAAGGTGAGCAGCACCGGGAGTTCCCCAGGCCAGGTGTATATCACTTCACGTTTGAACCGCCTGCTCGCCGTGGCGGAGGACGAAGCACACAAGCTGAAGGACGAGTACATTTCGGTGGAGCACGTCCTGCTGGCCGCTACCGACGACCATGGCGCCGCGGGGCGAATTCTGAAAGAGTTCGGCCTGACCCGGGAGCGGCTGATGCAGGCGCTGCGCGAGGTTCGCGGCAACCAGCGCGTCACGTCGCAGAATCCCGAAGCCACCTACGAAGCGCTGGAACGCTATGGACGCGATCTGACGAAGTTGGCGTCGCAAAACAAGCTCGACCCGGTGATCGGCCGCGATGAGGAGATTCGCCGGGTAATCCAGGTCCTGTCACGGCGCACGAAGAACAACCCGGTGCTCATCGGAGAACCCGGCGTCGGCAAGACGGCCATTGTGGAAGGGCTGGCGCTACGAATCGTGCGCGGCGATGTTCCCGAGGGGCTCAAGAACAAACGAATCGTAGCGCTCGATATGGGCGCGCTCATCGCGGGCGCCAAATACCGCGGCGAATTTGAAGAGCGATTGAAGGCTGTGCTGAAAGAGGTGCAGGAGTCGGCCGGCGAGATCGTGCTCTTCATCGACGAGCTGCATACGGTGGTGGGAGCCGGAAAAGCGGAAGGCTCCATGGACGCCGGCAACCTGCTGAAGCCTATGCTGGCGCGCGGCGAGCTGCACTGCATCGGCGCCACGACCCTCGATGAATACCGCAAGCACATTGAGAAGGACGCCGCGCTGGAGCGCCGTTTCCAACCGGTGCTGGTGGATCAGCCCTCTGTGGAAGACACCATTTCGATCCTGCGCGGTTTGAAGGAACGCTACGAAGTGCACCACGGGGTTCGCATCAAGGACGCGGCTCTGGTGGCCGCGGCCGTGTTTTCGAACCGCTACATCACCGACCGCTTCCTGCCCGATAAGGCCATCGACCTGGTGGACGAATCGGCCGCGCGGCTGCGCACCGAGATCGATTCCATGCCCGCGGAACTGGACGAAACGCGCCGGCGCATCATGCAGCTTGAAATCGAGCGCGAGGCCCTGCGCAAGGAAACGGATGCCGCGTCGAAGGAGCGTCTGTCGAAGCTCGAAAAGGAATTGGCCGATCTGCGCGCCGAATCCGACGCGCTCACCGCGCGCTGGCAAAGCGAGAAGAATGCCGTGCAGCGGCTGCGCCAGCTTCGCGAGCAGGTGGAACAGACCAAGGTCGAAATCGAGCAGGCCGAGCGGCAGTATGATCTCAACCGCGCGGCCGAGCTGAAATACGGCAAGCTGGCCGGGCTCGAGCGCCAGTTGCACCAGGAGTCTGATAATTTCGACCGCCAGCGCGCGCAGTCGCGGCTGCTCAAGGAGGAGGTCGATGAAGAAGATATCGCCGAGGTCGTGAGCCGTTGGACGGGCGTGCCGGTCACCAGGCTGCTGGAAGGCGAGATGCAAAAACTGCTGCATCTCGAAGAGGAGTTGCATAAGCGCGTGGTGGGTCAGGATGAGGCCGTCACGGCGGTGGCGGAAGCAGTGATCCGCGCGCGCTCCGGACTCAAGGATCCCAACCGGCCGGTGGGAAGCTTCATCTTCCTGGGACCTACGGGCGTCGGTAAGACCGAGCTGGCGCGGGCCCTGGCGGAATTCCTGTTCGATGACGAGCACGCCATGATC
The DNA here is from genome assembly GCA_003175985.1 of Terriglobia bacterium. GTDB lineage: Bacteria > Acidobacteriota > Terriglobia > Bryobacterales > Bryobacteraceae > PSRJ01. Next base: position 13,921 of record PSRJ01000183.1, read on the forward strand.
CGCATCGATATGTCGGAATATCAGGAGAAACACACCGTGGCCCGCCTGCTGGGGGCTCCTCCCGGATACGTGGGATACGAGGAAGGCGGGCAGTTGACGGAAGCCGTGCGGCGGCGGCCGTATTCGGTGATCCTTTTCGACGAAATCGAAAAAGCGCACCATGACGTGTTCAACGTGATGCTGCAGATCCTGGATGACGGCCGGCTCACCGATGGCCAGGGCCGCACGGTGGATTTCAAGAACACCATTGTGATCATGACCTCGAATGTGGGCAGCCAGCGGATCCTTGAATACCGAGGGAGTTTCGCGGGCGCAGGCTACGAGCGGATGAAAGAAGCGGTCCTCGATGAAATGCGCCACCACTTCCGTCCGGAGTTTCTCAACCGCGTGGATGAAATCATCGTGTTCCACTCGCTTGCGGAGGAACACTTGAAGCAGATCGTTGAGATTCAACTTGCGCGTGTGCGCCAGCGCCTGACCGATCGCCACATTACGCTCGAGCTGACCGACGCGGCACGATCGAACCTGGTGCGCACGGGCTACGATCCGGCATACGGCGCGCGGCCGTTGAAGCGGGCGATTCAGAAGAAGATCGAAACGCCGTTGGGGCGGTTGCTTTTGCAAGGCGCGGTGAAGGACGGGCAAACGGTTTTGGTGGATGCCGCCGGCGAAAGCGGCGACCTGACATTTACCCCGGAAGCGGTGAGCGTGGCATAAGTACAAAGCGCGAGGCGCCTCTAGTTTCCGCTTCTTTTGTCGAACGGTACCGCATCTTCCACGTGAACGCGGAAACCGACAACCGAGGCCGGGCCGCGATCCTCGTTATAACCCGGGTTTGTGACGTGCTGGTAATCGACGGCGAACGAGATGCCGCGCCAGATGTGAGCGGTGTAGTAAGCCTCGAAGATCTGCTCCCGGGCGTAGCGTAATGCGCCATCGCCCAGGATGAAGCCTAGCCCTCCCAGGGCCAGATAGCGCCGGTGATCGCCGGAGATGGCGTTCGTTACGAATGCGGCGCCGATCTTATCGGACGAGCGGCGCCAGGGCTTGCCCCGGAAATCACAGCCGATTGCGGCTGTGCGGTCGATCTCGGTGTAGGCGAACGATTCGTTCGCGCCCTCGTTCCAGCCGAGACGCCCAAAGACGCGCCACAACGGAGTCAGCTCCTGCTCGGCGTTGAGACCGAACCCGTATTTCACTCTGCCCTGCCTGCGGTAAAGCGTGACGTCGGGAATAGAGTCTTTGCCGGAAAGATAGCCGTCGATCGCCTGCCGGTAGCTGCCCATGAGGGCGTGATTCACAAAGGCCAACGCGCGCACGGAGCCGGCGCGGTCTCGAAGAGTGCTTGCACGATATTCCACCTCGAAGTTCTCTCCGCGCGCGCGAAAAATGTTCCAGTCCAGTTCCTGTCCGTTGGCTACCGTGGGCATCAGCATTTCGCTAAAGCGGGCGGCCCACCGGCCGGCATAATACTCCGCCAAGAACCCGTAGGTGTACCCGCGCGTGTTTGCCGCGTAGTCATACGCGCCGTTGTTCACGATCGACCAGTTCATGAATTGCAGGTGGCTGTCACTGCCTACCGAGTTCACATCGAAAAAATCGACCGCACTCATCTTTCCCAGGCGCAGCTCCAAACGGCGGGCGGGGACTGCCGTTGAGAGCGAGAAGGCATTACGCGTAGCCGCAACCGTCCTTTTGCTCAAGGGGATGGTGTAATGCAGCATTAAACGAGCCAAATAGGGTTCCTCACCCAGTGTCGGATTGCGCACAACATCCACGTTGGTGAAGCCGGCGATGCCGAGCGCAGTGCTGAGGCCTGCGCCGCCGGCGCTTTCGACATCTGCGAGTATCTCGAGCCTTTTGGTGATGCGAAAACCTGTGTACAGCGTCTCGACTCGCGAGGTGGCGTGCTCGCGATCGGGGAGAAAACTATTCGTGCCGGAATATCGCGCGGGGAACGCCGAGTGCTGCTGCCGAATGAAATTCCCTTGAACGGAGACCCACAGGCGGCTTCGGAACGGCCCGAGACCATCGGAAGGCCCCTGCGTGTCCTCTTGAGCGGGCAAAAGCGCAGGTGCGAGAATCAAGAACGCCGTGATGGATCGCAAGGTGCGCATTTGCGATTATGACAGGGATTGGCCGCGCCGCTACGAATACGAGGCCGGAAAAATACAAACGGCGCTCGGGAGCCGTGCGCTGCGCGTAGAACACGTGGGTTCCACTTCCGTGCCTGGCCTGTCCGCGAAGCCGGTGATCGATATCGTGCTCGTCGTTGCTGACTCCGCCCAAGAACAAGAATATACCGCGCTGCTGTTACATGCCGGTTACGAGCTTCACATCCGCGAGCCCGAGTGGCATGAGCACCGGATGTTCCGGGATCCGGAGAAGAGGGTGAATCTGCACGTTTTCTCCACGGGCTGTCCGGAGATCGGCCGAATGCTGGCGTTTCGCGACTGGCTGCGAATCAACGAAGACGACCGTGAGCTCTATGCCCGAACCAAGCGTATGCTGGCGGAGCGTGAGTGGCAAAAGGTTCAGGACTATGCAGACGCGAAAACCGCGGTTGTCGAGGAGATACTGGAGCGAGCGCGCAACGCGGCGCGGTTGCCTTAGCGCGCCAGGTAAGTCCTGCTCATCTGGTTGCGGCCGTTGGTCACGGTGAATTTACCGTCCTTCGATACGGACGCCTTGAGCCATTGGCCCTTGCAGTCTGCGGTCTCTTCAAAGTTGGCGATCTGATCGTCCTTCGTATTGTGCGCGGCGTCGTTCTTGAGCGCGCGGTGAATCTGCCAGACGTCTTCGAGGCCCGAGATTTTCGTAATGGTGTCCCACGCGTTGCCTTCCAGACCTTTGCGCGGGCCGTTATTTACGATCACGACCTGCGGCTTCAGCGCCCAGATCAGCGCCGGCGCGCCCGATTGTCCATTGACGAACCCATGATGCGTCGCCTGGAGCAGCGTGACCGTGCCGACCTTATCCACGGGGCAAGCGAGCATCATCTCGCGATCCCAAGTGAGATCGCCGACATCGAGGAACTTGAATTTGCCGTAGGTGATGAGCATTCCGGTACTGCGGCCGTTTTCGGTCTTGTCGGTGTCTTTAGTCTGCGCGTCCTTGCAGAATTCGTTGGTCCCGCCGCCGTTGATGGCCTTCGCGATCACTTCGCCATTCGCGCTCACCACCGTAACGTTTACGTCTTTGAGCGGGACCTTGTCGCCGGGTTTCACAACGGCGCGCTTGCCCTGGGAAATCGCCTGGTAGTCAGCCCAGAGTTTGCTGGTCTGCGGATTGTTTCCCGCTTCAATCGAGTCGCCGTGGTCATAAAACTTGTCGATGGGGATCAGCTTGGCGAGCGCCGGCTCGCCGCCCACGTGATCGCCGTGATAATGCGTGGTAACGACCATATCGATCTTCTTCAGGCCGGCGGCCTTGGCGGCGTCGAAGACACGCCGCGAGTCGCGGTCGTTGTTACCGGGATTGCCGGCATCCACCAGCATCGACTGGCCCGAGGGACTGACGATCAAAGTGGCGCCCCCGCCTTCGACATCGACCCAGTAGATATCCAGCGTGCGGGATTGGGCATGAAGAAACGCGGCAGCCGAGAGTGCCAGAAGAATCCGCAATGTAATCATTTGGCGGGGATTCTATCATATCGAGAGGAGCGGCAGATGGCGATCACTCTGAAGCAGGTGGATGTTGCGGTTATCGGCCTGGGAGCAGCAGGCGGAGTGGCGGTGTTGCCGCTGGCGCGCGCCGGGTTAAGGGTAGCGGGCATCGAGGCGGGCACTTGGATGGACCCGCGGAGTTTCCGGCCTGACGAGGTCCACAACAACGTGCGCGGGCTCGTGACCACAGGAACGAAGGTGAAACGCGAAGTTCCGACATTTCGCACGAGCGACGGGACGCCGGCGCGCCAAGCCGCGAACCATCCGATGATGAATGCAGTCGGCGGCACTTCGATCCACTACCACGCCCAGAGCTGGCGGCTCAATCCCTGGGATTTCCAAGTCCGCTCGCGGGCCACGAAACGCTACGGCGCGAGTTCTATCCCGGCGGGGACGACGCTCGAAGATTGGCCCATCACGTATGACGACCTGGAGCCGTACTACGACATCGTCGAATACGAGATCGGCGTTTCGGGAAAGGCCGGGAATATCCGCGGCGCGATCGACTCGCGCGGGAACATCTTCGAGGGGCCGCGGCAGCGCGAATATCCGATGCCGCCGCTGCGCGATACCGAATTTACCGAGCTGATGATGCGGGCGGGGAAGAAGCTGGGATGGCATCCGTTTCGCGGCCCTGCGGCCATCAACTCGCAGCCGTATCGCGGAAGGCCGGCGTGCGCGTATCACGGCTACTGCGACCGCGGCGGATGTCATGTGAGCGCGAAGAACTCGACGGCCGTCACCACAATTCCGGCCGCGCAGAAGACGAGGAACTTCACGATCTTTGACAACGCTCAGGTGACGCGGATTCTTACCGGCGACAACGGAAAGGTCACGGGAGTGCTCTACTTGCGTGAGGGGAAGGAATACTTCCAGCCAGCCAGGGCTGTTTTGCTGGCGTCCTATACATATGAGAATACGCGGTTGTTGCTGCTCTCGAAGTCGAAGGCCTTTCCCAATGGTCTATCGAACAATCACGGTCAAGTGGGCAAGCACTACTTCGGTCACTGGGATGCGCAGGCCGGTGTGGGCTGCACGGCCCTGTTCCCGTTCGACCTGAACACCTGGTATGGCGCCATCGCGCAGGGTGTAGTGGTCGACGATTGGGCGGATGACAATTTCGACCATAGCGGACTGGGTTTCATCGGCGGCTATAGCCTGCACGCCTATCATGAGAAACATCCGATCGCGTCGGCGGCCATGAACACCTTCGGTCGCGCGCCGCAATGGGGCGCGAAGTGGAAAGCGTTCATCCACGAGAACGCGGGCCGCTGGACTTCGGCCTATCTGCAGGGCAACAGCTTCCCGTATGAGAACACGTACCTCGATTTGGACCCGGAGGTGCGCGATCCGTTGGGCGATCCGGTGTGCCGCGTGACCAGCGGTCCGAAGCAGAACGAGCCGCGCGCGGCGACGTTCGCCAGCGCCAAAATGGAGGAGTGGTTCCGCGCGGCCGGGGCGATTGAAGTGATCCGGAACGTGGGAAACGGCCCGGCGCTCTCCACACACGCTTTCGGCGGCACGCGCATGGGCCTCAGCCCCGAGACGAACGTCGTGGATGCGTGGGGATTCTCGCATGAAGCGCCGAATCTGGGCATCCTGGGTGGTTCGGTGATGGGCACCAACGGCGCGCGCAACCCGACGCTTACCTTGCAAGCCCTGGCATGGCGCACGGCCGAGCGGCTGGTGAAGGACTGGAAGAAGATCGCTGGGTGAATTTGGCGACGTCGGCCAGGCACAAAACGCCCCGGTTTTGCGTTTGGATTGCCCGGTGAATACCGCACGGCACACGTACAGTCCGGCACACAACGGCAGAGCGGCTCTACTGTAGACTGGGGAGCGTCCACTTCACCCAGAAAGGAACCTTATGGCAAATCAAGTAAAACCGATTCCGGAGGGTTATCACACGGTCACGCCGTATCTGGTGATTCAGGATGCGGGGCGCGCGATCGATTTTTACAAGCGGGCATTCGGCGCCACCGAAGTGGCCCGCATGGAGGGTCCGCAGGGGAAAATTGCCCATGCGGAACTGAAGATTGGCGATTCCATGATCATGCTGTCCGACGAAATGGGCGGCAATCGCTCGGCGCACTCCCTAGGCGGCTCGCCTGTCGGCATTTTCCTCTATGTGAAAGATGTGGATGCGGCTTTCCAGAAGGCCGTGGATGCGGGAGCGAAGGTTGAAATGCAATTGGCGAATATGTTCTGGGGCGACCGCTACGGCAAACTGACCGATCCCTTCGGCCATTCGTGGTCTCTGGCGACGCATAAGGAGGACGTCGCTCCCGCCGAAATGCAGAAACGCATGAAGGAAGAAATGGAGAAAATGGCGCAAAGGACCAGGACGGCCGGCTAAATCCGTCCGGCCACCCGGCCCTTTCCCGTTCGGTCGGCGATCATTTGCACGCACCGGTGCGCCGAAAAGATGGCGCCCTCCATCCAGGCGTTCAGGTGGCTGCAATGATCGCCGGCGAAGTAAAAGCGGTCGTCCGGCACGCTGAATTCCTTATACGGACCCTCGTAGTAATTGCCGTCGTTGCCCTGGGCGCGCGAAAAGCCACGAACCCAGGAACCGAGGTTGTGGGGGACCTTGCCCCAGGCCACGTAAACGGGGTTGCGTAGTTGACGGCCGTAGAACCAGGCCGGCAATCCCGCCGCCCAGAATCAGCACCTTCACCCCTCGCCCGGCATGGCGGCGCCGCAGCCGCCGGCATCTCCGACACGCATGAGAAAGTCACGCCTGGTGGTTGCCATGGGGATTCCTCGTTACACTAGTCTATTCGACTATGAAACTGCAGAGCTACACCATCACGCAGGGCCGGGACCGTGCGCCGGCACGCGCCATGCTGAAGGCCGTCGGCTTCAGCGACGACGATTTGCGAAAGCCGATCATCGGCGTAGCCAACACCTGGATCGAGACCATGCCCTGCAACTACAATCTGCGGGAGCTGGCGGTCAAAGTGAAAGAGGGAATCCGCGCCGCCGGCGGCACCCCCATGGAGTTCAACACCATCGCTATCAGCGATGGAGTCACCATGGGCACCGAGGGCATGAAGACTTCGCTGGTGAGCCGCGAAGTGATCGCCGATTCTATTGAATTGCTGGTGCGCGGCCACATGTTCGATGGCATTGTCGCGCTGGTGGCCTGCGACAAGACTATTCCGGGCGCGGCCATGGCGCTGCTGCGGGTCAATGTTCCGGGCGTCATCCTCTACGGCGGGACGATTCTGCCGGGCAAGCACAACGGGCGCGACATCTCGATTATGGAAGTGTTCGAGGCGGTGGGGGCTAACGCCTCGGGCCGCATCACGGATGCGGAGCTGAAGGACATCGAAGATCACGCCTGCCCTGGCGCGGGCGCCTGCGGCGGGCAATACACGGCGAACACGATGGCCACCGTGATGGAACTGATCGGCCTGGCGCCGATGGGGACAGCGGCGGTGCCGCAAGTGGATCAGCGAAAAAACGATGTGGCCTACCGCTGCGGAGAGATCATTATGGATGCGGTACGCAACGATCGGCGGCCGCGCGGTATCTGTACACGCAAGGCATTCGACAACGCCATCGCGGGAGTTGCGGCGACGGGCGGATCAACCAATGCCGTGCTGCACCTGTTGGCCATGGCGCGGGAAGCCGAACTGCCGCTCAGCATCGACGACTTCGACGCCATCTGCGCGCGCACGCCGGTATTCGTGGACCTTAAACCCGGCGGGCGGTTTATGGCGGTGGATGTGGATAAGGCCGGCGGGATTGGGGTGATCGCGCAGCGCCTGGTGGAGGGCAGGCTGGTGGATGCTTCCACAATGACGGTCACCGGCCGCACCTTCGCGGAGGAAGCGGCTTCAGCCAAAGAGACCCCCGGCCAGGAAGTGATCCGGCCGCTCAGCCGGCCGCTGAAAACGCGCGGCGGCCTCGCTATTTTGCGTGGGAACCTGGCGCCCGGCGGCTGCGTGATCAAGCTGGCCGGGCACGAGCGCGTGGTGCACCACGGTCCGGCGCGTGTTTTCGAGCGCGAAGAGGACGCGCAGCAGGCGGTCTTGAACGGAAAGATCAAAGCCGGCGACGTGGTGATCATCCGCTATGAAGGGCCGCGCGGCGGCCCGGGCATGCGCGAGATGTTGCACGTGACTGGCGCGATTGTGGGCGCGGGACTGAGCGACAGCGTAGCCCTGGTAACCGACGGCCGCTTCAGCGGCGCGACTCACGGGTTCATGATCGCCCACGTCACGCCGGAAGCGTACGATGGCGGGCCGATCGCGGCCGTGCGCGAAGGCGACCCGATCACGGTGGATGTGAACCGCGGCGTACTGGATATCGACGTCTCCCCCGAGGAGTTGACAAGGCGACTGGCGGCATGGCAGGCGCCCGCGCCGCACTATACGCGGGGTGCGTTCGCGAAATACTGCGCGCTGGTGTCC
>PSRJ01000135.1 GCA_003175985.1 Terriglobia bacterium
GGACCGCACCGGCATCGAGCAGAGCCGCCTCCCTGCAATATTGGAATTGGCCGCCGCGATCGCGAATGCGGGATTGGCGTTGCGGGGCCTTCATTACTACGATGGTCACCTCACGGCGCCGTCTTTCGAACAGCGCGAAAAGCTTGCCCACAGCGGATACGATCGTCTGATGGAAATCGTCAAGGCTTTCGAGCGCTCCGGGTTTCCGATCGAAGAGGTGATTACTTCCGGCACCCCCGCCTTTCCCTGCGCCGCGACTTACGCGCCCTTCCGTAAATCAGGATTCGTCCACCGCGCTTCGCCCGGGACCGTAGTTTATAGCGACGTCACCAGCCTCACGCAACTTCCTGCCGAGTGGGGGTACCGGCCCGCCGCAGTCGTCGTTTCGACCGTCGTCAGTCATCCGCGCGCGAACGTTGTTACCTGCGATGCCGGCCACAAGGCCGTCTCGGCCGATGCCGGCATTCCCAACTGCGCCGTGGCCGGTTATCCCGATTGGACTCCACTGAAGCCAAGCGAAGAACATCTCCCGATCGAAATCAATTCAGGCGCTCAGCCGGCAATCGGTGAGGCCCTCTACTTGATTCCGCGCCACGTCTGTCCGACCGTCAACAATTTCGACGAGGCGCTCATCGTTGCATCCAACCGGATCGTTGGTTTAGAAAAAGTTACTGCTCGCGGCCACGAATCCCCTCTGCGGCCGGTTCGGTCAGAACCGGAGCCGCAATGCCATCTGGATTAACCGCGGGTCGTTCACCTGAGTGCTCACAACTCCAAACGTGTTGTTCGCCGCCGTGGTGGCGATCTGATTCGGCCGGCCGAACTGCACGCCTATGCACATTGTGCAACGGTTATTGTACCCTGATGAAATGCTGCGAAGGCTATCCGCTGCCGTCAAGAAATCTTTCCTTCTTGGCTTGGTGGTGGTCCTGGCCTGGGCTGCTTTCGTCGCAATCCGGCACTGGGCTCACCGCCCGTCCGCTCCAAGCTCCGATTACGTCAATGCGATGGTCTGTGCCGGCTGCCACCAGGAAATCGCGAAGAGCTATCGCCTTACCGGCATGGGCCAGTCGTTTTACCGCCCTGGCGCGGAGAATCCTGTCGAGGACTACCGCGCACGCCATAGTCTTTATCACAAGGCATCCGATCGCTATTACACGATGATCGAGCGCGAAGGCCGGTTCTACCAGCGCCGCCATCAAATCGGGTTCGATGGCAGGGAGACCAATGTGGTCGAGGAGCAGGTCGATTACGTGATCGGTTCCGGTAATCACGCCCGAAGCTACCTGCACCGCGGCGGCAATGGAAAACTGATCGAGTTGCCTGTCAGTTGGTACGCCGAAGGAGGCGGATCTTGGGCCATGAGCCCCGGCTACGACAACGCGAAACAAGAGGATTTCCGCCGCGCAGTGCCGGACGAGTGTCTCTTCTGCCATAACGGATACCCCGGGGATACTATCGCCGAAGGCATTGATTGCCAGCGTTGTCACGGTCCCGGTTCAGCACATGTGGCCGCGGCAGGCTCGGGAAAAGCGCCACGGGCGCAGATCCGGGCGGTCATCGTGAACCCGGCGCGCCTGGACCGCGAGCGCCAGATGGATACCTGCATGCAGTGCCACCTCGAAACCACGAGCCTGCGGCTTCCCAACGCGATCCGGAACTACGGCCGGGCGCCGCTCTCGTACCGGCCGGGCGAGCCCCTTACTGACTACGAACAGTTTTTCGATCATGCGCCGGGGACCGGATTCGACGACCGGTTCGAGGTGGCGCACCAGGCATATCGGCTGCGCCAATCCGCGTGTTTTCTCAAGAGCCGCATGACCTGCACCACGTGCCACAATCCGCATCGTGCGCTCCGCGGCGAAGCCGCGGTCACGCACTACGTGACGGTGTGCCGCAACTGCCATGCCGCGGCGCACCAGGCGGGCGTACCAGTTGGCGGATCGAGTTGTCTCGACTGCCACATGTGGAAGCGCCGTGCGGAAGACGCGGTGCACGTCATCATGACCGATCACTTCATTCAGCGCCGCAAGCCTGTACGCGATTTCCTGGCGCCCCTTGCGGAAAAGGCGGCGCCCTACCGTGGAGAAGTCGTTGCGTACTACCCCGAGCATCCGCACAACGAACTGTACCTCGCTGTAGCCCAGGTACAGCATAAATCCAATGTCGATGCCGGCCTGCCTCGGCTCGAGCGGGCGCTGGCGCGCAGCAGGCCGGATGCCGCCGAGTTCTATCTCGAGCTCGGGAAGGCGGAGTCCGCGGCCGGAAAAACTAGCGAGGCCATCCGTTGGTTTGAGGAGGCGCTCCGCCGCCGCAACGATTTTCATGACGCGCTGGTGGAACTGGCCGCGACGCTGGCGATTTCCGGCAATTGGGCGCGCGCCATAGAAATCGGCGAGCGCGCCTGCGGCCAGCCGCCGCCTGATCCCATCGCCCTGACCAATCTTGGAAATGCGTATCTCCGCAGCGGCAACCCCGATCGCGCCAGGCAGATTCTGGAACGTGCGCTGGTGGCAGATCCCGATCGCTCCGATGCACAAAACCTTCTGGGCCTCGCATGGTTGGACACGCAGAATCGGGCCGCTGCCGAAGCATCGTTTCGCGCGGCAATTGCCGTCCAACCCGATATGGCGGAGGCGCACAACAATCTCGCCCATCTCCTGGCCGGCGCCGGCAGGCAGGCCGAAGCGGCGTACGAGTTTCAGAAGGCCTTGTCGGCAGATCCCGGTTACGTGGAAGCGCATCACGGCTATGGCCTCCTGCTCGTGCTGATGCGGTCGTTGGACCAGGCCCTTGCCGAATTCAAAGAAGCCGTGAAGCTCGATCCGGCTGGGGCACAGCTCCACATCGAGTACGCCGATGCCCTGCTCGAGACAGGACAGGCTGCCGAAGCCGAAAATGAGTATGGCGAGGCGATTCGCCTCGACCCCCAGCTTGCCGAAGCATACTACGGACTGGGAAATTCGCTAATGGCGAGGCAGAAGACCGGCGACGCGATCCGCGCGTTTCAATCGGCTATCGAGCGCAATCCGGAATATTACGAAGCGCATCTCGCCTTGGGGACCGCTTTGGCCCAAACCGGAAACGCCGCGGAAGCACGCATCCATTTCCAGAAGGCCTCCAAAAGCGGCGATCCGGCCATGCGCAGCGCAGCACTGAAGGGGCTCCGTTGATGCGCGCCGTCGCGGACAACTTCTGGCTTGACTTTACCCGGTTCAACAGATAACATCGCACACGCAATGTTTGTTGCGTGATGCGCACGCCCGTTCCCGGCGTTTGATGCTAATCGGGGGAACTGGCGCTTCAAAAAGGAGAAGGAGGTTCTGTATGTTCTGGGGGGGATTCCCGCACAAGCTCAGTACTCTGATAGCCAGCATGGCGCTCTTGGCGGCGCCGCTGTTTAGCCAGACATTTTACGGTTCGATTGTGGGAACGGTCACCGACCCCAACAGCGGGGTGATACCGGCGGTCACCGTTACGCTAACAAACAACGGAACCGGCACGGTTCAAATGACCACGACCAATAGCGTGGGTAACTATGCCTTCGTGAACCTGCCGCCGGGCAGCTACAAGATCGAGGTCACCCAACCAGGCTTCCAGCGCTATACGCAGGACAACATTACGGTCGCAGTCGAAGCGACAGTCCGTATCGACGTCAGGATGGCCGTCGGCGAGGTCACCCAGACCGTCGAAGTGACCTCCGGAGTATTGGCGCTCCAGACCGAGACCGCCAATCTGAGCCAGGTAGTGGCCGGCCGGAGCGTACAGGATCTTCCCTTGAACGGACGCAACGTGTTAAATCTGGTGGCCCTGGTTCCGGGCGTGGTACCGCAGGGGTCGTCGATGGCGCCGCTGACGGGCCAAAACGTTTTCGCTGCGGGGAACTACCAGATCGGAGGCGGCATGGCGAACCAGAGCACATCGCTGTTTGACGGCGTGCCGATGAACATCTTCTACGGCAACCTGACGGCGCTGGTGCCTACCCAGGATGCAGTTTCCGAGTTCCGGGTCGAGACCAACAGCAACACCGCGGAATACGGCCGCTACACGGGCGGTGTTGTGAACATGGCGTCCAAAGCGGGCACCAACCAGTTTCACGGCTCCCTATACGAGTTCCTTCGCAACAAGAGCCTGAACGCCGCGGATTTTTTCGCTAACCGCACGGGCGCGGGCAAGGGGGCCTTCGTGCAGAATCAGTACGGCGGTAGCGTGGGCGGCCCGATCGTCAAGGACAAGACATTCTTCTTTTCGAGCTACGAGGGTTACCGCCAGCGCTTCGGGCGGCTCTTCACCACCACCGTGCCGACCGCGAACCAGTTGGCGGGGGACTTTTCCGATCTCCGTGATGCGAGCGGCGCCGTGGTTCCGATTTACGACCCGGCGACCCAGTGCGGGACTGGCGACAACGGGGCCTGCCCGGCGTCAGGACCGCAGCGGCAACCTTTTCCCAACAACATGATTCCTGTCAGCCGGTTCGACCCGGTAGCGAAAAAATTTGCCGCTTTCCCGTATTGGGCGAAGCCCAACACTACAGGCAATCCCATCACGCACCAGTTCAACTTCGCAAAACAGGGCAGCACGGGTGGAGATAACGACCAATTCAACTTGCGCGCGGACCATACGATATCGGCGAAGAACCGGATCTTCGGCCGCTATACGCGTTGGGAGTCCAAGAACATAAGCCCCGATGTGTACGGGAATGGGCTGGTTTCGGGCGATCCGATCTCGCCGGAGTACTTTCTCACCCAGCAAGCCCTCTTCGGCGACACGTACCTGTTCAGCCCCACTACGATTCTGGACGTCAGACTGTCGTACATGCGCTGGTACAATGACCGGACGCCGGGAACGCTGGGAATCGATTTGAAGAGCATGGGATTTCCAGCCAGCTTCGTCGATGGGCTTCCGAAGGACCGCGTCACGCTCACGAGGATGGCGCTCACCAACGCCACCTATGACGCCATTTCTACCGGCAGCATCAGCGCCCGGACGAACAACTACATCATCGCCGCCAACCTCACCAAGATCGCCGGCCGCCATACGTGGAAATTCGGTGCGGACCTGCGCCAACTCGACGACAGCTATTGGCAGAACAACAATCCGGGCGGCACCATGAATTTCAGCAATCGCTTTACGGCAGCCAATGGCGCCAGTCCCGGCGCTACGGGCGACAGCTTCGCTTCTTTCCTGTTGGGCCGCCCCGATAGCGGTCTCGCGGAAACCCTCAACTGGACCGCGAACTTTACCCGCTATCAGGGCTATTTCGTCAACGACACGTGGCAGGTTAGCCCCAAACTCACGTTGACTCTCGGACTGCGATGGGAGATCCCCGGGATCCAAATGGAGAAGCGTGACCGGATCGGCGGTGTGGATCCAAGCGCGCCCAATCCGGTGGGGGACAAGATCGGACGGCAGGTCCTGGGCGACTACGTTCTGGCAAACACACCGCGGCATCCGGAGCGGGGCGTGCGGCCTGAGAACTACAGGCTGTTTGCTCCCCGGTTCGGCGCCGCGTACCGGCTGGGCAGCAAAACCGTAGTCCGGGCGGGCGCCGGCATTTTCTACATCCCAACGGACACGCCGTTTTGGGAGGCCGCCATCGGCCATCCGATCAACCTTTTCGGCAACAACATGGTAGCCACCGTGGATAATTCCGTGACCTCCGTAAACACGCTGTCCAACCCGTTCCCGGATGGCCTGATCCCGTCGCCGCAGCGCGACCCGAGCTATTCCAGCCTTCTGCTGGGCCTCAGCCTCCGAGCGCCGTTCCGCGAGGACGCGTTTGGGTACGTGGGGCAGTGGAATTTCGCGTTGCAGCGGGAAGTGCGCGGTTTTGCCCTGGAGGCGGCTTATGCGGCGAGCCGGGGCGTCCACCTGGCGCTTAACGAATTAAACGAGGACGTGATCGACTCGAAGTTCCTCTCCCTGGGGACTGCTCTTCGCGATCAGGTGCCCAACCCGTTCTTCGGCTATGTTCGCAGCGGGGTCCTATCGCAGCGGACGGTGCAGCGCGGGCAACTTCTCCTGCGTTTCCCGCAATACACGGGGTTCCGGACTACCGCAAAGGCCGGCAACAGCACTTACCACTCGCTGCAACTGAAGGCGGAAAAGCGCTTCTCTTCGGGCGGGCGGTTGCTGGCTGCCTACACCTTCTCCAAGCTCATCAGCGACGTGGAGTCCAACACCAACTGGCTGGACGGCGGGCAAAGCGCCGCCACTTACCAGGATCAAAACAATCTGAGGGCCGAGCGCTCTCTGGCCAGTTGGGACTCGCGCCAGCGCCTGGTGGTGAGCTACGTGTACGACCTGCCCTTCGGAAAATCCCAGATGCTCCTTCAGAACGTGAAAGGCGTGGCCGACAAGCTGATTTCGGGATGGGGCATCAACGGCATCAGCACGTTCCAGTTGGGGTTTCCCATCGGTATGACCGCCACTCCGAACCTGACAGGTTTTAACACCAATTTGCGGCCCAACGTGGTACCGGGCTGCAATGCGGTCCTGGACGGCCCTGCTCAGTCGAGGTTGGATGGCTGGTGGAACACGAGTTGTTACACGGTGCCCGCCGCCTTCACCTACGGCAACGTGTCCCGTACGGACCCGGGTGTCCGGACTCACGGAATTAACAACTTCGACTTCGCGCTTTTCAAGAACACGCACCTGACGGAGACCAAGAGCCTGGAGTTCCGCGCCGAGATCTTCAACCTGTTTAACCGCGTGCAGTTCGGCAGGCCGGACGCCACGGCGACGACGGCGGCGAAGTCGACGTTCGGCTTCGTGCGGTCGCAGGCGAACAACCCGAGGCTGGTTCAGTTCGCGCTGCGCCTTCATTTTTGATATCGAGTGAGCATCGGTTCCGGGTGTGGAGTCCGCCAGGCGGCAATGAAAGCTCTGCGGTGAATAACGAGCGCTTTCGTATAATGAGGGTTCCATGCCACCCGCCAGTAACGGCGAACAGACGCCCCTGATACAGAGTCTGGATCGCGGGCTTGTCATTCTGGAGGCCGTTGCCAGATCGAAGAAGCCTGTTTCATTGGGAGACCTGACCGCGATCCTGGGGATCGATCGCAGCAGCGTGTTCCGGCTGGCCAATACCCTCAAGCGCCGCGGTTTTCTGGCATGTCCCGCCGGACGCAAGGACTACATCCTCGGCCCGGTGGTCTGGCGTCTTTCGCGCCAATACGACTGGAGTAACATGCTGATCCGGGTTTCGCATGAGCATCTCCAATTGCTGGCCAGCCAAACCAACGAAACCGCCCACCTGGCCATCCGCGAAGCCAGGCAGGCTTTATTTATCGATCACGTCGCCGCCAATAATCTGATTGCCATTGCGGGTCAAACCGGTGAACTGGTGCCTCTCTACTGCACGGCACATGGCAAGGCGCTATTGGCGGATTACGATGAGCGCGGATTGCGCATGCTGTTCGGCGCAGGACCCCTGCGCTCTTACACCAAGCAGACCATCGTTTCGCTGGAGCGGCTGGCGGAGGTCTGCGCGCAAATCAAAGAACAGGGATTTGCCACCGATGATGAAGAACTGCAAGCCGGAATTCGTTGCGTGGCCGCGCCGGTTCGCGACCAGGACGGCATCATCATCGGGTCCATTGGCATCTCGGCTCCCTTGTTGCGGTTTCCCGAAGAGCGCTACCGGATCTGTGGGGAACAGGTTCGCGGGGTGGCGCAACAGATATCCCAGCAACTCAGCCGTCAGCCTCAAGAGGCATAAGAGGGTTGACGCCGAAAACCGGCCGTTGGTAAGCTGCTAGCGCAATTTGATTGCGTTTTATGCAAGCCAATCCAATTCTCGATTTCGACATAGACAAAGCTTCTCTGCAGTACATCGGCTCCAATCTGCAGCGGCCGGAATGTATTCTCGCGGAACCGGATGGAACGCTCTGGTCCGCCGATGCGCGTGGCGGTGTTGTCAGAATCGCCGCCGATGGTTCGCAACAGATCATTACGCAGAAACGGTCGGAGCACTTCCGCGGAGCGGCGAGCGAGGCCACGCGTTATCTGGAGGGCACGCTCCCCAATGGCTTAGCCTTCGCTAGGAATGGGGATTTGTTGATCTCCAACTTCGGAACGGACTGTCTGGAGGTCATGTCGCGCGATGGCCGTTCCCGAGTACTTGCCGACAGCATCGACGGGCAGCCGATCGGCAAAGTAAATTTCGTGCTCCGGGATTCCCAGGACCGTATCTGGATCACAGTCTCCACCAAGATCAAGAACTGGATGCACGCCCTTCGGACCGACCTCGATGACGGCTACGTGGCTCGCTATGAGAATGGCACGTTCCGGATCGTCGCCGATGGATTCCACTTCACTAACGAAATACGCTTCGATGCCAAAGAAGAGTTCCTATATGTGGTGGAAACTACCGGCGGCCGCGTCAGCCGGTTGCGTGTGGATGCAAAAGGAAATTTGAGAGACCGGGAGATCTTCGGCCCTCCCAGTCTCGGAAAAGGCGCATGGCCGGACGGCATTGCCTTCGATAGCTACGGCAATCTGTGGGGGACCTTGGTCTACTCGGACAAGCTTTTCGTTCTGACACCCAAAGGTGACCTGCGGGTACTGTTGGATGAGGGCGACCCCGCGAAGGTGGACGCGCTCGAGCAGCAGTTCTTTCAAGGAAAGGTAACCCAGGATGTCTTATTCGCCACGGGCCAGGGAATTGCGCCGTGGATGGCCAGCGTGACGTTCGGCGGACCCGATCTCCGTACCGTTTACATCGGATCTCTGAAGGGCAATCGAATTCCTTATTTCCGTTCCCCGGTGGCGGGCTTGCCGATGGTGCATTGGCGCGGGTAGAAGCGTCTACCTCGCCGCAGCTTTCTGCGGCAGCGCGAAGGCGACATAGGCTCTCGATCCCGGCGCCACGACGATTTTCTTCTCGCGTCCATCTTGTGCGGGAGTTGCGGCGGCCGGAACGATCAGGAACTGGCGTCCATTCGCTTCGTACATTGCCGGCATTCCTTCGGTGGGCGCGGGCAGATCGGCAGTCCACAGCAGCGCCCCGGTTTCCTCATCAAACGCGCGCATCTTCTGGTCGCGCGCGTTTACGAAGATCAGCCCCGTGGAAGTGATCACCATTCCATGACGCTCGCCGCCTCGTGGAAGGCCGGTGCCTTTGCCGCCGCCGGCGATGGTTTCTTCGTCGTCCCCAAGCGGCTGGCGCCACTTGATCGTCCCCTTGTTCAGGTCATACGCCACGATCGAGGACCACGGTGGAGCGATCACGTACGGATAGTTCAGGCCGTAATCGGTGTAGTAGCGCTCGGAAGGCACTTCGAGGCCCTCGGGGTACGGCGGACCTGCCATGCCGCCGTACTGCGCGACCGTGATTTCCAGGCCCCCGGGAGCGCCTCCGGAGGCCACTACCGGTCCGCCCAGAGACCGGGTTGCGGTGTTGTTGCGGCCCGTATTCTGACTGCCGAGAAATGCAAAGATGTCGTTCAACGAAGGCCCGTCCAGGCTCGGGAATGCGGGCATCTCGCCCCTGCCCGTGACCACGACCTGGCGAAAATCCTGCGCGCTCATTCGCGCCGCAACATCGGTCAATGAAGGAGCCGCTCCGGTTCCCGCGCGATCCGCACCATGGCACGATTGGCAGTTCTGCTCGTACGCGATGCGGCCATCCTGCACCGGGATTGGCCCACGGCCGCGGCGCCCGCCCCCGGGAATTTGCGTTCCGAGCTTATAGAACGAAGGCCAGTCCTGCGTCAAGAGATATACGGTGCCTTTATCGGCATTAGCCGCCGTGGTTCCCCAGTTGGACCCGCCGCGAGCGCCGGGAAGCGCTACCGATTCCTGCATCGACGGAGGAGTAAACAGGCCGGTGCGCGCGCTCGCCACCCGATCCTTCCACTTGGCGCGCTCCTCGGCCGGCAGATACGGATTCACGTCATCCGGGGTCATTTTCTGGCGGGCGAAGGGAGGAGGGGCGGTCGGAAAGGGTTGTGTCGGCCATGCCTGTTCTCCGGGCATGTCACTCTTCGGGACCGGGCGTTCTTCAATCGGCCACACGGGTTTCCCGGTGAGGCGGTCGAATACATAGAGGAACCCCTGCTTGGTCGCCTGCGCCACTGCCTCGATCGTTTTGCCATCCTGGCGGATGGTCACCAACTGCGGAGCGGAAGTAGCATCGTAATCCCACAAATCGTGATGGACCATCTGGAAATGCCACAAGCGCTTGCCGGTGCGCGCATCGAGCGCCAGCAGGCAATTGGCAAACAGGTCGCTCCCCAGGCGATCGGCGCCGTAATAGTCATAGGTAGACGACCCCGTGGGAGCGAACACAATACCATGCCTCTCATCGAGCGTGAGTTCGCCCCAGGTATTCGTTCCACCGGCGTACTTCCATGCATCCTTGGGCCAGGTGTCGTACCCGAATTCGCCGGGGTGCGGGATGGTGTGAAAGATCCAGACCATCTTGCCCGTCACCACGTCGAAAGCGCGGATATCGCCCGGCGGCGAGAAATAGCCTTCGCCCGTAGCGGAGCCCAGGATAATCAGATTCTCGAAGACCCTCCCCGGTGTGCCGGATTGTATGCGTGGGAAACTCTGCGGATCCCGGTCGAGGCCTTCCTTCAGGCTGACCAGGCCGTTCTTGCCGAATGACAGGATCGACTTTCCGGTGCGCGCGTCGATCTCCTCCAGGAAATGATTCATCTGGAAGATCAGCCGGCGATCTCTCCTGTCCTTGCTCTCCCAGTAGTTAATACCGCGCTGCGCGATTCCCCGGAGGTTCTCGTGCACCCAAACTTCCTTGCCCGTGGACGCGTCCAGAGCCACCAGGGAGTTGTTGCGCGCGAGCACATACATGAGGTCGTCGACTACGATCGGGTTGAAGAAGTAGGAGTTCTCATCCTTGGTCGAGTAGGACCACGCGACCTCCAATTGGTTCACGTTGGACTTATTGATTTGCGTGAGCGCAACAAACTTGGAGGAATCCTCCCCGCCGCCATAGTCCATCCAGGTTTTACGGGCTTGCTGGGCAGTACCGGGAAGGCACGCGCAAAGAAACAGCAATGCAGGTCTTCGAGCAACAAACCGGGCCGCCCACCACGCGCAACTGGCAAAATCCACAATCCGCCTCCCTCCGTTGGACCACCGCTCCCTTGCGGTCGCGGCTCGGTGTGCACCTGCGAACACGTAAACGCGTTTCTGAGCCGCGCGCCAGCTAGCGGTTGTTCCACATTATGCTACACCCGGAACCGGCAGCCCTGTTTCTCCAGGAATGCCTTCGCAATTTTCGCCGTAACGGGTGTCCACTGCCTCCATCACGGCGTAGGTCTCCTCGCGCGATTCCACACAAGTACCGGTGTGCTGATGCAGCACAGCTGTCAAGCCGAGATTGGCTTCCCACGCATCCAGGACATTGCCGAAGGTCTCCAGTCCGTAGAAACCCAGTCCGGCGATGTCTTTGATGGCCTGGTCGATATCTTCGTTCCGCCAGGTGATTCCGGTGTGGCCAATCTTGATGGTCCGGCTGGTCGTAGCCGCCAATATCGTGCCGCCGAGTCCCAGGCCGGCCAGTTGAGTAAATGCGCGGCGAGAGAACGTAGCGCTCATGGCAGCCTCCTTCCTATTCGGGAAAATCCACGGCTTCGAACATCTTGTAATTCTCGAGACTCGTGGGCGGCGCAAAAAAACAAACCACCTTCATCTCTTCATTGCCCGTGTTGTGCAGCATATGGACAGCGCCTTGCGGGAATACCACAGCCGAACCGTCTCGTACCGCCTGAACTTCGCCGGCCACAAGTACGCGGCCCGAACCGCGCACGATGTAAATGACTTCCTCTCCGTTGGGATGGCTGTGCGCGGGGCGCACCTTCTCCCCGGGCGCCACGCGAATGACGCAGGCGGAGCAGTGATTCGCCTGCAGGCCGTCGGGCGCCACGAGCCAGCGCAGATGGCGTCCCGGCAGGTCGAGTTCCGCTGCTTCGGTTTCATGCAGAGTAGGCACACTCATGGCGTTACTTGCTCCCGAATGGTTTTCGCGATTTGCACCGCCGACAACCCGAACGCTCCAACCAGCTCCTCATAGGTCCCTGAATGAATGAACCGGGGGCGGCCCTCCGCGTTCAGCGTGTTGATGGTTCTAACCATGGCCAGGTTACCCGATGTCTCGGACCGGCGCGTGCGGTACAGGATCTTCAGAAGGTTTTGCCAGATATATCCGTTGTTCTGTTCCACCAGGTACAGCGGCTTGCCTGAATCGTACTGGCGCAACAGCAGGTCTTTGTCGATTGAGGGCATATCGACCACGCCTACCGCCAATCCATTCTTGGCGCATTCGCCCGCAGCAGCCAGGGCTTCGTGTACGCCACGCCCACTGCTGACGATCGTGGCGACGTCACCAGTAGACTCCCGCAACACGTAACCCTGCCCGAAATCGAATGAAAAATCGTCATCATATAACACGGCCGACGGGGTTCGCATTACGCGAACATAAGCCAGTCCCCGGTTGCCTTCCATAATCCACTTCATGACGGCGAGCATCTGCTGTGGACAGCAGACGTCAATGATCTTGAGGTGCGCCAGGCCGTCGAAGATGGTGCAGTCGTCGTTGCCCATGTGGGTGGCACCATTGGTCCGCGTCTCGAAATTCGCCGCGGTCGCCAGCAGCGTCAAATCCAGGCCGTGTCCCTCGCTGAGCCAGCCGCTCGGGGACTCTATTGCTTCCGTCCGTTCCTGATACCCGACTGCGATCCGCCGCAGCACTTTCCAATCGAAGAACGGGCAGAAAGTACTGATCCAGGTATTATGACCCAGGGCCGCGAAAGCCTCGCCGATGCCCATCATATTCGCTTCGGCTACTCCGACATTCAGCGCGCGGCGCTGATCGACGGCCGCGACTCCGGCTTCGAGGCCGCTGGTGGTCGCCAGGTCCGAGTCGATCGAAACAACCCGCGAGTCGCGCGCAAACACCTTCATGGCGGCGGTAACGATGTCGCTGGCCGCGTACTCTTTGGTCTTCTCTATGCGCGGCAGCAGCGCGGCATCGTACCGGATTCGCTTATCGCGCGGCGGAACCCGCGACGTCAGTACCGGCCCAATCATCTGCCTCGAGGACGAATCGAGATGCATGTCCCGAGCGATCTCGCGCAGCGCTTCCTGTGCCGATTCCTCCAGCCGTGAATAGAAATTCCGATATTCGACGACTCTGGCCTGCCGGAGTTCGGTTTGCAACGCCAGTTCCTGCTCGTTGAGTTTGTCGGCGACCGTCACCTTGTGCTTGTTCAGAAAATCGGAAAGCGCACCGTGGCCTTTCGACCCATGACAAATGATGGCCGTCGGCTGGCCATTACGTGGACCGAAGCGGAACTGCTCGAGCGCCCTGTACACGGGCTCGTATTGTGTGGCATCCACGCTCAAGACGCGCCAGCCGAATGACGCAAACACCGATTCCATCTCCGGCATGGGAAACACCATGCGGTTCGCCATATCGAGCTGGCCGTTATTGCGGTCTACAAGCACGCACAGGTTATCCAGATGCTTCTGTCCGGAATACATCACGGCTTCCCAAATCGGCCCTTCCTGCAACTCGCCGTCACCGGTTAAGCAATAGCAGTCGAAGCGCGGCGAGTTCTTTCCGGCGATGGCGAAGCCCTGCGCCACCCCCAGCCCCTGGCCCATGGGGCCGGTGGCGAGGTGAATGCCGGGAAGTATCGGCCCCGGATGGCCGTTCAGAATGCTCTCGTAGGAGCGCGAGTTGCGCAGCACGGACCGATCGAAGTAGCCCAATTCGGCGTAGATGGAAGCGAGCGCGGCAACGGCGTGCCCTTTACTGAGAACGAACAGGTCTTGGCCGCGGCAGGTCGGGTCCGCGATATCCAGCTCCAGAAAGCCTCCATAATAGAGGCTGACCAGCGGGATGGTCGCCGAAAAAGCCCCGCCTGCGTGCAGTCCTTTATCGATCGCGTCGCGGCACTGCTCCAGCGTCAGGATCCGTATATCGGAGTCCTTGATGGCCAGCAGTTTTAAGACGCCTTGGCGCAGCCAGTAATCGTGACTCGGCGCCGGGTAACGGTGAACCGGCCTCCGCCGCTCCAGAGTGGCCGCCTGGGGATTCATGTTCTCTCAGCGCGCCGCTTCTTCCTGTACTTGCGCCAGATGCCGAACGTAATTGGCAATGCCGATGTCCGGGCGATTCGCCCAGATCGGCGTACAATTCGGATACTCCTGGCATTCACCCCAATATTTGGCGTTCGGGAATCGTTCGAGGATGGGTTTGGCGCAATCCCCCACGACGATGACGTCCCCGTCCACTTCCTTGATGTGATTGTCAAACTGCAGGCCGGTAAAAACATATAGCGGCTTTTTGAGTTTGTCGAGCGTCCCGTCGGCTTGCAACTGGTCGAGCTGGATGCGCACGATCGCCTTGCATCCCGCTTCGCACGTCGATCCCATCACCAGGTTGACATTCTTGAACTGCCCCTGCAGGACGGTGTTCTGGCGGCGGAAACGGCGCTTCACGCGATCGAGCGGCGCGCCGGAGAGCTCAATCTCGTCCATGCGGTTGGTGCCCAGCCCCTCGGCGGCGCCGAGCACTGTCGAGGGCACGTTCGTACCGGGATAATCCCAATCCATGAGCGCCTCGCAGATCGTATCCACAGCCACAGGGTCGGGCCCGCCGCAAATGGTATTGAAGTCCTTGATCAGATCGTCGCTGTGCGGGCTGAAGGGTCCATTGCCCTGGCAGGCGTAGAGAGAATCCATGACAAACCACTTCGGGTTGGCGGCGCGCGTCAGGTTCACAATCTTCTGGTAAATGTCGTCGCGGTGTGCGCGCACCATCCAGTCATAGTTCGGCAGATTCCCGAACTGCAGCTTCATGGCGCCGGTGAAAGTCGTGTGCACGTGAACTTTCATCTTCGGCAACCCGATGTAGACATCCGCCTCGCGCACGGGCCGCGGCACGGGAAACTCGTTGAAGCTGACCGGCCGGTCGATCTTATACATGTCGAACGGCACGTGTTCGAAGGGGCAGAGCTCAGCTCCGGTGCGTTTGGCCACTTCGGTAATGCCGCAAACGTCCATCGCCTGCCGGGTGTCGCCACCCATGGCGCAACGCTCCCCAATCTGGATTCGCGACGGTTCTTGCTCCTTGACCAGTTCGATGAGGGCTTCGAGCATCCGGGGATCGGTGGTAAAGCCCGAATTGGC
>PSRJ01000076.1 GCA_003175985.1 Terriglobia bacterium
CGGGCTGCGCCACCAGGATTTCGAAGGCGGAGCAATCAACTATGCTCCCGGAAGCGCCACCGCCAACGTGGTTCTCAATCCGCGCCAGCCGCTGGTGACGGCGACTCCGGCGACAGTCCTGAGCGGGACGGCCGTACACCTTGTGGCCGGAGGCTTTAATAACGGCGCGACAGTGCGGGTCTCGCAGACGGGGCAGCCCGATTTCGTCGTCACGCTCACCAGCGGCGCCTACGCCTGGGATGTACAGGTGCCGTCTGCCGCATCGAGCGGCGCGGTGACGATCCGCGCAGCCGATGTGAACAGCAACGCCGCCGCGCAGGCCACCTACACGGTGCGTAATGTCGCTTCCGCGGCACTGACGCTTTCCACACTCAGTGGCGATCATCAAAGCGGCGCTCCCGGAGCGCTGCTGCCCCAGAAGCTGGCCGTCGTGGTGCAGGATTCGAGCGGCAATCCCGCCCCTGGGCAAACGGTAACGTTCGCGGCATCTCCCGGGGCGCAGGTTACGCCGGCTTCTGTGGTTACCGATGCCGGCGGCATGGCGACGGCGGCTCTGCGACTACCCGTTGCGGAGGGTGTGGCTTTGGCTACGGCGCAGGCCGCGCGCCAGGTGGTTACATTCAGCGCCAGAGCCGCGGCTCAGTCACTCACCAACTTCCAGGCGTTATCGCAGGCAGTGGATGGGACATTGGGCAACGGAGCTGACTCGATACGCCAAAAGGGCGCCCTGCTCACGGCGGTGGCGTCGATTCTGCGTTATCACCAGCTCCGCAATGAGCTTCCACAGCCGAACGGACTTGCGGACCCGGTCGCGCTTAATCAATTTCTCAAATCCTTTTGCGTTCTGGATTCTCAGTCCAACAAGATTTGCGACGGGTTCATCTCTCTTGGAGCAGGCGCCGACCAGACGGTGAACCTGTGGCGGGTGGGCGCGTTTGCAGCCAACAGCGTGGATGTGCATATCGAGCCAGCCGACCTCAGCACGGTACGCGATCTGGTGGCCTCGGGGGCCCCGGTGCTGCTGGCGCTGAACCTCGGCGGCCTCGGCTCACACTTTGTGGTGGCCGACGGGATTGCGCGCGATGGAAGCCTTGTAATCGCCGATTCCCTTTTCGGGCAAACCAGCCTGAACAGTTACCTGAACGGCTTCGCAGCAAACAATATCGCTATCAAAGGAGCGGTCACGGGCGCCGTGCGGCTGCTGCTTCAAGCTCCCCGGGCGCTGGGATTCCTTGTGTCCGCCGGCGCGACGGTCGCGGCATCCTCAGCGAGCGGGACGTGCGGGCAGGTGCTGCAATTTCCCGATACCGCTGCAACCGGGGCGGCCACCCCGCCGCGCCAGCCATCGGCGCTGTACTTCGCGCACTGTGGAGAATTGAGTGGGCCTTATCAACTCGATATTTCGGCCCAGGGACCCTGGCGGGGCACGTTCACGGACCTCTCGCCGAATGGAACAGCAGCGTCGCTCTCCGCGGATGCGGCCGGTTCTTACCAGGTGACTCGAACCGGATCGCAATGGACGCTGGCGCCGCTCGCATTGACTGTTGCGGCATCCGGAATTGCCAATGCGGCAAGCCTGACCGGGGATTTGGCCCCCGGAGGCCTTATTTCGATTTTCGGAGTGGGAATGGCGGCGGCCGGTTCCACCACTACGGTCGAGATCAATGGCGAGTCAGCGAAAGTGCTGGGCGCGTCCGGCTTCCAGGTGAACGCACAAATTCCCTTCGACATACCACCCGGACCGGCCACTGTGAAAGTTGTTTCGCGATATGGAACGGCACACCAACAGATCGTGGTCAGCAACGTGGCGCCGGCAATCTTCGCCATAGGGCCGTCGCAAGCCGCCATTACGAATCAGGACAACAGTCTGAATGCGCCTGCCAATCCCGCTTCGCGCGGCAATTGGATCGTAATTTATGCGACCGGTCTCGGGCCGATTTCGGGCAGCGGCTCATTGCGCCCGTCTGTGACGCCGGTTCTGGCAATGATTGGCGGAACGGCCGTCACGCCCGCTTATGCCGGCCTTACTCCCGGGACTGACGGACTGTATCAGGTGAATGTGCAGTTGCCGCCAGGATTGCCTCCCGGGTTGTCGCTGCCGCTCTATCTGAAACAAGGAGACTCGGCGAGCAATACGGTAAGCGTGGCGATCCAGTGAAGCCACTGTGTTCGCCTCAGCCCGGTTGACTGCAATTTCGGCAAGATGCTAACCTAATGCTTAATAGACAGCAAAAGTAGTTCACCGGTCTCTCCTCTTCTTATATAAGACATGGATGCGATACTGCAGGCGCTCGGCGGAATACTGCTAAGGGCCGTGCCGACATTCTTGCTGGTTATCCTGCTTCACTTTTACCTCAAGAACTTCTTCTTCAAACCATTCGAGAAAATGCTGCACCGGCGGTACGAAGCGACAGAAGGCGCGCGTAAACTGGCCGAGCAGACCATGGAGCGAGCCGCGGCCAAAACTGCCGAATACGAAGCAGCCATACGCGCCGCGAAGGGCGAAGTGTATCAGGCTCAGGAGAAGCTCTATAAACGGCTTCAGGAGGAGCAGGCCGCGGAATTGCTTGCGGCACGGAAGGACGCCGAGGCCGCGGTAAAGAAAGCCAAAGCGGAATTGGCACAGGACGTGGAAGCGGCCAAAGATGGGCTGTCCCGCGAGAGCGACATCCTGGCTGGCCAGATTGCGGACTCCATCCTGCGGCGGAGTGTGGCATGAAGCGCCTCTCGTGGATTCCACTGCTGCTGCTCACGCTGGGTCCAGTGGTGTTTGCGCAGGAGGCGGGAGAAAAGAAGGAGCGCGGGTTTGCGGAAGAACACGAACTGGCGCTGAAGTGGGCCAATTTCGCGTTGCTGGCTGGGGGCCTGGGCTATCTGATCGGGAAGAACGCCGGTCCCTTCTTCGCGGCACGCACCCGGAAGATCCGCGAGCAGATGATTCTGGCGGAAGAGGCGCGGCAGAGCGCCGAGAAGCGCGCCGGCGAGGTGGACCGCCGCCTGGCCAACCTGGAAAAAGAGATTGCATCCTTGCGGTCGGAATCGCAAAAAGAAGCGGAGAGCGAAACCCAGCGGATGAAACAGCAGACCGTGGCCGATATTGCCAAGGTTCGAGCTCACGCGGAGCAGGAAATTGCCGCCGCCGGCAAAGCCGCTCGGCTGGAACTGAAGCGTTATTCGGCGCAACTGGCTCTCGGGCTGGCAGAGCAGAAACTCCGTTCCCGGGTGACGCCGCCGACGCAGGAATCGCTGGTGCGCGGTTTCGTTCGCGATCTCGATGATCCTTCGTTGAAGGCGCAGGCAGGCTGAGCCATGACGGTTTCTGCGATAGGCAAGCGATATGCGCAAGCCCTGGCCGACGTGGTCACGGCGCCCTCCTCCGGCGTGCGTGCGGAAAATATCGCCTCGGAGTTAAGCGGGTTCGATGCCGTTCTGCAGTCGTCGCCGGAGTTATTCAACGCGCTGATCTCACCGGCGGTTCCCAGCAGCCGCAAGAAGGCGGCCCTTGCCCGTCTTGCCGAAGTTCTCGTTTTGTCGCGCATCTCGCGCAATTTTCTCTTTGTCCTCATCGATCACAGGCGCATGCCGGAGCTGTCCCAGATTCTACAGGCGTTCGAGTTGGTTATGGACGAGCGTCTGGGCTTCGCGCGCGCCGAGGTGGTTTCCGCAGGGGACTTGAACGATAACCAGCGGTCCACTCTCAACCGGAAGCTGGAGGAATTAACGGGGAAACGGATCCGCATGCGCTTCACGGTGGATCCATCATTGATCGGTGGCGTAGTGGCACGGATCGGCTCCACGGTGTACGACGGCTCGCTGCGGGGCCAGCTCAGCGTACTGGGACGCCGCCTCAGCGGTGAAGATTAACAGGAAGGGTGTATGGCTTCAATTCGAGCGGATGAAATTACCAGTATTCTCCGCCAGGAGATTGAGAATTACGAGCGCGCAATCGATGTATCCGAAGTCGGCTCGGTGATTTCGGTCGGCGACGGCATTGCCCGCATTCACGGCCTGGAGAAGGTCATGGCCGGCGAGTTGATCGAGTTTCCGCACGATGTGGCGGGGATCGCGATGAACCTGGAGGAAGACCAGGTGGGTGCCGTCCTGCTGGGCGACTTCACGGAAATCAAGGAAGGCGACGAGGTGCGGCGCACGCGCCGTATCATGTCCGTACCGGTGGGAGAAGCTTTGATTGGCCGCGTCGTGGATGCGCTGGGAACTCCGCTTGATGGCAAAGGTCCCCTTCAAACCACCGAGTTCAATCCGGTCGAGCGGCTCGCGCCCGGCGTGGTGGAGCGGCAGCCCGTGAAAGAACCGGTGCAGACCGGCATCAAGGCGATTGACGCCATGATTCCTATTGGACGCGGGCAGCGCGAGCTGATCATCGGCGACCGGCAAACCGGCAAGACAGCCATCGCGCTCGACACCATCATCAACCAGAAAGGCGGCGACATGATCTGTATTTATGTCGCCATCGGGCAGAAGCGCTCTACGGTGGCGCAGGTGGTGAAGACGCTGGAAAACTTCGGCGCCATGGAATACACCATCGTGGTTTCGGCTTCCGCCTCCGACCCGGCTCCGATGCAGTACCTGGCGCCTTTCGCCGGCTGCGCGATGGGCGAATATTTCCGCGATCGCCGCCGGCACGTACTGTGCATCTACGACGACCTTTCCAAGCACGCTGCCGCGTACCGCGAAATTTCGCTTCTACTGCGCCGTCCGCCGGGCCGCGAAGCGTTTCCCGGCGACGTGTTCTTCCTGCACAGCCGTCTGCTCGAACGCGCCGCGAAGCTCAATAACCAGAAGGGCGGAGGTTCGCTCACGGCACTCCCGTTCATTGAGACGCAGGCGGGCGATGTATCCGCTTACATCCCCACGAATGTCATCTCGATCACCGACGGCCAGATCTTTCTGGAAGCCGACCTTTTCAACTCAGGCGTGCGCCCGGCCATCAACGTGGGTATCTCGGTCAGCCGCGTGGGCGGCAACGCGCAGACGAAAGCGATGAAATCGATCGCTGGAAGCTTACGGCTCCAACTGGCCCAATATCGCGCGCTGGCGGCCTTCGCGCAGTTCGGCTCCGATCTGGATAAGGCTTCGATCGATCAGCTCAATCGCGGGAAGCACCTGGTGGAGATCTTGAAGCAGGGACAGTATCAGCCTCTGTCCTTGGAAAAACAGATCACCATCATTTTTGCCGGAATGCAGGGTTACCTGGACGACCTGCCGGTGGAACAGTGCCGCAAGTTTGAAGAAGAGTTGTATCGTTATGTGGAAAACGCGGATCGCGAAATTTTCCACGAGATCCGCGAAAAGAAAGCACTGGACGACAATCTCCGCACCAAATTGAAAACGGCGATTGAAGAATTCAAGGCTCGATTCGTGGCCGAACTGTCACCCGCAGGCCCTAAGGGCGCGGCGCATGCCTAGCCTGATCGACATCCGCCGGCGGATCCGCTCGGTGAAGAATACCCAGCAGATCACCAAAGCCATGAAAATGGTTTCGGCGGCGAAGCTGCGTCGGGCGCAAGACCGCGTCATCGCTGCACGGCCTTACGCGGCTGCGTTGGGGAAGGTCTTGGCCAATGTGGCCGCTGCCGCCGCCGTCGATCCGGATGCGGGGGCCAACCCCCTGCTCGCACAGAGGCCTGCTCAGAAGATCCTTCTGGTGCTGGTTACCGCCGACAAAGGACTCGCCGGCGCTTTTAATAGCAATCTCATTAAAGGCGCGCAACGGTTCATTGCCGAGCGTCAGGAAGCGAGCGTCAGTTTGGAGCTGATCGGCCGCAAAGGAAGAGACTTCTTCCGGAAACGCGGCGCCCGCATCGCCGGCGAACAGATCAATCTCGCAGGCCGGCCCACTTTTCAGGACATCGCGCCCATCGCTCGCAAGGCCATGGAAATGTACCGCACCGCGGAGATCGATGCCGTTCATATTACTTACAACGAGTTCAAAAGTGTAGTGGCCCAGAAGCTGATGCAAGTACAAATCTTACCGGTGCAACTGCCTGTGCAGATCGCGCCCGTTGACTACATTTTTGAACAGCCGCCGGCGGAGATGTTGGATGCGCTGCTGCCGCGCTATGTGGAAGTGATGTTTTACCGTGCTCTGCTGGAATCGGTAGCGGCCGAGCATGCGGCGCGCATGACCGCCATGGAAGCAGCGACCTCGAACGCCGCGGAGATGATCGATAAGCTTACGCTCTACATGAATCGCGTACGCCAGGCCAGCATCACCAAAGAAATTATCGAAGTAGTCAGCGGCGCCGCCGCGGAGTAGGAAATTATGGCAACAACGAGCAATGGAGTGGTAGTGGGCAGCGTAGTCCAGGTGGCCGGACCGGCCGTGGATTGCCAGTTCCCCGAGGGACAGATCCCTCTCGTTCACACTGCAATTCGCATCACAAGCGAAGGATTCGATGTTCCGCAGCCCATCGACATTATCTGCGAGGCCCAGCAGCACATTGGAGAAGGACGCGTGCGCACGATTGCGTTGCAGCCCACCGAGGGGCTCGTGCGGGGCATGCATGCGGTGAGCCTGGGGCATCCTATCGAGGTTCCTGTCGGGCCGGAGACACTCGGCCGCGTGCTGAACGTGATTGGCCAGCCGGTAGACCAGATGGGCCCGGTCGACGCCAAGAAATTCTACTCGATTCACCGCCCCGCGCCTTCTTTTGAAGACCAATCGACCAGGCTGGAAATGTTCGAGACCGGCATCAAAGTTATCGACTTGCTGGAGCCATACCTGCGCGGCGGCAAGATCGGTCTGTTCGGCGGCGCGGGCGTGGGCAAGACCGTCATCATCATGGAGTTGATTAACAACATCGCCATGAAGCATGGCGGCGTTTCCGTCTTCTCCGGCGTGGGTGAGCGCACGCGTGAAGGCAACGACTTGTGGCTGGAAATGCAGGAATCCGGCGTGATCGACCCCAAAGACTACCGCAAATCCAAATGTGCGCTGATCTATGGTCAGATGACGGAACCGCCGGGTGCCCGCCTGCGCGTCGGCCTCACCGGCCTTACAGTCGCCGAGTATTTCCGCGACGAAGAAGGCCAGGACGTGCTGCTGTTCATAGACAACATTTTCCGGTTCACCCAGGCGGGCTCGGAAGTTTCCGCGCTGCTTGGCCGGATGCCTTCGGCAGTGGGATATCAGCCGAACCTGGCGACCGAAATGGGCGAGCTCCAGGAACGCATCACCTCTACCAAGAAGGGATCTATCACCTCCGTGCAGGCGATTTACGTGCCCGCCGACGATTACACGGATCCTGCTCCGGCTACCGCGTTCGCACACCTGGATGCCACCACCAACCTTTCGCGCGACATCGCCGCATTGGGCATTTATCCCGCGGTCGATCCGCTGGCTTCCACCTCGCGCATCCTCGATCCGAACATTATTGGAAAGGATCACTACGATACTGCCCAGATGGTGAAAGGAATCCTGCAGCGCTACAAGGATCTCCAAGACATCATTGCGATCCTGGGCATCGATGAGCTTTCCGACGAGGACAAGCTGACCGTGGCACGCGCGCGGAAGATTCAGAGCTTTCTCTCTCAGCCGTTCCACGTAGCCGAGCAGTTCACCGGCTTCGCCGGCAAGTACGTCAAGCTGGCCGATACGATTCGCGGTTTCCGCGAGGTGGCGGAGGGGAAACACGATGAAATCCCCGAGCAGGCCTTCTATATGCAAGGGACGATCGAAGAAGTGATGGAGCGCAGCGAGGCCTTGAAGAAAGGCTGATCATGGCGGATTCCCTCGATCTCGAAGTGGTCACACCCGAGCGCGAACTGGTTCACGAGCAGGTTGCGGAAGTGCAGGTTCCCGGCAAGGACGGCTACATGGGAGTGCTCCCGGGCCACGCACCGCTTCTCAGCGAATTGGGCACGGGCGCTCTCGCGTATGTGACTGGAGGGCGCCGCCACGTGCTTGCCGTGCACGGCGGCTTTTTGGAAGTGATTGAAGATCATGTGCGGGTGCTGGCGGATGCCGCCGAGCGCGCCGAAGAGATCGATGTGGAACGCGCCCGCGTCTCACAGCGACGAGCGCAGCAGCAGGCTTCCGCGATGGCCGATGGGGCCGATGCCCTGGCGGCACTCGCGCGTGCGCAGACACGCATCGCCGTAGCCGAGCAGACGCAGCGATAAAGACACCCCCCTTCAGCACAGCCGGTACCCTTGTGCTTGCCACAAGCGAGTAATACAATTCGGCCCAGATCAACATGCCCTGAAAGGGAGGCGTGACCATGAAAAGTATTCTTCCTACGACCATCAGGCGCGCGAGTGCTTTGTTGTGGAGTGTACTGCTGCTCGCGGCCGGACTCGTTTGGATCGTGTCTTCCACGGCGGCGCAATCGCGCGGAAACGCGTCCGATTGGCGCCCAAAGGACGGCGAGTGGGTGTCATACACGGCCGACATTCGAGGAAGCAGGTATCGGCCGCTGGACCAGATCAACGCATCCAATTTCAATAAACTCGAGGTCGCGTGGCGGTTCAAGACCGACCATCTGGGCCCGTTCCCGGAATACAAATTGGAAGGCACGCCGCTCATGGTGAATGGAGTGCTATATACGACTGGCGGCACGCGCCGGTCTGTTATCGCGCTAGATCCCAAGACCGGCGAAGTGATCTGGGCGCACAGCATGCGAGAGGGAAAACGCGCCGCCGTCTCGCCGCGCCAACTCTCGGGCCGCGGAGTTTCCTATTGGACCGACGGGCGTGGCGACGAACGCGTGGTCTACGTGACCACCGGGTATCGTCTGGTGGAGCTCAATGCCAAAACGGGCTCTCCGGTTAACGGGTTTGGCGCCGAAGGCATCGTCGATCTGAAAACCGGCGTGGTGAAAGGGAACGGTCAGCAGATCGATCTCGAAACCGGAGAAATCGGCCTCCATTCGACACCTGCCATTGCTAAGGATGTGATCGTCGTCGGCTCCTCAATGCGGGAGGGCGCCACCGTTCCCAGCCACAATAACACCAAGGGCCTGGTTCGCGCCTACGATGTCCGAACCGGCAAGAAGCTCTGGCAATTCAACACTATCCCCAAGCCCGGCGAATTCGGCATAGAGACCTGGGAAAACGATTCCTGGGCGGTCAACGGGAATGCGGGTGTCTGGACTCAGATCACGGTGGATGAAGATTTGGGGCTGGTCTATCTGCCTGTGGAAACGCCCACATCCGACTACTACGGAGGGCACCGGCCGGGCAACAACCTGTTTGCCGAAAGCCTGGTCTGTGTCGATCTGAGGACCGGGCAGCGGAAGTGGCACTTCCAACTGGTGCACCATCCGATCTGGAACTTCGACATCTCGTCCGCCCCGATCCTGGCGGACATCAACGTCAACGGCCGCGCAATCAAAGCCGTGGCGCAACCCAGTAAACAGGGTTTCCTCTACGTCTTCGATCGCGTGACGGGCCAACCGGTGTGGCCGATTGAAGAGCGCGCCGTGCCGCAGTCGGATGTGCCCGGCGAGAAGACATCGCCTACTCAGCCGTTTCCCAGTAAGCCTCCGGCCTATGCCCGCAACTACCTGAAGGTGCCTGACGATCTCATCGACTTCACACCGGAGCTGCGGGCGCAGGCGCTGGAAGTTCTCAAGCGCTACAAAGTGGGTGACTCGCCGTTCACACCGGCGATCCTGGGGGACGTGAACGGACTGCTGGCCGCGTTGGGCGCCGGGACCGCGACAAACTGGCCCGGCTCGGCCTACGACCCCGAGACGCATACTGTCTTTGCGCAGGCGGGAAACACCGCTGTGACTCCCAGGTCGCTGGTGACGCCGCCGCCTGGATTCTCGGATATCCGTTATGTTTCGGGAACCGCCGGGCGGCCCTTCCAGGAAGTGCTGGGGCCCGGCGACTGTTGCGCCGCGGATGGGGCAAGACGTCAAGCCGTGGCCCGGCAGCCTGATCCCTCGCCGACGCCGGCCGCCGCCAATCCGCCCGCCGACGCGGGCGGAGGCGGTCTCAATGTGCAGGGACTGCCGATCGTGAAACCTCCGTATGGCATCCTTTCAGCGATTAATCTCGATCGCGGCGAAATTGTCTGGCAGGTGGCGCACGGAGACACTCCGGACAGCGTCCGCAATCACCCGGCGCTCAAGGGTCTGAACATTCCTAAAACCGGCCAGCCGGGGACCTCGGGCGTGGGACTGATGGTCACCAAGACGCTGGTCGTCATGGGCGACGCTCAGATCACTTCGCCTCCCGGCCGGCCGAGAGGCGCCATGCTGCGCGCCTACGATAAGACGAATGGGCGCGAGGTCGGGGCGCTGTGGATGCCGGCGCCGCAGACGGGCTCGCCGATGACCTACATGGTGGATGGCAAACAATACATCGTGGTAGCTGTGGGCGGCGGCAACTATTCCGGGGAGTACATCGCGTTCTCGCTGCCGGCGGAATAGATTCCGCCCGGAAGGCCGGACGAATTCATCCAAATTCGCTTCTGCTGCGTATTCCTGATTGAACCGCCCAGCCGGGCGGAATGAAAGATCCGAAAAGGAAGGAATATGCGTAATTACACTCTCAGTGTGCTCTTTGCCGGTCTGATGGCTTTGAGCTCCTCGACCGAAGCGTTTGCAAAACACCCGGCGACTCTTTATCAGAGTCTGGGCGGAAAGAAAGCGATTGTGGCCGTCGTCGACGATTTTGTCGGGCGCGTGGCCATGGACAGCCGCATCAATGGCTATTTCAAGAGTGCAGCCGCCGACCCGCAACGTCTCGCAAGTTTCAAAATGAAACTCGTGGATCAGATCTGCGAGGCCAGTGGCGGTCCTTGCAAGTATATGGGGAAGGACATGAAGACGGCCCACATGGGAATGGGGATCAGCGGCGCCGATTTCAACGCATTGGTGGAGGACCTGATCGCCACTCTGGACAAGTTTCACGTCAAGGAACAGGACAAGAACGCTCTGTTGGGCGCCCTCGGCCCCATGCAGAAGGATATTGTTGAAAAGTAGTTTCTATCACCGTATTTCCTGTAACCGAAACGGGGACGATAACGCTGACTCTGGCGAGTAGTTTGCATCGTCCCCGCCAGAGATGCCACGAACCATTTTGCCGGGTAAACCCTACCCGCAAGGCGCCACATGGGACGGAACCGGCGTTAATTTTTCGCTGTATTCAGAGAAAGCCAGCTCAGTTGAGCTCTGCCTGTTCGAAGAACTGGATTCGGCGGAGTCGGAGTGTGTCACTCTGCGCGAGTGTACAGGCTATGCCTGGCACTGCTATCTTCCGGGGGTGAAACTCGGACAGTTGTACGGCTACCGGGTACATGGGCCGAGCGATCCGGAGCGGGGCGACCGTTTCAATCCTGCCAAGCTGTTAATCGATCCCTATGCCAAAGCGATCGCCGGTACTCTCAATTGGGATGCTCCGGTCTTCGGCTACAAGCTCGGCGATCCGGCCGCCGATCTCTCCGTCGATGATCGCGACGACGCCTGGGGGGTGCCCAAATGCGTCGTAGCCAGCTCGCATTTCGATTGGGAAAATGACCGCCCGCCGCTGACTCTACTACACGACTCCGTCATCTATGAAGTCAATGTGAAAGGTTTCACCGCCACTCATCCCGAGATTCCCGAAGAATTGCGCGGCACGTACGCCGGCCTGGCGCACCCGGTGGCCATCGAGTATCTGAAAAAGCTCGGAATTACAGCCGTGGAATTGATGCCTGTTCACGAGTTTGTGGACGATAAGATTCTGCTCGACCGCGGTCTGCGCAACTATTGGGGATACAATTCCATCAATTTCTTTTCACCGGAAGCACGCTACAGCGCATACGGCGAGAATGGGGAGCAGATCGGGGAATTCAAACAGATGGTGAAGGCCCTGCACCGGGCCGGCATCGAAGTGATTTTGGATGTCGTCTACAACCACACGGCCGAAGGCAACCAGTTGGGGCCGATGCTCAGCTTCAAGGGGATCGACAACGCCACCTATTACCGTCTCGTGCCCGACAACCCTCGTTACTACACGGATTACACCGGCACCGGGAACACACTGAATGTGCGTCATCCGCAGGTGCTCAAGCTGGTCATGGACAGTTTGCGGTACTGGGTGCAGGAGATGCACGTAGACGGCTTTCGCTTCGATTTGGCCGCCGCCCTGGCCCGGGAACTGCACGCGGTGGATCGTCTCTCGGCGTTCTTTGACATCATCAACCAGGACCCGGTGATTTCGCAGGTGAAACTCATAGCGGAGCCCTGGGACGTTGGCGAAGGCGGTTATCAGGTCGGCAAGTTTCCGCCATTGTGGGCCGAGTGGAACGGCCGCTATCGCGACGTTGTGCGGCGCTACTGGAAGGGAGACGATGGACAGCTCGCCGAATTGGGCTATCGCCTGACCGGCTCCAGCGATCTGTACCAGCGGGATGCGCGCCATCCTACCGCGAGCATCAACTTCGTGACGGCGCACGACGGTTTCACGCTCGAGGATTTGGTCAGTTACAACGACAAGCATAACGAGGCCAATGGCGAAGAGAATCGCGACGGCAGCAACGACAATCACTCCTGGAATTCGGGCGCAGAGGGCGAAACCGATCACGCCGAAATTGTCACGCTGCGCGAGCGCCAAAAACGCAACTTCCTGTTGACCCTGCTGTGCTCGCAAGGCGTACCTATGATCTGCGGCGGCGACGAAATCGGCCGTACCCAGACAGGCAACAACAATGCATACGCCCAAGACAACGCAATCAGTTGGTACGACTGGAATCTGAACGACCGGCAGAAAGCCCTCCTGGAATTCACCCAGGAGCTAGTAAAGCTGCGGCGCCAGCATCCGAACCTGCACCGGCGAAAGTTCTTCCAGGACCGCAGCATCAACCCTGGGAAGGCACAACGGGAAGTCGATGGACGCCCCTTGCAGGATATTACGTGGTTGCGGCCAGATGGGGGTGAAATGACCGAAGAGGAATGGAATGCGGGCTGGGTCCGGTGCATCGGCATGCAGCTCAATGGCCGCACGCTGGACGATGTGAATGGTGTCGGAGAGCCGATCCGCGACGAAACGTTCATGATTCTTTTCAACCCTCATCACGAAGCCATCAAATTCTATATGCCCCGCCGGGACGGGTCCGCCTGGAGGGTTCTGCTCGATGCCGATCCGGAGCGGACCGAAAGACCAGTAATCGGCCCGGGCGATCCTTACGAGCTGACGTCGCATAGCAGCGCGGTGCTGCAGGAACTCACGGATTGAACATGACGCGGCGGTATCCCATTGGCGCCGAATTGGCGCCGGAGGGGGGCGCACACTTTCGTGTCTGGGCGCCGAGGCGGAAGACTGTCGAAGTAATTACCGGCCCGGGCCCGCAAGAGACGGGGCCGCAAAGCAGTTTCACCCTGGAGCGGGAACCCTCCGGTTATCATTCGGGCTTGGTTCTGCACGCTGCGGCGGACACTCTGTATCGCTTCCGTCTGGATGGCCGCGAGGCGTTTCCCGATCCCGCATCGCGCTTTCAGCCGCAGGGTCCCCATGGCCCCTCGCAAGTCGTAAATTCCACCCGGTTCCGCTGGACCGACAGCAACTGGCGCGGCCTGCGGCTGGAAGATCAGGTGCTCTATGAAATACACATCGGCACCTTCACGCGCGAAGGCACGTTCGAAGCCGCCCGCCGCGAAATTCCTGAACTTGCCCGCCTGGGAATCACGGCGGTGGAGATCATGCCGGTCGCCGATTTCCCCGGCCGGTTCGGTTGGGGCTACGACGGCGTGGGGCTCTTCGCGCCCGTCGCGATCTACGGAACGCCGGATGAGTTTCGCCGCTTCGCCGATGATGCGCACCGTGCCGGAATCGGCGTTCTTCTCGATGTGGTCTACAACCACGTCGGTCCCGATGGCAATTATCTAAGACAGTTCTCGGAGGATTACTTCACGGACCGTTATGAAAACGAATGGGGGGAAGCCCTCAACTTTGACGGTGAGAATTCGGAACCTGTTCGTGAATGGGTTATTACGAACGCACGCTATTGGATCGAAGAGTACCATCTGGATGGGCTGCGGCTCGATGCCACACAACAAATTTTCGATGCCTCGCCGGAAAATATTATGTCGGCGCTTGTACGCGCAGCGCGTGAGGCGGCGCCCGGACGATCGGTCATCGTTGTGGGAGAGAACGAACCGCAGGAGACGAAACTCGTCCGTTCCCCCGAGCACGGCGGCTATGGGCTCGACGGTCTATGGAACGACGACTTCCATCACAGCGCGCACGTGGCCGCGACCGGCCGGAATGAGGCCTATTACACGGACTACCTCGGAAAACCGCAGGAACTGATTTCTGCTCTGAAATATGGCTATATTTTCCAGGGCCAGCGGTACAAATGGCAGAAGAAGCGCCGAGGGACGCCCGGTCTCGATCTGCGGCCGGCACAATTTATTACTTATCTGCAGAACCATGACCAGGTGGCCAACTCCGCGCGAGGCTTGCGGCTTCATCAACAGACCAGCCCCGGGATATATCGGGCGTTGACGGCTCTCCTCCTGCTGGCGCCCGGAACACCAATGCTGTTCCAAGGGCAGGAATTCGCAACGTCCAACCCGTTTCTCTTTTTCGCCGATCACTGGCCGGAGTTGAGCGCGCTTGTGCGGGAAGGACGCAAGGCTTTTTTGTCGCAGTTCCGTAGCCTCGCCGGGCCTGAGATGTGCGCCACTCTCGCGGATCCCGGCGATCCCGACACATTTGAGAAATGCAAACTCGATTTCACCGAGCGCCGGACCCACGCGCCCACGTACCGGTTGCATCAGGATCTGTTGCGGCTTCGCCGTGACGATGCCGTTTTGCGCAGGCGGGAGCGCGGGGCCTTCGATGGCGCCGTGCTTTCCGATGAAGCGTTCGCCCTCCGTTACTTTGGACCAAACGACGAAGACCGCCTGCTGCTGATTAATCTGGGTAGAGACCTCCATCTCGATCCTGCTCCCGAGCCGCTGCTCGCTCCTCCATATGAGCGGCTTTGGCAGTTGCTCTGGTCCAGCGAAGATCCTCTTTACGAGGGCTCCGGAACGCCGCCTCCTGACAGTGACGACAACTGGCGCATTCCCGGTCACGCCGCGATCCTGCTGAAACCGGCTGTGGAGCGAAAACATGGCTGATCTCATTCGTGTCATGCCCGAGCGGCAAGTGCGAGATCCGGAGTCCGACCCGCACCTTCGCGAAGAGTGGCTCGTCACCAATGGTCTGGGCGGCTACGCTTCGGGAACTGTGAGCGGAGCCATTACCAGGCGCTATCACGGCCTGCTGATCGCCGCCCTTCCCAATCCGCTCGGCCGCACC
>PSRJ01000097.1 GCA_003175985.1 Terriglobia bacterium
GGAACCCGGCGCCGGCGAAAGGTCAGTCCGCCGGCGAGGTATTCAAGAACGTCAGCACCAGCACGCTGAAAGGGCTTACGGTCGATGACTTTCTGGGCGCCATGGGAGTGATTTCGGCCGATCTGGGCCTGGACTGCGCCGATTGCCATCCGGGCGCCGGCTCCGACAAGGTGGATTGGGTCTTCGACACGGACCGCAAGAAGATGACGCGCAAGATGGTGGAAATGGTGGCGGTCATCAACCGCACCAACTTTGCGGGAGTGCAGAACGTGACCTGCTTCACCTGCCATCATGGCCGGCTGCGCCCCACGACCACGATCGCTCTGGACACGCTGTACGGTCCTCCTAACGAAGAAAAAGAAGACATCGTTACTCCGGGGCAGGATCAACCTTCCGCAACGCAGGTCCTGGACCGCTACATTACGGCACTCGGCGGCGCGCAACGCTTGTCTCAGCTCACCAGCTTTATTGCCACTGGCAGCAGTCTGGGATACGAAGGCTTAGGCGGCGGCGGCGTGTTTCAGATCATCGCCAAAGCTCCCGACCAACGTACGGTGCAGATCGAATTCAAGGATCACCCGGAACGCGGGGATAGCGTCCGCGTCTATAACGGCAAGAATGGTTGGGTCAAATCGCCGCGCTCGCTGCTGGGACAGTATGAGCTGACGGGGAGCGAACTGAGCGGGCTCAGAGTGGACGCGCTGCTCTCGTTTCCCGGATCGATCAAGCAGACGCTGACCAATGTGCGCGTCGGCAATCCGGACGATATCAACGGGAAAGAAATGCAAGTGGTCCAAGGGACGGGCCCCGGCGGCATTCTGGTCACGTTGTATTTCGATAAACAGACTGGCCTGTTGTCACGCATGGTGCGCTACAGCCGCTCTCCGGTGGGACGCATCCCCACCCAGAGCGACTACTCCGATTATCGCGACGTCGGCGGAATCAAGTTCCCGTTCCAATACACTTATGCCTGGCTGGACGGGAAGGACTCATTCAAGCTGACGGACGTGAAGACCAACGTGCCGATCGACGCTTCGAAGTTCACGCAACCGAAGAAGTAGAAATTAACAACCGCTTACTGACGTGCGCGGCTCAGCAAGATGCGTTTAGTTAAAGCCTAAACTCCGCCTTCACTACTTCTTCGTCGAGGGAGTGCGCTAGCGAGAACCCAAGTTTCTCGCAGATCCGCATTACGTCACGATTCTCGGGCAGGATCTCCGCGATGAGGCGGTCCAGCTTCTCGTCGGCGCCTACGATCAGCAGCCGTGCCAGCAGCTCTTTACCCAGCCCGCGGCCTTGCCATTGGTCGCTGATCAGCACGGCGACTTCCGCGTCGTTAGTCCACGGTATCTTGCTCATGCGGCCTACGCCGAGAATCTCGGATTCCCCTGTCTGCGGGTTGCGCTTCTCCGCTACCAGCGCCATCTCGCGGTCGTAATCAATGAAGCAGATTCGTGTCAGACGTTCGTGGGTTGTCCTCTGCTGCAGATTCATAAGGTGAAAATAGCGATAGTAGACGCTCCGTTCCGAGAGGGTTTCGTGGAAGCGGACCATCGCCGGTTCGTCCTCGGGCCGGATCGGACGAATCGTGACTTGCGTCGCGTCCTTCAGCGTCCATGGCGAGACGTAACGCGCCGGATACGGGCGAATCGCAGGCTTCGGAATCTCCTGCTCCCGCACTTCGGGTCCCTGCACCACGATCCGCGCATCCAGTGCGATCAGCCCGTCGGGAGAAGCCAGCAGGGGATTGATATCGATTTCCTTGATCCAGCGCTGCTCGGCGACCAGGGCGCTGAACCGGACCAACAGCACTTCCAACGCCGCGAGATCTACAGGACGCCGCCCGCGCACGCCTTGCAGGGCTTTGTAGATTTTGGTCTGCTCCATCATGCGCCGCGCCAGCGTGGTGTTGAGAGGCGGAAGGCCCAACGACCGATCCTTATAGACTTCGACCAATTGCCCGCCGCTCCCGAATAGCAGCACCGGACCGAACTGCGGATCGAGGCTGGAGCCCATGATCAGCTCGTAAGCATCCTTCCACCGGATCATCGGTTGCACCGTCACACCCTGGAAGTGTTCCGCGCCAACTTTTTCCACCACGGAGCCGCGGATCGCATTATAGGCTTGCGCCACGGATTCCGGATTGCGCAGATTCAACTGCACGCCGCCGACATCCGTCTTGTGCGTGATGGTTTCCGAGTACAGTTTCAGAACCACCGGATAGCCGATTTCGCCGGCGCGCGCGACCGCCTCGTCTTCCGTCGCGGCAATCACGGTTTGTGCGACCGGGATGCCGTAGGCGCGCAGCACCTCTTTGGAATCCACTTCGGTCAGGATGCCGGCGCCTCTCTGACGCGCCTTCTGGATGAGCTGATCCGCCAGCATGCGGTTCCGGCTCCAACCTGCGGAATCCTCGGGCATTGCCGGGGTCTCGTATAGGCCTCGCAGATTGTAGCTGTAACGCCACATGTAGTTGAATGCGCGCGCCGCGGTATCGGGGTAAGGAAACGTCGGGATATTGGCATGGTTGAGGATTTCCTCGCCGGCCGCGACATCCACGCCGCCCATCCAGCTCGCGATCACCGGCTTGCCTTCCTGCTTGGCGAGGGGCTTCAGTTGTTCCGCGATGCGTGTCGGGTCGGTCATCGCTTGCGGCGTCAGGATCACCAGCATGCCATCGCTGTGTGGATCTTTAGCGGCGATCTCCAGCGCTTTGGCGTAACGCTCCGGCGAGGCGTCTCCGATGATATCGACTGGGTTGTTGTGGCTCCAGGTCGTCGGAAGCACGGCATTATACGCTTCCATCGTTTCCGGCGACAACTCGGCGAGTTCTCCGCCGCCGGAGATCAGTGCGTCGCAAGCCAGCACGCCCGGACCGCCCGCGTTCGTAACAATGGTCAGGCGCGGACCCTTAGGCCGAGGCTGCTTCGACAGCACTTCAGCCATGTAGAACATATCGGCGATGTTATTGACGCGCAGCACGCCGCTGCGCCGGAAAGCCGCTTCCAGCACTTCATCGCTGCCGGTGAGAGAACCGGTGTGCGAGGCCGCCGCCTTGGCCGCCGCCGCCGTGCGGCCGGGCTTGATGACGATAATCGGTTTGTTCAGCGCCACCTCGCGCGCCGCCGAGAGAAACGCCCGTGCATTCCCGATCGTTTCCATATAAATCACGATGGAACGGGTTTTGGGATCGTTGCCGAGGTAGTAGATCAGATCGCCCCAGCCCACATCCACCATGGAACCGACGGAGACGAAGGCGCTGAAGCCCACCATTTCCTTGAGGCTCCAATCCAGCACCGCCGTGCAGAGCGCGCCGCTCTGGCTGATAAAACCCACCGAACCGGGCCGGGCAATCGTAGTGGCAAACGTCGCATTCAAGCCCGTAAGCGGCGCCATTACTCCCAAACAGTTCGGGCCGATCACGCGGATCTTGGCGGCCCGCGCCTCTTCCAGAACCTTTTGCTCCAGGGCCGCGCCTTCGGGGCCGATCTCCTTGAAGCCTGCCGAAATCACGACCGCCCCGCGGACGCCGTTTTCCCCGCACTCCCGGATGATGCCCGGCACTGAAGGCGGCGGCGTCACAATCACGGCCAGATCCACCGGCTCCGGAATATCACTGATCGTGGGGTATGCCTTCACGCCTAACACGCTTGGCCGCTTTGGATTCACCGGGAACAGCGTGCCCCCGAAAGGGCTCGTCATCAGATTCCATAGAATCGTCCGTCCGACGCTGCCCGGGTTCTCAGTGGCTCCGACCAGTGCCACTGTAGTGGGTGAGAAAAAGACATCCAAGGGCTGCACTCGTTGGTTAGCCTGTCGCTTGCCGGGTTTAGTTGTTTGCATGTTCTCCTGCTTCGGCCTGGGGTCCGAACGCGGCCTGGTTCAATGCGTCCAACACGTCGGAAAGATTCAAGCCGATCTTACGTACCACCGTCCAGATATCACAGTCGTCGCAAACGGCATGAAATCGCAAATTTTCGAAGACGGGAATGGTTTCCGGATGACGTTGTTTCACGTCACGGACGATCATGTCCCGCCGGATCAACTGATCGAATCGAAACATTGGAACCTCGGAGGGAACTGCTGTGCACCGCACCTTCCAGAAGAGGTTCCTTGCGTTATCAATGAGTTAGAAGTGTGAAGGCGATCGATTTGGGTGATATCACCCAGTTGTTTCCGTTCGGGGGACGGCAGCAGCCGAGTTGACTTCGCTATACGGGAAGCGGTTGATCTCGCGGATGCACTCTTGGAGCGCGCCGAGCAGGGTTTTCCCCCAGCCGCTCGGCAAGTAGGGCGCGATGTGCTGATTGGTATGCTTATCGGCCTGCGCGAAGAAGATCAAGGCCGGATCTTTCGGTGTGAAAAACTCCTTCACAGTGATGAGAAACTCGATGTCGCCCTCGGGCTGGATTTTTTTCATCGAAAAGTAATGCATGCGCGCTAATTGCTCGGCCGGATCATGCTGCGCATATCCCCAGTCGTTCATTCTGCCCCTCCCTGCGAAACCACGAAATTCATTATGATACGCGATTCGGGGCAAGCCGGGGTCGAATCAGACAGTAGCTATTGAATTGCACCTGACCAAGCCGGAGGTTCAGCCAATGGCGCGAATGACTCAGAAATGTGCCCACCCGGCGTGTAATTGCCAGGCGGGCGAAGACAGCAACTATTGCAGCCCCTACTGTGAAGACGCGGGAGGCACCACCGAGATTGCCTGCAACTGTGGTCATGCAGGATGCGGCGCCGGGGCGAAGGCTCCCACCATGACCGCCCGGTAGCTTACGCAGTACGTCGCGCGCGCTTTCTCCACCACACCATGACGCCCGCCAGTCCCGCGGCCAGCAGACCCATGCCCGGTTCCGGAACGTCGGCCACGTCGGAACTGACGTACATATCGTAGGTATCGTCACCGATCTGGGTGTTGAACGCCTGGGCCATCAACTGGAACGATCCATCCTCCACCGCGTCGAGGGGGTAGTGGAAAGTGGCATTCGTGATGTCGCACAAGGA
Source organism: Terriglobia bacterium (assembly GCA_003175985.1). GTDB lineage: Bacteria > Acidobacteriota > Terriglobia > Bryobacterales > Bryobacteraceae > PSRJ01. The sequence goes on from PSRJ01000097.1 coordinate 5,011, forward strand.
GAACGCCGCGTCGGAGCAGAACTTCACATCGATCCCGCCGTTGGCCTGCGCGTTGGGGTCGAAAAAGACGACAATGCGATCGCTCAGCAACCCACCCAAAAAGTCCTCGAACAGATTCGAGTAAGCCAGGCTGCCATCGCCGAAGTTATTGATCAGGAGCTTGAAATGCAAGTACTCGTCGGTCGAGTCACTCAGAATCGTTACGCGCGACCCCGTGACATCGACGCCGCCGCTGAAGACCTGGACCACGGGTTGTGTGTCTGTAAGATCGCTGATGTACACCAGATCCGCGCGGGCGCCCGCCGCGAAAAGGCAGGCCACCGAAATCATCAAAGCACTAGTTCTCATTAGGAACGTTCCTTTCTACTACCGCAATCCGCAGATTTTGAGTAGAACCGTAATGGAGTGTAAGGTGGACGGCGTTCCGGTTCAATAGATGTACTGCTATTTACAGGTAAAAAGGTACTAAAATCTGTACTGTTACCTTGGGCGTGGAAAATTCACTCAGGCGTTGGCTTCCGCCGGGCCTGCTGTGCGGTCCAGCTCACGCTGAAGCCAGGCTTGTGCCACGCGCAAGTGGCGGCGGACCTCGGAAACGGGCATCTGCAGGACCTCGGCCGATTCCTCGGCGGTCAGACCTCCGAAGAATCGCATTTCGATCAGCCGCGCCTTGGGAGGATCTTTGCGGGCCAGCGTGGCCAGCGCGTCGTCGATCGCGATCAGAATCGAGGGCCGGTCCACGGGAATTTCGCCCGCTTCGTCAAGCTGGATCTTCGCGCGCCCGCTGCCGCGTTTTGCCGCGTTGCGAGTCCTGGCGTGGTCGATCAGGATCTGACGCATGACTTGGGCCGCCACTCCCATGAAATGCGCCCGGCTCTGGTAATCGGGCTGGTCCTGTTTGAGAAGGCGCGCGTACGCTTCATGGACCAGGGCCGTGGGCTGCAGCGTGTGACCGGGCCGTTCATTCCGCAAATATCCGCCTGCCAGCTTCTGCAGCTCGGAATAGACCATCGGCATGAGGCCGTCAAGCGCCGCCTTATCGCCGCCGGCGAACCTCTGCAGCAGAACCGTGATCGGCTGGTCGTTTGCCATGTGCGAATTTGCACAGCAATTATATACCGGTTCGGACGCCCCTTTTGCTGTAGCAGCCCCGAACCGGTATATGCTCGCGCCGACACTATTGGCGGGCGGCCCACGTATCGCGAACGGTTTTCACCTGCGAAGCGAGCTGGGCGATTTGTTCCTGCTGCGCCTGAATTTGCTGCTGCTGTTCGCGGATCAGGAACTGCTGCTCTTTCGTCGCCTCGATCAGCAGTGCGGTAAGACGGCTGTAGTCAACGCCCTGAACGTCCTGGCCGTTGCCGTCCCAAGTGACTACTTCGGGAACCACCGCTCCCACCTCCTCCGCAATCACGCCGACCTCGTGCTTGCCGCTGTCGGTCCGGTCGTAAGAGACGCCTCGAAGCTGCTCCACTTTTCCGAGCGCCCCATCGAGCGTTTGGATGTTGGTCTTCCAGCGGCGCGAACTGTAGACGATCCAGCCATCGCTGATGGCCTGGCCGGCGCCCTTCGCGATCGTGAACACATTCGAAGGCGTCGGCGTGCCGATACCCACGTTGACGCCCGGGCTGCCGAGCACCAAGGCATTGCTCTGGCTCACTACGGCGTTCGCTCCAACGGCGGTGGCATTGCTCAGGCCGGTGGAGTTGATGTCGGGGCCGGCGCCGTAGCCCAAGGCGGTGTTGTAACTGCCCGTGACGTTGTACTGCAGTGCTCCAAGGCCCATGGCCGTGTTTTGACTTCCGGTGGTATTGTTGTACAGCGCCAGGAAACCGTCAGCGCCATTGTTGTTTCCCGTGATGTTGTGTGCGAGTGCGCCATAACCGCTGGCCGTATTGACCGCGCCGGTGGTGTTGTTCTTGAGCGCGCTCCAGCCAACGGCTGTGTTGTAATAGCCCGTGGTATTTGCCGGAAGCGTGGCGATGCCGAGAGCAGTGTTTAAAACTCCAGTGGTGTTGTTCTGGAGCGCCTCGGCGCCGAAGGCGGCGTTCTGCGAGCCCGAGGTGTTGGATCCTAGCGCGCCGACACCCATCGCCGTGTTCAGTTGGCCTGTGGTGTTGGCGGCAAGTGCTCCGTAGCCGTGGGCATCGTTCTGGAAGCCTTCGGTGTTATTGTAGAGCGCAAACGCGCCGGTGGCAGTGTTGTAAACGCCGGTAGTGTTGCTTTGAAGCGCGGACACACCGCTGGCCGTGTTGCGGATGCCAGTGGTCGTGGAGTTCCCGGAGAACCCGAGAAAGGCGTTCCCGTTCGCCAGCGAGCCAAACGCAAACGGCGCACCTCCCAGGTTGAAGCCGCTGGCCGTGTTCACTGCTCCGTTCACATCGAGCGGCGCGCCCGGCGCGGCGGTGCCGATGCCCAGGTTGCCCGAGCCGTTCTGAAAAATATTAGAGTTCCCCTGCTTGAACGATCCCAGCCATAGCGGGACATATCCGGCCTTACCCGGACCGGTGATCGGGGTATCGGGGCTCGTTGTCTGCGCCCGGAGACACAGGCTCGCCGAAAGCGCGAACCCGGTTACCACCATCCATACATGTCGTCTCTTCATCGAAATATCCCTCCATTTCCAGCCACATTTTTCGGCGGCAGACCGCCACCAACGTCAAGTGCGGAAATTGCGGGTGAAAACTGTAACCCCCGGAAGAAATTTCGTCAAAGATGATCGATTAAAGCGATTTTATGGAAGCCTGGAGAGTGCCTCGAGGGCGGCTTCGGTAGCCGCCATCTCTTTTTGGTAGGCGGCTGAGAAATCCGGTTGATGTTGGATCGCATGCCAGGCTGCGGCGGCTTTGCGGTTCCATTCGAGCGCTTGCGGTCGGTCGTCCAGGATCTGGTACACCGAGGCCGCTGCTGCGTAGGAACGCGGCAGCGACGAGCGCCCGACGATCGAGCGGCTGGGGCCTTGTGCCGCGGCGCCTGCCTTCAAGACCCGGTCGATGATCGCAACAGCCTCGGCCCGATTGCCAGCGCGCGCTTCCTGTTCCGCGGCTTTACGGCCCACGGTCACCACCTGCCGGGGTGTCGTCTCGTGTGTGGGATGGAGCCGGAGCATCGTTTCCGCGCCCGCCAGGCTCCTGCGATAGTACTCGACAGCTTTCGCGGTCTCCCCGCGCGCGATGAGTAAGTCGCCGATTTGGACCTGCACAACGGAATTCGGCAACCCGATCTCCAGGCTCTCGGGATAATTCCGCGCCGCGCGGCTGAGAACCTGGTAAGCCTGCTCTAACTGCGCCAGTTTTTCATCAGAACGGCTGGCGGGGTAGGTGAGACCGATGCGCTGCAGGGCAATTCCGTAGTCGGCCAGGGCCTGTTGATCGGCGGGATCGCCATCGGAGAGATGCTTCATCAGCGCCGCCACCTTCGTGTAAGCCTCGATGGAGCCCTGGGTGTTCCCCAGGTTATTGAGCAGCGGATTGCCGAGCACGTCGCCCAGGTGCGCGTACGCCATGGCCAGTTCGCGCGTGAACATCGGATTCAGAGGCTCCAAGTTGTGTAATGCTTCGGCGCCTTCTACGTTACGCCGGTAATGCGCCAGAGCTGTATCCAACTGGCCCATCCGAGCCTCCACCATACCGGCCTGCGAATACACCGAAGCTGCGCGCATCTGCAGCGCGCGATCCTGCGGATTGGCAGCCGCAAGGCGCTCGAAAAGCTCAATGGCGCGGTAAGCGTTGGTTAGGGCATGAGGCAGATCGCCGCTTACTCGTTGTTCGCTGGATGCGGTTTGGTACAGGTTCGCCAGCCGTTCTTCAAAAGCGCGGTCTCCGGGGTAGCGGGCGATGGCCGCTTCGGCACGGCGCACTCCTTCCTGGTAGGTTTCCACCGCATGAGCCGATCCCGACCGGACCGTCTCCACCATTCCGATTTGCTGCAGCACGCGCAACCGTTCCAGCTCGGCCTCGCGGTCTCCGGGCGTTCGCTCCAGCACGGCATTGAGCAGATTGCGCGCCTTGTTATAGCTCGCCAGTGCGCCGGCAATATCCCCCAGGTTGGCCCCTTCCGCGCTGCCCTGCACATCGCCTATGCGCGCATAGGCCGCCGCCAGTTCCCGCTGCAGCGGCCAGTCTCCCGCGGCGCTGCGCGCCAGGCTGTCCAGGTACTCGAGACCGGTTCGCGTAATCACCTGCCGCAGCCGCGTCGACCCGGGTATCTTGCGGGCTTCCGCTTCGACGTCGAACACGAACGTGGTTGCCAGCCTGCGAACCAGGTTGTAGCGCTCGCGCGCAATCGCGGCTTCATGCAGAGCGAACCCGCTTCCAACTATCAAGCTCACACCCGCAACGATCGCCGCGCCCACAGCGAGACGGTTCCGGCGTACGAATTTTCGCGTGCTGTAGAAGATCGTTTCCTTCCGGGCCATCACGGGAAGGTCACGCAGGTATCGCTGGATATCCTGTGCGAAGTGGCTGACCGAGGGATAGCGGCGGTCCTGGTCCTTCTGCATCGCCATCAGGACGATGTTGTCGAGATCGGCATCGAGCCGGCGGGCGACGGAACTGGGCCGCGCGATGTCCTCGCGGCAGACTACGCGCTCGATCTCCGTGGGGGTGCGAGTAGGGATCTCGCGAGCCCTGGTTCCAGTGAGTAGTTCGTAGAGAATCGCACCGAGCGAGTAAATATCGGTGGCCGTGGTGATGGGCCGCCCCAGCACCTGTTCGGGGCTGGCGTACTCCGGAGTGAGCGGGCGGGCGGCGAAGTTCGTGACCGTAAAGCGGGCATCGAGCGAGGAGCCCAACAGTTTGGCCACGCCGAAATCCAGCAGCTTCGGAACGCCTTCCGGCGTGACCAGAATATTTCCGGGCTTCAGGTCGCGGTGCACCACCAGGCTGCCATGAGCGTAGGCGACGGCATCGCAGACGCGCAGGAACAACTCCAGCCGCGCTTCGACACCCAGGTGTTCTTCCCGGCAATAGACGTCGACGGGACGGCCTTCCACGTGTTCCATCACAAAGAAAGGACGTCCGTCCGGTGTCGTGCCCCCGTCGATGAGGCGTGCAATATACGGATGATCCAGATCGGCCAGGATCTGGCGTTCGTGCCGGAAGCGGCCGAGCACGTCGGCCGTATCCATGCCGCGCTTGACTACTTTGATGGCGACCTTCTTGTGATAAACGTCGTCGTCGCGTTCGGCCAGGTAGACTGTGCCCATCCCGCCGCGGCCGATTTCACGAACCACGCGGTACGCTCCCAGGCGCAACCCAATGATGGGAGGCCCTTCCAGTAGAGAGCTGGCTTCCGAGCGGATCGCGGCATCCAGCGAGGCCTCACCGTTCGTATCGCTGCGGAGGAGAGATTCCACTTCGGCGCGGAGCTCAATGTCGCCCTGGCAAGCGCCGTCGAGAAACTCGGAACGTGCGGCTCCCGAAAGTTCGGCCGCGGCCAGGAAGATCTCCTGGATGCGTTCCCAGTTATCGACGGGCATAAAGCTTCGGGTTGCAGCACCCGGATTGGCGAACCGTATTATACACCGCTCCGTCCTCACGCCCTTACGGGTGTGCTACCACCAGCAGAGTTTCCGCGCGTTTCAACGTGCACTCCATTGCCTGCCGCAGATTTTCGGGATCGAGCGCGGCGAAACTCTCGTCGAGAATTACCATTTCGCTTTGCTGCAACAGGGCGCGGGCGAGGAATACCCGGCTGCGCTCACCCTGCGAGAGTTGCCAACCGGTTTCGCCGACCATCTGCTGGATTCCAGCGGGCATGCGTTCGAGGAGCGGCCCCAGCCCGAGTTCCCGGCAAACCTGCTCGGCGTCCGCCAAGTCCTGGCTGGCGGGAGGCCAGCCGCGGCCCAGCAGGAGATTGAAGGCGAGAGTTCCGCTAAGGATGTGGTTTTCGTGATATTGCGGGGCCGCGGCGATTCGCTTGCGCCATAAGGCGGTCCCCATCGAACGCCGGTCAAGGCCGCCCGAGGTCAGCAGGCCCGCCGTCGGTTCCCGCAGGCCCGCCAGGATCGAGACGAGCGTCGACTTCCCTTTGCCGGACTCCCCTTCCAATAGCACCCAATCTCCGCGCTCAATTCGCAGACTCACCCCATCGAGCACAGCACGCGAGCCATTGGGATAACGGAATGCGACGTCCGCGGCGTCCGCCACCGTACGCGCCGGAGGAACCTCGCACCGTTGCGGACGTTCCATGTTGCCTGCCGCGTGAAACAGGGGAGCCACACATCTCCAGGAAATCGCCGCTGAGGCCAACTGCGCCGCACCCCCGGTGAAACGTTGCAGGGCCTGCTGGGCCAGCAGAATGCCTCCCAGCGTAACGGCCAGTCTGGCCGCGCTCTCTCCTCCGATGAAGGCGGGCATGAGCCCGGCGATTCCCGTGAGCAGCCAGCCATACGGCACAACCGCAGTGAATAGGACCGCGCTGCGGTCCATTCGAGCGGAGATGCCGTGATATTCCTCCAAGGCTGAATCTTCAGCGCTATGCCGGCGCTCGGGCGCTTCCTGAGCCAGCCGGGTGCGGTGTCCCACCATCTTCTCGGTCAGATCGTGCGTGAGTGCCAGTCGCTCATCTGTCCAGCGCATGCGTGCGCGGCCGTAACGCCATGCCAGCAGCACGGCCCCCACTGCCCAACCCGCAAACAGGGCCGCCAGTAGTCCGCCGCCCGCGCCCAGCCAGAGCACGGAGCCGGCCACCACCGCCTCCACGAGCGAAACGGCCGACATCAATCCACCGGAGAGCGCGGCCGCATCCAGCGACTGGATTTCCATCACGCGGCTGAAGAACCGGCCGGCCCCTTCGGACGCGACCTGTTCCGGATTAAGCCGCAGCGCGCCAGCCAGAATCCTTTGCTTGAGCAGGCCGCTGGTCCCGAGGGTTAAGCGGCTTTGCGAACAGGTGGTCCAAACGCGGGCCGGAACCAGGCAAGCCATCAGCAATACCCATCCCAGCATCCAGCCGGCATCCAGGCGGCCCGTCATAGCAGCCTGTCCCGCTGCCCACCAGACGCCCAGCCACAGCAGCGTTTCCAGGAAGTGCGCTACGACGAAACCAGCCGCTGTCCGGATGAGGCCGGCATCCCGCCATTGGCGGAAGAAGCCGGTCCCCGGGTCGGCGGAGAGTACGCGCAATGTTCCCAGAGAGCGAGCGTGCAGCCTCTGGCACAGGATGGCGCGGCGCGCGCGAGCCCGCTCGGAATGCGCCGTGCCGCACGATTCGAGCAGCCTGTCCAGGCCCGAGCCCATCGACCCAAAGCCCGAGCCCTCCAGAACGGAATCGGCAATCTCCTCCCATGAGACGCGGCGCGTGGAAAGATCGTGGTGGAGGATCCGCCCATTGACCAGGCCCAGGTAACGTCCTTCGCCCAGCTTCAGAATAGCCACTCCGCCATGCTTCAAACTGCTCTCGAGGTTGCTCCCGTTGAGCGGCACGTTTTCGGTCTGGAAATGATCGCCCAACCCAGTCTTGTGCGCCAGGGCGGACGTAAGCTCCGCCTCGCTGGACCATGTAATCAGTTGCGGCATGCGACCTCCATACGTTCCTGTTCGGCCAATTTGCCTTCGCTGATCCGTACGCGGCGCCACATGGCGCTCGACCATAAGCCGCGGCGCACGGCATCTTCAGCATTCAGCAGCGCCCGGAAGCGCGAATCCGGATCGCCAGCGAGTACTCGCGGATTGCCATCTTCTACGATCCGGCCCTGCTCCACCACCAGCACCCGCGGCAAATCGAGGGTGTCGGAAACATCGTGTGTCACGGCAAGGATGGTCTGCTGGCGCCAGGTCTCGCGGGCGCGATCGAGCATGACGCGCCGCGTGCCGCGATCAAGCCCTCGCGCCAGTTCGTCCAGCAGCGCCAGGCGCACGCCGGGTTTCAGCATGGCCCGGCCGAGCCGCACGCGCTGGCCTTCGCCGCCGGAAACCAGCGCACCGCCCTCGCCCAATGCCGATTGCATTCCCTCCGGCAAGCGGGCAATCACCCCCCGTAGATTTGCGGAATCGATCGCGCCTTCCAGATCCGTGCCATCGGAACCGTATTGAAGATTGTCGAGCAGCGGCCGGTTCCACAACTGGACCTGAGGATCCACCCAGGCGATCTCGCGCCGCAGCGATTGCGGCGCCAGCGGAGCGCCATCTACGGAGATCCGTCCTTCGGCCGCCCGGTGCCAGCCGAGCAGAAGCCCGATCAGGGTCGACTTGCCCGCGCCGGAGGGACCCACAATGCCGATATGTTCGCCGGGCTCGATCCGCAGATTGATATCGCTGAGAATGGTGTGCCCGGAGGCGCATACGGCAACGTTTTCGAAGGCGAGCGCCACGCCCGGTTGCGGCGCGATCCCCGCCATACCGCCGGGAGACTCCGGTTCTTCCGGTGTGCCGAGCGGTTCGAACAACCGGAGTGTGATGTTGCGCTGCCCCGGATACCGCCAGGCCAGGGATGCGGCCACTTGTCCGAGCAGAGGCAGGCGCAGCGCCCAGTAGACCAGTACCAAAAGCGCCCCGGGATCCTTTTGCGCGCCCACGTAGGCAAACAGCAACGCGCTTACGATCGCCAGTGTAGCCATAAGCTGAAATCCCTCCACGGCCGCCACGGCTCTCTGAAAAGTACGGGTAGCCCTGGCCCACTCGCCGAGCAGCGAGTCATGGGCGTTGCGAACGCTGGCTTCGGCGCCGTGAGTGCGAATCGGGATTCGGCCCAGCAGCGCATCAAATTGAAAGTGCGCCAGGGCGCTGTTATGGGACCGCGCTCGCAGGTCGCGCGTTGCCAGCCCCGGCTGGGCCAGCAGCGGAATGCCGATCGCCAACCCTGCCGCCACCGCAGCTAGCGGACCGCTTGCGGGGAACAGCCAGAAAATCGCACACACCGTAAAGGTAAGATCGAAAACCGGCCGAAGCAGGCCTACCGCGAGAGCCGGCTGATCCCGCAGGCGATGCAGAGTGTGGCTGCGTTCCGCCATATCGGAAGTCAGGCGGCTTCGAAAATAGCGGTCGCCCAGCAGAGGAATCTTGTGAAGAATCGCCGCCCGCAGGCGGATCTCGAGCTTACGCCCCATTTTCGCTTGCAGCGCGGCAATACCGATTTCCAAAAGCAGCAGGCACGCGAGCAGTCCGAGGAGGGCTGCGGCGACCCACCAGCGCTGCCCCGCGATGCGCAGGTCGCGGCCGATATCGAAGAGGCTGCGAAACAGAAGGGCCTGGAGAAGCGATCCGGCCGCACTCAGAGAAACTGCCGCAGTGGCGAGCCACGGAGCCAGCCTGGAGTCCCGCAAGACCATACGAAGCAACTCGCGGCCCGGTTGCGGAGGCGCCTCCTGCAGAGCGGCCTCCAGTTCCGGCGGAAGTGTTTGGGATGGCCGCGGCACACGTCCGCGCACCTGAATCAACACGGCGCCGCTGAACAATAAGTGCCCTTCGTGGGCCGCATCCTCGCGAACGCTCCAGTACAGTTGCGGAATTCCTTCCGGATGAAGCGCCAGGTTCGTGACGAACGGCTTCAGACTTTTGCCCCGGCGAATCGCTCGTCCGGCCACGAGCGCTTCTGCCATGCGGATGGCGGCATCGAGCGCAGCCAGGGTCTGCCAGTCGTCGCGCGCGAGCGTCTGATCGAGCAACGCGCCGCCGGAGAAACCCAAACGTCTCATCCGGTTCTCGAGGGCATCACGGAAGGCTTCCGAGTGCGCCCAAGCGATCCAGCTATCCACCGGAACACTGTGCGTGTGGCGGTACACGGTTTCCAGAAAGCTGTGAGCCGCTACCCACCTGCGGCCCACCGCCGGATCCATTACCTGAAGGAAACCGCCGGTGCGGCGCCATACGACTACGAAGTGAGTGACGCCGTCCGGTTGCCGTACCACCACCAGGGCAGGCAGCAGGCCGTCCCCGGGCAGGAACAGATGATCGGCCGGCATCATGATTTGCGCGGCGTCCAGTCCCAACGCCACGGCAGCTTCTTCGAGCGCATCGGTAGAGGTGCCATCCACGTCGGTCTGGCAAGCTTCGCGAAGCCTGCCGTAGCTGGCGTGAATGCCAAATCCTTCGAGAAGTGTCTTCAGGGCCGCGGGCCCGCAATCCATGGCCGAGGTCTGTACGACTTCCGGGGCGAACCAGCGTGGCATCAGAGCACCTCCGGCTTTGCGGGGCGGGGCGCGGTCCATTGCCGCCCGGCGTGACGCATCACCAACGTCCACGGGGTGGCGTGGTCGATCTCGATCTCAACAGAGCCCGGCAGCCCATGCTGCAGCGGCACGCGCGAAGAACCAGGATCGATCGTAAGCTCCACCCGGACCGTGCCGTCACGGATTTCGCTAGCCACGCGCGCCACGCGGGCGCGGGGTGTACCATACTGAATCCAGGGAAAACCGTCCAGACGGAGACGGGCGGGTTGTCCGGGGTGAATCCGCCCCAGCGCCGCTTCAGGCGGAAACTGAGCCACTGCCCGCAGCCGCCCAGATGGCACGATCGCGCCCACCTTATCGCCCTCCTTCAAGACCGCGCCGGGGCGCAGGACCGCCGCTTCGCCCAGCGTTCCGTCCAGGGGGGCACGAACCCGGTGGCGCTCGATCTCATATTGCAAGCGCTCAATCGCGGCGCCCACCGTGGGAATTTGAGATTCGAGCCCGGCGATCTGCGAATCCAGGCTCCGGATCCGGGCCGTCCGATCGCTCTCGTGTGTGAGTTGATCCTGGCCGCTGCGTTCCACCGCAATAGCACGGGACTCAGCCGCGGCGCGCGAGCGCTGCGCCTCCGCATTCGCCTGTTGATAGTTCTGCTCGGAGATCAGCCCCAACTCCCGCAATTGCCGCATGCGGTGCTCTTCGCTTTCGGCGTGACTGGCGGAAGCTTGTGCTTCGCGCGCCTGGGCCCGCGCCTCTTCGTGTCCCGATTGGGCGGCGTGCCGTTCCTGGTCGCGGGCACTCTCCTCGGCACGGATCTGTTCGCGCAATGCTTCGATCTGCGTGCGTAGCGCTTGTTGTCTTGACAACTGCTCGCGAACCTGAAGCTGTTCGGATCCGCTCTCGAGCTCGACGAGCACTTCACCTTCTTTGATCTTCCGGCCGATCACCAGGTGCGCTTCCTTGACCCGTCCCGCCACCGGAGCGGCCACCGGATAAACCGCCTGATCGGCCTCGATGCGCGCCGAGGGTGTCACCTCATAGAGGGTCACGGGCGTCAGCGTGCACCAAAGCGCGAGTCCACCGGCCAGAGCGCACCCCGCCAAAACGCCGCACACCGTCCATCCGTAGCTGTCGCCTTCCAACGATCGATACGTGCGAGTGAATGCAGTAGACATGACATCCTCCCCAGCCGGTTTGGCCTTCAACCATATAAGGCGAAAACGGCCGGCATCTTTTGCTGATACGCCGGCCGAAAAATTTAGCGGAGATTCCAAAAAATTTGGCATCCGTTTGCGCCTTTCCTGGTGAGGGCGGAAACGAAAGACGCCCCGAAAAAGAGAAAACAAGAGGAGACAAACCAATGAATAACGAGACGAAGATGCAGAAGGAAAACGAAACCGTAGAGATCGACGCCCAGGAACTGGAAGCCATTGCGGCCACGCTGTCGGTGCGCTCCAGGCTGCGGGCCGGTGCAGTGGCCGCCTGTTGCAGCTGCCGCGATTGCTGCAACAACCACTAAGTAAGCCGGCCATCCGGTAAGCTCGCGAGGGCTTACCGGATGTATCCCTTCTCTAAGGAGGAGCCATGCTTCATCAAAACGTCGCAGAATTTCTGAGAAAAGCACGCGAAGATTCCAGTCTGGCCGAGCAGGTCAGGAACACGGATAGTTATGAGGGGCTGTCCGGACTATCACGGCACGCAGGTTCCGGCGCCAGCGCCCAGGAGTTCGAGGCTGCCTTCGCCGCCCGCAACGCTCGGGTGCTCGCTCAGCAGATGATCCGGACAGGCCTTATCGAACCGGCCGACCTGCCGGCTCCCCAGGCGCGGAATGCCGAGGTCCTGGAGGCTGTTCAGGAGTTGAACCTGGAGCCGGTGATCACGCAACTGACAAACCGCAAGGAATGGGATCCGGGTCGCGCGGCGGCCGCGGTTCGCCGCTATCGCGGATTCCTGTATTTGAAGGCGGCGGACGTCGTGGAGACGTTGGTGCCCACCAGCGAAGTGGACGAAATCTGGCATCAGCACATCCTCAACACCAAACAATACGCCTCCGATTGCCAGAGGCTGCTCGGCGAATTCCTACACCACAGTCCTACTTCCGGTGTGGATCCGAATGAATCGCTCAGACTGCAAGACCCGTATTTCCATACGTGGGTTGCATACGAAAGCCTCTTCGGCGAGCCCTACGAGGAGACTATCGGCGCCGCATTGCTGAATCGCTGGCCCGCCGCCGGAGCCGCGTGATGATCGCCGGGGCGACCGCCCGGAGCCGGGAAGCCGAACACTGGAACCGGGCGCTGACTTCCCCAGCGCCCACGTTCAACACCGAACCCAACGTATTTCTCGCAAGCATGCTTCGCGATCGCCGGCCAGGCAAGGCGCTGGATGCCGGCATGGGCCAGGGACGAAATGCCGTGTTTCTCGCATGCCAGGGGTGGGAGGTAGAGGGATTCGATCCGGCCGGAGATGCGGTCGCATTGGCCGATCGTAGGGCATCCGAAGCGGGCGTTCGTTTGAAAACTTCCGTGCACGACGAGGTGTCGTTTCCGTGGCGCCGGGAGCGTTGGGATTTGATTGTCGCTCTCTACGTCCCCGTACGTCTATTCGCGGCGCAGATTCTGGTTGCGCTGAAACCCGGTGGACTCCTGGTGACGGAAGGCCTGCAGATATCCGGGCCGGACGCCTCTCGCATGGGCGCGGGCGTCGTGTTCGAAAGCAACGAACTGCTCGATATATTCGGCAGCCTGCGCATCCTGCACTACGAAGACACACTGGCGATGGCCGACTTCGGGCCAAGAACCGGACCGGCGCGAATCGTCCGCTTGTGCGCGGAACGGAGCTTTTCGGAATGATCCGTTCGCATCGTCCCCAAAGCGTCGTAATTGCGGGTGCGGGAGTAGCCGGGCTCTCGGCGGCTCTGGCCTTGAGCCGTTCGGGCATTCGCGTCACCATAGTGGAGCGCGATGCCGTAGCGGAACTCTCGTGGACTCGTGCCGGAGTGCCGCATTTTTCCCAGCCTCACATTCTTCTGCCGCGCGGCCGCCAGGCGCTTTTGCGCCGTTTCCCCGATGTATATGCAGCTCTGCTGCGAATGGGTGCGCTCGAAATTGACCCGGCGCGAAAACTTCTCGGGGAATGCCGGCCCGGAGACGAAGAACTGCTCGCCCTAGCCGTCCGGCGCCCCCTGCTGGAAAGCGCACTCCGGGCAGCGGTGCTCGCAGAACCGGAGATCCGCGTGATTTCCGGGCAGAAGATTACCGGCCTGGCAGGGCGGGCGGGGTCGGTCCCCCGAATTGAAGGGTTGCGCACGGCCGCTGGAGATATGATCGGTGGCGACCTCGTAGTTGACGCTCTGGGGCGGACCTCGCCAGTACCTGCCTGGATTGAGGCGCTCGGAGGGCGGCCTCCACAGGTGGAATCCTTCCCTTGCGGGTTTGTCTACTACAGCCGCCATTTCCGGCTGCGTCCCGATGTGGACCTGCCGGATGGGCCATGGCTGTTCGGCCCTCGGGGCAAGATCGGTCCAATGACGTTCCTAATGTTCTATGGCGACAATCGCACGTTTGCGATCTCGTTCTGCGTTCCCACCGGCGTTCGTGATTTGCGGGTCATACGGCACGAAGCCGCGTTCATGGCCGCGTGCCGTGCCGTTCCCGTACTGCGGGAAGCAGCCGACCCGCGATCGGCCGAGCCGATTTCGCCGGTGATGCCGCTGGGGAGTCTGCAGAACACGTTCCGGCACTACCAACAGGACGGAGGTCCCTGCGCGCTGGGCACGTTGCCGATCGGGGATGCCATCTGCCACACCGATCCGTCGTTCTCGCTAGGATTATCGTTTGCACTGGACCATGCGGGCAAACTCGCGGATGCGATCACGGGCAATCCCGGCGACGGGCTCGCCCAGGCGCGCGCTTACTTCGCCGCAATCGAGCCGGAGGCCCGAGAACGTTTTCTCATGATCCGGAATATTTACGCCGCTCGCGAGCGCAAGCGCCAGGGGGAACCTCTCGATTTCACCAAACGCAGCAGTTGTTATCCACTCTTTGCGTCGATGGGTCTCGACGCGGCGGCTTTAATGGATGCGGAAATCTTTCGCGTCGCGGTTCGCCGCTTTGGTTTGCTGGATCGACTCTCGGTATTCGACAACGATATTCGTTTGCAGGATCGCGTGGAAGAGCTTCTGAAAGATGGGATGGAACAGTCACCGGCCGCAGCATAAAAAAAGCAAACCGCTCCCTGGCGGTCGCGGCTCCCGCTTACTGAGCCGCGACCGCCAGGGAGCGGTCTTTGTCGAATGCTCAACTCTTGTGGTCGCCGGGAGGGTCGGGTTGAGGATTGAATCCCGCTTTAACGCCTGTCTGTACCTTCATTGCCGTTCTCCTTTCGTTTCGCTTTAACTGCCCTTCACTAACACAGGCGAAAACGGGGAACAGTTTTTTTGATTTCCTTCAAAAATTCTTGCTGTTTTCAGAGCCGGCTCGCCGGTCTGGCCGGAATCCCCGCAGACTCCGCGGTTCGGCGGAGTTGTGGGACGGCATACGCATTCTGGGGGATCCGGTGGTCACAGCGGAGGCGCCGCCACCAGAGGCGATCGGAAGCGCCGCTTCCGAGTTGTAGGAATCCGGTCCGCTGATATCGAGATAGACGTTGCCGGAATGGATCCCGCTCGGCACCACCACATTGAGCTGATATCCTCCGCCGAGGGTCGATTGCGTTCCGGCAAAAGAGACGGTCGCCTTGATGTTGTCGATATAGGCCGTGAACGCGTTGGTCGTCGAACCGGAAGCGCCCACATCACCAAGGCCCGTCAGGTAGACCAGCAACGTCTCGCCCACTCGCGCCGGATTGGAGGGAGTGACCAGCGAGTAATCCGCATGTTGCGCCGCCGCATAGTTGAAACCGTTGATGTAATTCAGGAATATGCCTGGAGACGTCAGCCTCACGAAGTTGGTGACCGTGTTTGAGGGAACTCCGTTATTAATCACTTGAATCGAAGCCGCGATTTCGGTGGTCGCGAATGGAATCACCGCGTTGATCTGAGTGGGACTGACCGAGAAAACCGGCGCCGCCCGGCCATTGACCATTACCTGTACTCCCCTGAGGCTGGAAGGAAGGCTCGAATCCGATGCGGTGGTGGATGCCAGATTCGTTCCGAAGACCGAAATCAGTTCGCCGGGCGAGACACTCGCCGTGAACGGCACGAAACTCCCCGCATTGAGAATCCCAGTGGGGTTGATGTAGACTCCGGTGCCGGTGAACGTTGGCGCCTGAACCAGCGCCGTAATTCCCAGCGCCGTCCCTTTCGCCAAGGCGATCCCTACGGCCCCGCCCGCTCCAAGAACGTAATGGTTGTAAGAATCGTCGAAAGTTCCGTCCGAATTCGCCTTGGGTGCATCCGCGTAGGTGTAATCCACGGGATTATTGTTGAAGGGCGATAGCAGGCGATGATGCGCCAGCAGAAGCCCGGTCACTGCGTTCAACGATCCAAAGCCCGATTGAATATCGGCCCGCACGCTCGCCAACTGGGAGTTGTCCACGACGACGCCGGCCTGGTAATACAAGCCGCTGAATTTGGGTGTGCCGCCGGAACTGGTGCGAACGCCCACGATCATGTCCCAGCCCGTCGGGGAACCGCCAAAAACGAAGTTGCCGTCGGGCGAAAAGTATAAGTACTTCTGGCCGGCGATCAGATTCGAACTCGCGGATAAGGACCCGCCAAAATTGACGACGGCGGCGCCATTGCTGAAGATGTATCGCACGCCGGAAATGTTCTGGTTCGTCGCCGAGCTTCCGTTGCCGGCAATGTATCCGGTAGCGCGCACCGTTCCGATGTTCCCGTTGCCATCGGGGTTGAGCTGAAACGTGCTGTCCCGGTTATACAACACGCCATTTTGCGATCCCGGTGCGGGAAAATCGACACCCATCATCGTATAGGCTCCCTGAAAAGTGGAAACAGTAGGAGCTGGGGATGGCAGCAACGCGGCAATAAACAGGTCGTTGTAGCCGACACTGTTTTCTGTGCTGCTGGCCACGAAAATGCCATTGGAAACCAACCCGTAAACGTAATCGTCTTTGGACACCGGGCTGCTGAGAAAGCCATAACCGCTGGCCGCGACGGAATACGTGCCCTTGGTCTTGTAATCCTGGGGTTGGGAGGCGTTGCTGTCCATCACCTTGGTGTTGTCGATGGTGTAGTTGCCGTTTCCGTCGAAGGTGATGCTGCCATACATGGAAATGGCCTGGCTGAGGTCGCCGGCACTATCACCCACGAGCCACACGACTTCCCGAAAATAGTAGCTTCCCTTGAGCAGTCCGTTTCCCGAGGTATCCCACGTCTGGGCGGCCGCCGGTCCTGCCGCGGCGAACAGGAAGAGGAAGCATACCAGCAAGGCTAGAATTCTTGTTTTCACAATTGCTTAGATGTTCCGGATGTACCGGTGCGGTACAAGGTATTGAACGGCCGCCCTAATTTACCGGCATAGGGTCAAGTCTATACAATTCCAGGTCAAGAACCCGCAGGACGATGCTGATAGACTGTTTAGTTCCGGCGATTTCAACGGATAGACACTAAAAAATGTCCAATCTGGGATACGTAGGTCTGGGCGTTATGGGCAGCCGCATGGCCGACCGCCTGCTCGCGAAAGGGCATAGCCTCAGCGGTTACAACCGCACCCGGTCGAAGGCCCAGTGGCTCATCGATAAGGGGATGAAGTGGGCCGGTTCGCCGCGTGAGGCGGCGGCCGCGACGGATGTCACCTTTTCCATGGTCACGAATTCGGCGGCGCTCGAGGAGATCGCCAACGGGCCGGATGGGGTGATCGCCGGGTTGAGCCCCGGCAAGATCTGGGTGGATATGAGCACGGTGAGTCCCGCCGTGAACCGCGCGCTCGTCGCCCGCGTTCGGGAGAAGGGCGCCGATATGCTCGATTCGCCGGTGTCCGGCAGCGTCATCACGCTCGAACAGGGCAAGCTCACCATGATGGTAGGGGGGCGGAAGGAGTCCTTCGACCGCATCCAGCCCATCCTGCTCGATATCGGCCCGAAGGCCACTTACGTGGGCGATAACGGGCTGGCGGTGGCGATGAAGATCGCCACAAACCTCAGTCTTACAGCGCAAATGCTGGCCTTTTCCGAGGGAGTGCTGCTCGCGGAGAAGAGCGGCATTCCCCGGGAGATTGCCGTGGAAGTGCTCACCCACAGCGCGATTGCTTCGCCCATGGTTCAGTATCGAGGTCCGTTCGTTCTCAAAATGCCTGAGGAAGCCTGGTTTGACGTAAACATGATGCAAAAGGACCTGCTGCTGGCGCTGGAACTGGGCCGCCAGGTGGATGTCCCGTTGCCGACCACCTCACTCACCAACGAGTACCTGAGCGCCGCCCGCGGCATGGGCCTGGCGAAACAGGATTTTGCCATCATTTTTGAAGTTCTGGCGCGTATGTCTGGAGTAAGCAAGAATGACCACAGCGATTCATCCCACTAAAACCGAATCCGCCCTGGAAGCCGAGCGGTGCCTGCGCATGTACCGGCGGATGCTCATGATCCGCCTGTTCGAAGAGAACGTCAACGATCTGTACACCCGCGCACTCATGCCCGGACTCGCCCACCTTTATATCGGCGAGGAGGCAATCGCCGTGGGCGTATGTGAGGCGCTGACGCAGGACGATTACATTACCAGCACGCACCGCGGCCACGGCCACTGCGTCGCCAAGGGCGCCGCGCTCGACCGCATGTTCGCCGAACTACTCGGCAAAGAAGCCGGCTACTGCAAGGGGAAAGGCGGCTCGATGCATATCGCCGATCCGGACACCGGCAACCTGGGCGCCAACGCGATCGTGGGCGGGAGCGCCGGCATCGCCACCGGAGCGGCGTTCGCTGCCAAACGGCTGGGCAACGGCCGCGTCTGCGTCTGTTTCTTCGGAGAGGGCGCTCTCGGCCAGGGCGTGCTCTACGAAGTCATGAACATGGCCGCGCTTTGGAAATTGCCCGTCATTTACCTGTGCGAGAACAACATGTATAACGAGTACACACACTACTCGGAGACCACTGCCGGCGATATCCTGACCCGCGCCGCCGGTTTCGGGCTGCCCGGCGAAGCCATCGATGGCCAGGATGTGCGCGCGGTTTATGCCGCCGCCAAGAAGTTCATCGATCGAGCCCGCGCCGGAGAAGGCCCCGCCTTCCTTCTCGCCAACACCTACCGTTTCTTCGGTCATCATGTAGGCGATGTCAGCCGCGATTATTATCGCGCCAAGCAGGAAGAACAAACCTGGAAAAGCCAGCGCGACCCGATCCAGCTTTTCTCCACTTATCTGGTGGCCCAAAACCTCGCGGACCAGGCCCGCTTCGATGAGATTTATGCCGAGGTGAAAGCTGAGGTGGATCGCGCCGTGCAGTTTGCGGTCGCGGCGCCCTATCCTTCCGCAGACAAGGTGGACCAGGATGTCTATGCCTGAAACGATTACTGCGACGCGCGAAATCACGCTTGGGGAAGCTGTGCGCGAAGCCCTTGCCGAAGAGATGCGGCGCGACAGCCGCGTCTTCGTTATGGGCGAAGACGTAGCCCAGGCCGGGACCGCTTTCAAGGTTCTCTCCGGAATGGTCGATGAATTCGGTTCCGACCGCGTGCTCGATACGCCTATCTCGGAAGCGGGCTTTACGGGAATCGCGGTCGGCGCCGCCATGACCGGGATGCGGCCGGTGGTCGATATCATGTTCGGCGATTTTGTCGGATTGACCATGGACCAGATGGTGAACCAGGCCGCCAAGGTGCATTACATGTCGGGCGGAAAATGGAAGGTGCCCATGGTCATGCGTGCGACGCTCGGCGCTACGCGGCGCTCGGCGGCGCAGCATTCGCAATCCCTGCACGCCTGGTTCTGTCACATCCCCGGTTTAAAAGTGGTGCTGCCCTCTACGCCCTACGATGCGAAAGGGCTTCTGAAGAGCGCCATTCGCGATGAAAATCCGGTGGTCTTTTATGAAGACAAGATGATGTTCCGCTTCAAAGGCCCAGTGCCTGCCGAAGAATACACCATTCCTTTGGGCGTGGCGGACATCAAGCGCGAAGGCAGCGACATCACCATTGTGGCCACCAGCAGTATGGTGCACGTCGCCCTGAGCGCGGCCAAGCTGCTGGAAGAGGAAGACATCAGCGCGGAAGTGATAGACCCGCGCACGCTTTGGCCGCTGGATGAGAAAACGCTGATCGATTCGGCGAAGAAAACTTCGCGCGTGATCGTGATGGACGAAGGCTACGGCCGTTACGGAGCGGCCGCGGAAATCGCCGCGGTGATCGCCGAAGGCGCATTTTTCGACCTGGAAGCTCCGGTGAAGCGGTTGTGCGCCATGCATGTACCGATTCCCTTTTCGCCGCCGCTCGAAGACGCAACTGTACCGACCGAGAAGACGGTATTTGAAGCAGCTCGCGCGCTGCTAGGTGGTAAGTGAGCCGCGACTGCCGGGAGGCGGAGGAGGATTTCTTATGGCACTAAAGACTCATGGAACTATGGCCGTCGATTGGGAGCAGCGGATCGACTTCGACCGCTTGCGCCGCGAGCGCCTCGACCGGGCCAAAGCCCTGCTTGCCAAATCGGAAATGGGAGCGTTGCTCTGTTTCGACATGAACAACGTGCGGTACATTACCGCCACCCACATTGGCACCTGGGCGCAGGATAAGATCAGCCGCTTCACACTGCTGCCGCAGAATGACGAACCCATCCTGTGGGATTTCGGCTCGGCGGCCAAGCACCACCAGTTGAACTGCCCCTGGCTCGGAGAACGCTCGCGCCCCGGCATTCCGCTGCTGCGCGGCGCCATGTCGCCCGAGATGGGCCGCGCCGAGAATGTCGCGCGCAAGATCAAAATCGAGCTCGAAATGCGCGGCCTGCACAAACAGCCGGTCGGCATCGACGTGGTTGAGCCGCCCATCCTGTTCGCGCTTCAGAAGGAAGGCATCACTGTGGTCGACGGGCAGCAGCTCATGTCCGATGCACGCGTGATTAAGACACAGGATGAGATCTCTCTACTGAACACGTCCGCCATGATGGTGGACGCCGCTTACGAGGAGCTGTACCGGGCCATGCGCCCCGGATTCAGCGAAAACGAAGCAGTCGGGCTGGCCAGCAAGGTGCTTTACGATCTCGGCTCCGAATACGTTGAGGGTGTGAACGCCATCTCCGGGGAACGCTGCAATCCGCATCCGCACCTGTTCTCCGATCGCGTGTTGCGGCCCGGCGACCCGGTCTATTACGACATCCTGCACTCCTACATGGGTTATCGCACTTGCTATTACCGGTGCTTCTCCATCGGGTACGCCTCGCACGCCCTGGTGGATGCGTATAAGCGCTGCCGCGAGTATCTGGACGCGGCCATTTCGCTGGTTCGCCCGGGCCGCACCACGGGTGAGATCGCAGCCGTCTGGCCGAAGGCGGAAGAATTCGGCTTCCCCAATGAAGAAGCTGCTTTCGCTTTGCAATTCGGGCACGGTATCGGCCTGGCGATCTGGGAGAAGCCGGTGATCAGCCGCTTGGTTTCGCTCGAGCACTCGCACGAAATCAAACCCGGCATGGTATTCGCGCTCGAGACGTTCTGGCCTTCGAAGGACGGGTGGAGCGCCGCGCGCATCGAAGAGGAAATCGTGGTCACCGAAACCGGGCACGAAGTGATCACGCGCTTCCCCGCCGAAGAACTGCTGGTGGCCGGGACGCAGTATCACACGGTGAATGGCCCGCTGCCCGCCGTGCGCGAGACCGAGCCGGCGCCCAGCCGGCGCGTCGCCGAGATGATCGAAGCCAGCGCGCAGACCGAGCGAGTGGGAGCGACCGACTGACACATGGCCATTAGCGTAGTGATGCCCGCGCTGGAACTGGCGCAGGAAACAGGGAAAATACTCTCCTGGATCAAGAACGAAGGCGACTCCATCACCAAGGGAGAGCCGATCGTCGAGATCGAGACCGACAAAATCACCTTTGAAGTGGAAGCGCCCGGCGATGGCGTGCTGGCCGGCATTCGTTCCCATGCAGGCGAGGACGTGCCGGTGGGCCAGACGATCGCCTGGATCGTTGCCCCCGGCGAGGCGCCACCGGCCGAAGCTGAGACAGCGGCCCCCGCCGCCCGCACGATGACAGCCACAGTGGCGCCGGTTGCCGAGGCTCCAAAGGCGAGGCCCGCCGCTACGGCGCCGGAGCCTGCCACAAAGGTTTCGCCCAAAGCGAAGCGTTTGGCAAAGGAACTAGGCGTAGATCTCAGCAGAGTACGCGGCACGGGTCCCGACGGCGCCATTACCAGCGAAGATGTGGAAGCGGCCGCGAAAGCGCCTGCTCCTGCACCGCAAGAATCAACTGCCCTCAGCGCAATCGCCCGTCTCATGGCGGAACGCACCGCGCAAAGCTGGACCACGGCCCCGCACTTTTTCCTGACCCGCGAACTGGATGCCGGCGCGCTGGTCGATGCCCGCGAAAGACTTGGTAAAGCTGCCGTCACTCACACCGATCTGCTGGTCGCGCTTGTGGCCCGGGTTTTACTGAAGCACCCAAAAATGAATGCGAGTTGGACCGGCAGCGGTATCCAACTCCATCCGCAGGTCAACATCAGCGTCGCCATGGCGGTGACTGACGGAGTAGTCGGGGCCGTAATCCCCAACGCGGCGACGGCTTCGATTCAAGACATCGCGGCCTTGCGCAAAGAGCTCACCGAGCGCGCCCGTTCCGGCCATCTCCGCCCGCAAGACGTCACCGGCGGCACCTTTACCATTAGCAATCTGGGAATGTACGGCATAGACGCCTTTACCGCCATCATCACGCCCCCGCAAGCCGCAATTCTGGCCGTAGGCCGCATCGCCGATCGCGTCGTGCCCGTTGATGGCAAGCCCGGCATCCGCCCGATGCTGACGATGACGCTCTCCAGCGATCATCGCGTGGTTGATGGCGCTCAGGCCGCGCTGTTCCTGAACGATCTCGCGGAGGCTATTCGCGAACCGGGCAACGTGCTGTAACTAGTTAAGCGACGACATAAATATACGCGCTCAGCTCGCCATCTGCTGTGGATACCTGGGTAAGGAGACGCCGTGCGGTCCGTCTCTCGATGTAGTGAGGTGAGACAAGTGAGACAGTGGGACTCCCTGTGATACGATCAAAGCAATGGCCGCGAAACTGTTGACGATTGACCAGGCGATCCAGGTGTTAGGCGTCTCGCGTTCGACGCTTTGGCGACGGCTCCAGTGCGGAGATCTCCCGAGCGTCAGACGTGGTGGACGCCGTCTTGTGCGCGTGACGACATCCTGGAAGGCGGCTCGTGAAAAAGCTACAGGTGATATCCCGCCCTTCACCAAGAGCCACCCCATCTTTCGCCTGGTGGGCGCTGGGCGTAGCGGGGGTCGGTCGCCCGGCGCGCGCGACAAACATGCAATTCTCGATGCATGAACATCAGGCGGAGTGTTCTCTGGGATTCGAGCGCGATTCTCGCGTTGCTGGACGCGGACGACGCCGATCATGACCGTGCGGTCGCGACTGCCGACCAGATTGCATCGGAGAGCCGGCCAAGCTTCATCACCAACTATATCGAAGTGGAAGCTCACGCACTATTGCTCCGGAAATTGGGAAGGACTCTCGCCCGAGAATGGCTACTCGCGGGCTGTCTTCCAGTGAGCCGGGCACTTCCGGAAGAGGAGGATCGAGCCCGGGAGATCGTCGCGCGCCACTCCGATAAAGACTGGAGTCTCTGCGACGCGATTTCCTTTGCTGTTCTCGATATGCGGGGAATCCGCCGCGCTTTCACGTTCGATCGGCATTTTCTTCAGTTCAGCCGCATCGAAGTCCTCGGTGTATCGCGTTGATCCGGTGCCCTGAAGCTCTTGCAGATCTACGTTAAGGTCTTGCCGCGATCAAATTCCAGATTGCCGACGAGCCGCTCAGAACGGGCGTGCACTTCCCCGGGGGCATTCGCGTCATTTCATCATCTTTGTTCATAGCGAGCGGTCGACTCCAAACAAAGAAACTACCTCTCGCGAGGACCAGCGGTCAACTGCGGACCAACCGCGGGACGGGTTAATCGTAAATATCCGCAGTGGCAGTCACACCACGGCTCGCCTTTTCATACCCCTTACGGCACCCGTCGTAGGTCATTCACAATCTCCGTCCATATTTTTTCGCTTAGCTGCGCCTGCACTTAGGTCCCGTAACAGGAGCGCGGCGCGCAGCACGCGCCGCGCTCCAGTGCAATATGGAGGTAGCGCCGGCCCAAATCTGGGCAGAGACTCGCGAATAAGTGGTCTATTTCGGCCTTTTCTCTGCCCAAATTTGGGCCGGCGCACCTGCACACGAAAATGGACAACGAACTTCCACTCGATTCTCCGAAGGCTCCTGAGCCCTCCAATGACTTCGATCTCGGCACCTGGCTCGGCATGCGGCGCGCTTTCGGCATGATGGCGGGCAAAGCTTCGGCCGCGGATGCCGAATGTTTGCGCCGTATCCGCGACGACAAACTCTACCTGGGCAAAGCGGCCACGTGGCCCGAGTTTTGTGCGCAGTATCTGGGCGCGAGCAGAACCAGTGTGAACCGGTTCATCCATTACCTGGAAGAGTTCGGCCCGGACTACTTTCACCTCACGCAGTTCACGCGCATCACGCCGGAAATGTATCGAGTGATCGCGCCGCAGATGAAACCGGAAGGCATCGAGTTCGATGGCGAAATCATCCCCTTAACGCCGCAGAACGCACACAGAGTGACCGCCGCGGTGAGCGAATTGCGGCGCCGCGCGGAGCCTTTGGAGCGTGCGGAACCAACCCGGGAGGACGCTTACCTCGCGCTGGAGCGTTGCGTCAATGATCTGGTAACCCGCGTGGAAGCTTTGCCTCGCCGACTGTCCGCTGAGATGGAACTTGCGCTGGCGTCACACATGCAGCGCTTGCGCGAGTCGGTGGCGAGGGTAGGCGTGGTGCTGTAAGGCGGTGCATTGGCGGTTGCCGCGCGGTAAGTTCGCGCGAAAACTCATTCAGCGACCACATAAATATACGCGCTCAGTTCGCCATCGTCTGTGCGCACCTGAGTGACGACCCGCCGGTATTCGGGGCCTTCAAACTCGTCGAGACGCGACCAGTGGTCCGGCAGGTCTAACGACTCGAAAACTTGAACCTCTACCAGCGGACCGGACGGATCGAGGATCAATCCCGGATAGCCGAGCGCGGCTCCCCAACCGATCTCAAAAAGCTTGCCATGTACCGTTCCTCGCTGCCACCGCCCTTTTAACCCAGCGAGCTGGTGGTGATTGACACGGCCGGGCGCCAGCGTTCCGTACGAGGCCAGACGCGTGTCCGGACTACTCAACACGAAGTCACTCCTCCTTCAGTTCACCGAGCATACCCAGCGGTAGTCCCGGGAGCCCGCGAGGGCGAAGTCTGTGGCGAAAGGGGAGAGAGCCTGCTCTTCCCCAAAATCGAAATCGATTTCGACCGGTTCGTCGGATTCCCCGAACCATTGACCGTTGACGTGTTGGAATTCCACGGCATCGTCGCGCCCGGGAATGGCAGCCCGAATCCGGTTGGCAGTTGCGGCCAGCAGGATCGCGGGCTGGAAAACAGCGTTGAAGTTTCGAATCCAGATCCGCATAGGTTCGCGAATAGAGTGCGGTTTAGAGGAGAAACGCGTCACTCCAGCCCTAAGATTGAAACTATCTCGAGCCGTACCATAACGAGAGTTAGTACAATTTTGCCTCTACTCCAGATGTGCCGGGCCGTCGATATGCGACACATCCTTGTTGTTTTCCTGGCAGATGTACTCCATCAAATCGCCGCTCGGCTCCAGGCGATTGATCGAGGTGATGGTGAACGGCTTGGTATAGGCGCCAGGGTCGTCGATGGTGACTTCATTCACCAGCGTTCCCAGATCGGTGCGTGTATAGCGTTCGATGGTGTGCAGCTTATCGGTGTGCGGGTGGCCTTCAAAATCGAACCAGAACTTGTCATTGAAACCGATGGTATCCACCACCAACGTGTCGCCCTCCCAATGTCCCACCGAATGCCCGTACCAGGTAGGGTTCGGGTCTTTGGGGTGAGCCCGCCCGTCCATGAAGATCTGCCGCCAGCTGTGGATGTTTCCTTCAAAGACGAAGAACAGGACTTTTCCGCTTTCGGCGATACTCCAGGGATACGGGGCCATGCGAGGAACGCCCGTCGGAAGGCAGTTGGCTTCAGGGTCTTCTTTGGAACGCCGTTTGTCCCGCAAGGTTTGCGCCCAGGGCTGGATGGGCAGGGTTTCCCCTGGCTTCAGCGCACGCCGGATATCCCCGATGAAATTGCTGTCCGGGTTCCAGACGCCGGCAAGATCCGGTTTTCCATCTGGACGCCGCGGCACTGGGCCTTTCACAGTGGCCCGGGGGCCTGCTCCCCGCGTACCGAGTTCGTTGATGGCTGCTGCCGGGGGACGGGTTACCTGGGGCGCCGGTGAGGGCGTTTGGGCGCAGAGAGGAAAAGCCGCAATGGTCAAGATCCAGAAGCGCATGGTTTCAACAATTCTATCGCTTTCCGGAAGAATCGTCTGCGCCCTGAAAAGGAAAAACCGGTGGGAGCCAGCGTTGGTTCTTACGAACTGATCACCGGCCCCACCGGTTCGCGCCACTTCAACTGCTTTTTAAGGCAGCAATGACAGGGCCATTTCCCCGCGGCATTTGATTTCATCAAGCAACGGCCCTACGCTGTCCCAGACTGTAGCAGTTACACGCCGGATGCCGGGACAAATTACACGCCTTGTTATACTGACATTTTCATGGTCCGAGTCCGTTTCGCGCCCTCTCCTACGGGCTTTCTCCACATCGGGAGCGCGCGTACTTTCATTTTCAATTGGTTATATGCGCGCCACCAGGCCGGCACGATGATTCTGCGGATCGACGATACGGACGTCGAGCGCAACACCGAGGCGTCGCTCAATTCCATCTTTGAAGGCCTGCGCTGGCTGGGACTCGGCTGGGATGAAGAGTACAGACAATCAGAACGTTTAAATCTTCACCGGGAAATCGCCGGGGCCATTTTTGAAAAAGGACTCGCTTACCGCGATTTCACGCCGCCCGAAAGCGATGCCGCGGAGCGTTCCCGCGCGGAAGGAACCTGGCTCTTCAATTCGGGAATGCGCGAACTACCGCGCGCGGAGAGCGATCGCCGTGCGGCTGCCGGGGAGCGCTTCGCGCTGCGATTCCGCGTCCCGCGGGAGCCCGAGCGCACTATCCGATTCGTAGACGCGGTATACGGCGAGCAGGCCAAATCTACGGCCGATATCGAAGACTTTGCTCTGTTGCGCAGTGATGGCATGCCCACCTACCACACCGCCTCCTGCGCGGATGACGCCGATCTTGGCATCAGCCACATCATTCGCGGCCAGGACCACCTGACCAACACCTTCAAGCACATCCTGATCTTTGAGGCCGCTGGAGCGGCAGCGCCCCAATTCGCGCATCTTCCGTTGCTGGTGGCCCCCGATGGCACGAAGCTTTCCAAACGCCGCCATGGCCCAGTAGTGAGTGTCACTACATACCGCGATGCCGGCTTTCTGGCGCACGCTTATGTGAATTTCCTCTGCCTGCTGGGCTGGTCCCCTAAGGATGATCGGGAGCAGATGACCCAACAGGAACTGATCGACGCGTTCTCGTTCGAAGGCATCAATCGCAGCAATGCCGTGGTGAATTTCAAGGAAGACGACCCGTTCGATCCCAAAGCCACGTGGCTCAATGCCGAGCACATCCGCGCTCTGTCGGTCGATGATCTGGCGCGGCTCCTCTTGCCGTTTGTGTGCGCCGCGGGGTATCACACGGACCTGGACCGCATGACGCAGATCACGCCCCTAATCCGCGAGCGCATCAAGCTTTTGAGCGATGCCGGCAGTGTGGCCGACTTCTTCTTTGTCGAGGATCTGCCGCCGTATGACCCGGCGGAACTCATACCGCAAAAGGGTGACCGGCCGCTGGCGGCGGCGGTATTGGAAAAGGGAAGGCAGGTATTGGAAGCGGTTCCCTTCGATCATCAGTCCCTGGAAGGCGGCCTGCGCAAGGCTGCGGACGAATTGAAAATCAAGACCGGGCAGATGTTTCAGCCCATCCGCGTCGCCGTGTGCGGGCGAAAGAATGCTCCGCCGCTGTTCAGCACCCTGGAAGTGCTGGGCAGGGAAACCTGCCTGAAGCGAATCGGCCAGGCGATTCGACTATTGCAATAGAAGGAACTATGAATCCGTCCAGTCCCACTGAAACCGGACCATCCAATTTCATTCGCGACATCATCCGTGACGATCTAAAGACGGGAAAATTCGCGGGCCGCGTGCATACGCGCTTTCCGCCGGAGCCGAATGGTTATCTGCATATCGGCCATGCCAAGTCGATCTGCCTGAATTTCGGCCTGGCCGCCGATTTCGGCGGTAAATGCAACCTGCGCTTTGACGACACCAACCCTGAGAAAGAAGAGCAGGAGTATGTGGATTCGATCATTGACACGGTCCACTGGCTCGGCTTCGATTGGGAAGGCCGCCTGTTTTATGCCTCGGATTACTTCGACCAGCTCTATGAATGGGCGGTGCAACTGATCAAGGCCGGCAAGGCCTATGTGTGCGATTTGAGCGCGGAAGAGGTCCGGCAGTACCGTGGCACGTTGACCGAGCCCGGCAAAGAGAGCCCTTATCGCAACCGCAGCGTCGAAGAGAATCTGGACCTGTTTGAGCGCATGCGCGCGGGCGAGTTCCCCGACGGCTTCCGCACATTGCGGTCGAAGATCGACATGGCTTCGCCCAATCTCAATATGCGCGACCCGGTGATGTACCGGATCCTCCACGCTGAGCACCACCGCACCGGAGATAAGTGGTGCATCTACCCGATGTACGACTTCACGCATGGCCAGTCCGATTCCATCGAGCGCATCACCCATTCCATATGCACGCTGGAATTCGAAGACCATCGGCCGCTCTACGATTGGTACTGCGATAACCTCGGGATCTATCACCCGCAGCAGATCGAGTTTGACCGCCTGTACCTCACTTACACTCTCATGAGCAAGCGGAAGCTGCTGTGGCTGGTGCAGGAAAAGCACGTGCGCGGCTGGGACGATCCGCGGATGCCGACCCTATCCGGAGTACGGCGGCGCGGATACACACCGGAATCGATCCGGAATTTCGCCAATTCGCTCGGTGTCTCGAAGACGACGGGCATTGTCGAGCTCTCGTACCTCGAGCACTTTGTCCGCGAAGATCTGAACAAGCGCGCGCAGCGCGTCATGGCCGTATTGCGCCCCTTGCGCGTGATTATCGACAACTACCCCGAGGGCCAGGTGGAACACATGGAGGCGGTCAATAATCCCGAAGATGCTTCCATGGGAACGCGCCAGGTGCCGTTTTCGCGGGAACTGTATATCGAGCAGGATGACTTCCGCGAGAACCCGCCCAAGCAGTATTACCGGCTGTCCCCCGGCCGCGAAGTGCGGCTCCGTTACGGCTATTTCATCACCTGCACCGGCGTGGTGAAGAATGCAGCCGGCGAAGTGGTGGAAGTGCACTGCACTTACGATCCCGCCACTCGCGGTGGAAACGCGCCGGACGGGCGCAAGGTAAAGTCGACCATCCATTGGGTCTCGGCGGCCCATGCAATCGATGCGGAAGTGCGCCTGTATGAAAACCTGTTTCTTAACGAGAACCCTAATGAAGGGGACCTGATCGGCAATCTGAATCCGAATTCGCTCGAAGTGATCGGCCACGCCAAACTGGAACCGTCGCTGGCCGCAGCCGCACCGTTCAGCCGCTATCAGTTTGAACGTCTCGGATATTTCTGCGCGGACCCCGATACGGCGCCGGGTAAGCCCGTTTTCAACCGCACGGTAGCTCTGCGCGACACCTGGGCCAAGATCGAAAAGCGCGAGAAGGCAGCGTAGCAAGATGCGGAACACGACCGAAAACCGCTCCCTGACGCCCGCGGCTCAGACACGCACTTACCTGTCCGCCGGTATTTACCGAGCCGCGACCGTCAGGGAGCGGTTGGCCAACGGTCTTATCATCCGATGATCATTTTAGGAATCGGCGGAATCCTGGGCGGCGCGGCCAGCGCCCTTTTGCGAGACGGCAAACTGGCCGCCGCTGTCGAAGAATCAAAGCTCACACGGAGCTCTCACGGGGCGAATCAGGGCGATCTGCCGGAACGGGCTATCTCCGCCTGTCTCGACCTCGCAGGCGCGCGGCCTGAGGATATGGACGCGGTCGCCGTGGTGCGGCCTGTGCCGGAGTCGGGGTTCCATTTGAAACTGCGGGCGCGCTTCCCGAACAGCCGTATCGTGGCGCTGGAGCATCACCTGGCGCATGCCGCCTCGGCCTACTACCCTTCCCCCTTCGACGATGCCACAGTCCTTACGCTCGATCGCGCCGGCGATTTTCGCTGCGGCTCGCGCTGGCAGGCCCGCGGAACGCAGATGACCGTGGAATCCGAACAGTATTACCCGGACTCTTTCGGAGATCTCTACGGGCGCGTCACCGAACTGCTAGGCTTCAAAGCGAATCTGGACGAGCATAAAGTCCAGTGGCTTTCAGTTACCGGCGATGACCGCTTCAAGGGCCTGTTTCTGGAAGTTTTGTGCCCGTCGGAGGCCGGCCCGCGGCTGAATCGCTCCTTCTTTTCCACGGAGCGCTTGAAGCATGGCGGTTTTGGCAGCCGTTTCTATGAGCGGCTGGGCCTGAAGGATGGCGAACCGGTCTCCGAATCCCTGCGCCCCCACGTGGCCGCGGGAATCCAGGCGGCCGTCGAAGAGGCTGTCATCCGCATGGCGGATGGGGGACGCAATCTTTGTCTGGCCGGCGGGCTCGGATTGAACGCGCTTCTGGTGTCGGCGCTGGAAAATCGCTCGCCGTATGAAAACGTCTTCGTGCAGCCGGCGGCCGGAAATGCGGGCACCGCGATCGGCGCGGTGTTGGAAACCTGGCACTCCGTCTATCGCCAGTCGCAGCGCGTTGCGCTCGATACACTCTGTCTCGGTCCGTCCTTTAGTGCCGCGGAAATCAAGCAGGTCGTCGAGAACTGCAAACTGCGTTTCCGCTACCTGCTGACCACCGATGAAGTCATCGATACCGCGGTGGCTCAATTGCGCGAGAATCGCATCCTCGCCTGGATGCACGGCCGGATGGAATTCGGAGGGCGGGCTTTGGGCAACCGCAGTATTCTGGCTTCTCCTCTCGATCCCTATTCGGCTGAAAATCTCAACGCGTATATCAAGCACCGCGAGCCATTCCGCAAGTTTGCGGCTTCTGTCCCCGCGGAACTGGCGAGTGCTTTCTTCGAAGTGGGACCCAACGCCCGGTTTCTGTCCACTGTGGGCCGTGTGCGGCCCGAACACCGCGACAAATTCGCGGCCGCCATCTTGAGCGGGGACCTCGTGCGCGTCCACGCCGTGGACCGAAACGAGAATCCCCTCTATTGGAGGCTGCTCCATGCTGCCGGTGAAGCCAGCGGACTGCCCGTCCTTTACAACACGTCGTTTAACTTATTCGGCGAGCCTCTGGTGTGCACCCCACGCGACGCCGTCCGCAGTTTCTACTCTTCTGGAATCGACGCTATGTTCGTGGGAAATTTCTTCCTTCACAAATAACGCGCCGCTAATGCCAAAGGACCGCTTCACGCGCCAGCGACACGATCGTCGGCCGTACCAGTCTGCGGAATTCGCTGGTACGCATGTGCACGACATCGCGATGCGTCCCGGCATTGAAGGTGATGGTTTCCTCGCCGGCTAACCCGCTATCGAGATAAACGGGCATTCCGTACAGGTTGCCCATGGGCGGCATCGCGCCCAATTCGCAGTCCGGAAACAGGGAGGCCAATTCCGTCTCCGGCACCATCCGCGCATGCGTGAAACCCAGCGCCATGCGGATTTCCTGAAAATCGACCAACTTGGTGGCGGGGACCACTAACAGGTGATAACCGTTGTCCCCGTGAATGACGACAGTTTTCGCGACCTCCCGTGCGGGCAGGTGCTCCGCCGAAGCGACCTCACGGGCCGTATAGGCAAGAGAATGAACGGTGTGCGTATATTCCGCGTGATTCTCATCGAGAAAGACGCGTAGCTTTTCCAGAAGCGGCATAAAAACCTCCGCTGATCGAATTGTACGCCCGTTTGCCGGAAAGCGGGTGGCGGTTAGACCGTCACCCGCAATCGCTTCCAATCAAACCGCGGCCTTCAGCCCCTGCCAGGCCGGCTGTGGCGCTCTCTCCCGCCCAACGGAGGTGTAGTCGAAACCGGCGCGCAGCGCCGCGGCGGGGTCAAAAATGTTCCGTCCGTCGATCAAGACACGATGCGCCATAGGCGCGGCCAGCGCCGCTAGATCGGCTTTGCGGAATTCGTCCCATTCGGTCACCAGCACTAGAGCGTCGGCGTCCTCTGCCAATTCCTTCATCGATCGCACGTACTGGATCTTCAGATCCGGATTCTGCTGGCGGCACGCCGTCATGGCCACCGGATCATATGCCTTTACCCGCGCGCCGATTTGCAGCAGACGCGCGGCGATGGTCAGGCTTGGCGCATCGCGCAAATCGTCCGTTTCCGGTTTGAATGCCAGACCCAGCAGACCGATGGTGCGTCCCTTGAGGACGAACAGTTTTTCCTGGAGTTTCTGAATCACCACCTGCCTCTGGCACGCATTCACTTCCTGCGTGGCTTCCAGCAGCAAGGCTCGGTAGCCGTACTCGGCCGCGGTGTGAGACAGCGCCTGCAAATCCTTGCCAAAGCAACTTCCGCCCCAGCCGATTCCCGAGTTGAGGAATTTGGGCCCGATGCGCGCATCCAAACCGATGCCTTTCGCTAATTCCGTCACGTCGGCGCCCACGCGCTCGCAGATGTTGGCCATCTCGTTCACGAAACTGATCTTCATCGCCAGGAAGGCATTAGCCGCGTATTTGATCATCTCGGCGCTGGTCAGTGTGGTGGCAACGAAGGGCACGCCGCGGAGGCCTTCCGGGCGCGGCAGAAACGCCGGGGCGCGGAACGACTGGTCGATAATCGGCCGGTACAACTCCTCCATCAACTGCACGGTTTCCGGGTCCTCCGAACCGACCACGATCCGGTCCGGGTAAAGAGAATTGTGAATGGCGGAGCCTTCCTGAAGAAACTCGGGGTTGCTCACCACGCCGAAGCGGATCGAGTGCGCCGCCTGAGTTGCCCGGCTCAGGCTGCCTTCACGCACCAGCATCTCCACCAGGTTTCCACTGCCCACGGGAACCGTGGACTTATTGACCACTACCCGTTTCTTCCAGCCGTCCATGGCACGGCCAATACTGTGAGCCGCGGCTTCCAGATATTTCAGATCCGGCTCGCCGCTCGGCTGCGATGGCGTTCCTACAGCGATGAATATCACATCGCTCTCGGCCACCGGCATGGCCACATCTGTGGTGAAATCCAGGCCGCCCTGTTCGCCTGCCAGCTTCAACAGCTCTTCCAGGCCCGGCTCGTAAATGGGCACCTGCCCGTTTTTCAAGGCGCCAACCTTGCGCTCATCCGCATCCACGCAGGTTACCCGGTGTCCGAGATAAGCCAGGCACGCGCCCGTTACTAATCCTACATAACCCGTACCGATTACTGTCACTCGCATGTGCTCAGTATCTCCCGCCTTTAAAAATACCAACAGATCCTGTAGTCCTATACGTAGCCAGTACCCGCCGCTTGCCCGCGCACGAGCTTTACAGAGCCGCGACCGTAAGGGAGCGGTTTCGACGTGATGGACAACAGTTCACGAGTCAGGCGCGCCGGTAGCGCCGCACTTTCCAAAGCAGTGCCAGCAGACCGGCGCCGAGAATCACTCCGAACCGCGGTTCCGGAACGGCCGGTGTATACATCAGCAGTTCCTGGACCCCGGAATTCAGCCCCTGCATGCTCGCATCCGTGATTACGAAGAAGCGACTCAGGAAACTGCGGTCGCCATTTTGCAGCCAGTTCGCCGCGGCCGTAAGGTAAGTGGTGACATTTCCTGTCTGTCCGCCCTGGCTGGCGTCACTGGGAGGCGTAAAGACCAGACCCTTGGCATCGAGAAGCGTCCAAATCGCTTCTTGAATACCCCTGCTTTCACTGTCGCCGTGAACTATGTTGCCGGCCGGGTGGTCGCCCAAAAAGGCGTACTGGCTCACCAGATAAGCCGCCATCTGATACCGCTCCAGGGTACTGGCGCCATTCAGTATCGTTTCCGTATTGGTGCTCAAGGTGGTGATTTGCGAGCTACTCAGCGGCACATTAATGCCGCGGTACCCATTCACGGCGTATTTTCCAAAGCGGGTTTGGCTGATATCTGAGCTATTGGTCAGCGCACTGATTTTGACCGCCATTGGCCCAGACGGAATGCTGATGTCATTAGAAAAATCGTTACAGAACAGCAATTGCGTATTGCTTTGGTTTGTGACCGTATCGACTACGGTCCCGGTATAACCTCCCCCGTAACCTGAGAAACTCTGTGTTCCGTTGTTGAGCACAAAAGTTCCCACGAAGTCACTTGGGCCGGTGACAGTCATCGTCCCCGAATCGGGATACGCGAACGCCAAGCTGCCAGCGGCCGCCAGAAGCAGGGCCGATTTGAACAGAGAAGGAGTATTCAGCACGCTCATCGATTTCCTTTGATCTTTTCGACATTCCGATTCTTGCATCGGGTTGACCTCACCACAAGTTTGGGACGTACGGGCTAGAAACATCTGAAGTACCGGTACGAAATCGCGGAATTATAACTCCGCCAGTAAGCGCGCAGCCGCATCGCGGTCACTCGGTGACAACCCGCCGCGCAGCGCCGCCTCCAATTCGGTTTTGGCGTTGTGACGGTCTCCATTCCGGTGCATCGCTATACCCAGGTGGTAATGCAGCACGGCGTTCTTGGGGTTCCTTCTCACTAATTGCGTGAAGATCTGCCGGGCCGCTTCCAAATGTCCCTGTTTCAGATAAACCCACCCGAGGGTATCCGATGCTTGTGTACTCTCTTTGCTGGCGCGCACTGCCCGCTGCGCCAGGGTCGATGCCTCATCCAGCCGCTGATTCTCGTCGGCCAGCAAGAAGGCCAGGTTATTGAGCGCGTCTGGGTAATCCGGATTCAATTGCAGGCATTTACGATATTGCGCTTCCGCCGCCTGCCGTTCTGCCCGCGTCTGGTACACGTATCCGAGAAGGAATGAAGGGCGCCAATCGTTAGGGCGCAACGTCACCGCGCGCGACAGCACGGCCGCAGCTTTTTCCGTCTCGCCGGCAAGCCGGTACGCGTCGCCGAGGGCGAGCAGAATCCCGCCATCGTCAGGCTGTTCGGTTTGCATGAGCTCATATTCGTGGATTGCCACGTCCCACTTACCGGCTCGGACTGCGGCCGCCGCCGCGATACCGCGCAATTCTTGCGAACTCGGGTAATGCTGGCTCTCCTGTTGCAGTAAATCGAATGCGCGCACCACGTGCCCCTGCCGGAAGTGCATTTCAATCAACCCGCGCACGGCGCGGTAATCCCCGTGCGCCGGATCGTAGTTGACGCGAAACTCCCGCTCCGCCTCGGGATAACGTCCCTGAATGACATCAAGCAGCGCCCGCTGCAGTCTCGCCTCGCGATAGTCGGGATAGTCGGCAATCAGTTTCTGATATTCCTGCCGCGCCTCATCCAGGCGACCTAGTCCGACGAGCGCGCTTGCATTCAGCAGCCGCGCGCTGCGCAACCCCGGGTTGAGACCGAGCGCGCGCGCCGCGTACCTTTGACACGCCGCGAAATCCTGGAGTTTGGAGGTCAATTCCGCCAGAGCCAGCCAAGCCATGGCATTGTCGGGCCGGGCGCCCACCACCGTCTCAAACTGCTGCCGGGCCTTCGCATACTGCTGATCCGCCGCATATGCTCTGCCGAGTTGATAGCCGAAGGAAAGGTTCTGCGGATCATTCGCCACGAGTTGTTCCAGCTCGCGCAAAGCCAGGGCACGCTGTTCTCTTTGTGGACTGTCCACTAGCAGCGTGGCTCGCGTACCGCGCAGGTCGGGATCTCCGGGGAACTCGGCGATCAGACGGTTCAGACGCTCCAGCAGACTGTCTTTGTCGCCGCGCAGAAGTAAAGCCTGGATCACCCGCTTCTGATATATGATCCGGTCTTTGGGATTCGCACTGGACCCGGCTTCGAAGTCGTCTATAGCTTCGCGCCACTTCTGGTTCCGAAGATGGAAGTCTCCGGCATCCAGATAGGCTTGCGGGAATTTCATCGTGTCGTGCAGCAGGACGGCCAGAGTGGCTTCCGCCCGAGCGGCTTGATTCAGATCCCAGTAGTATTGCGCGAGCTTAATAAGTGCCAGCGGATCGGCGGGGTTTCTCTCTATATTGCGAAGGAGAAGCTTCTCCGCATCCGCGTTCCGGCCCTGCTTGCGGTAGTAGACGGAGAGTGTATCGTAAATCGGTGCAAATTCCGGATGCGCGAGAATCAGGCCGTTACCCAGCCGCTCCGCCTCTTCGGTCTTATCTTCCAGCAACAGGCACTGGACTAACGTGGTGACCACGTCCGGAACGTTGGGAGCCGCGGCATTGGCCTCCGCGAAAAACTCCGCGGCCTGAGCCGGCCTGGAGTCTGCAAACGCCAGGTAGCCTTGCAGCCGCAATCCTGCGAACGATCGAGGATTCCGCTTCAGCAGCTCGCCGGCGATTTGGCTGGCTCTCTGATAATCCTCCGCTCCGTGGCTGCTCTGATAGCGGCCCAGATACCAGTCTCCGAGCCGGGCGGTGACAGTCTCGTCGCCGGGCATCAATGCCGCGGCCCGCGCGATTGCTGAAAAATACTGCGCCGGATGATTGAGCTTCGCCTCTGCCAGCGACAGCCGATAATAGGCCGGACCGAATTCCCCATCCGCCTGAATCGCCTTGCGGTAATTCAGCGAAGCTTCGGCATATTGCTGCTGCTCGTAGAACTGATTTCCTCGGACGAGGTATTTCTCGCGGCGCGCGGTCTTGCTGCAAGAGGCAGCACATACCGCGATCATGATCAGAAGCACAAGTTGGCCGTAGCTGCGTATGCCGCGCACGCCAACATTGAAACATCCCCGGCGGGCTTACGACGGTACTAAGAGTCCCCTAAGGGGTTGTTCCTAACGGGTTGGAACGGGGCGGCTACGCCTTGGCTAGTACGCTGCCGTAACCCTTAGTTCGGGGATTTACGCCCAGGAGCCGGACCGCATTCATCAGCGCGTGCGGGGTGCTGGATACCACAGGCACTTTGCACTTGGCTTCCAGCGGGACCAGAAGATCGATCGTCTTCAGCCCACCGCAGGAAACCAGTAGCGTATCTGCCTTAGATGCCGCTGCGAAGACGCTCGCGCTGAAATCGAATAACTGTTCCTGAGTGACCGCATTGGTGGCCCGGATCAGGTTCAGCCCCTTGATGGTCAGCACCTCAAAACCGCTCTCCTTCAGGAAACGTTCCAATGTGGCGTTCACGATATCGCTGTATGCCGTAGCCACCGCCACACGCTTCGCTCCTGCCACTTTGAGACCATCCACAATCCCGTTGGACATCGAGGTCGCGGGCAAACCAGTAGCCTGATGTACGCGGTCGATCAACTCCTGGTTGAAGGCGGCTCCTTTGTAGAACGTGAGCGACGTTCCCATAATCGAAATCGCCGTAGCGCCGCGCTCCTTCAGCTTGAGTGCGGCGGGAACGATGCGTGGAACGGCTTCGTCATAACTTTCGATGGTCATGCCATTAAAAGCCAGCCCTTCAGCCAGGAACGTGACGCCTTTCGGATAGAGCAGTTGCGCTTCCGGCGGAACCGGATAATTGGCGGGCGGGAAGATCATGCCCATGACCGGTTCGGCGGCGGACAGCCAACGTGCACCGAGGGCCGCGGTCGCGGTGCGTAGTATCTGGCGGCGGGATGCGTCGCTCATGTGAATATTCCTCGCTTAGGGTTGAGTATACGCCACTTTAATCAGCGCGGCCGGCGCCCACCAGCCACACGGCTCCGGACAACTTCACTCCGTCGGGCGCGGCATAGGGTGCGAGGGCGCGCCGGATCGATTCCAGGGCCAGCGCTTGAATTTCCTCCGGTTGTTCGGCCAGCGCCCGCCGGGTCGGCCCGATCTCGACAGCGTGGATGGCCGCGTCCTCGAGTGTTCCACCGGCTGCAATATCCAATTCGATGTCCAGGGGCCTGAACGTTGGCATCCCGAACCCGGCGGCAATGAGTATCCGGGTGACCCGCTCCGGGTCCGCAAACGAGAATGGCCCCGGCTCCTCCGGGCCCGGCTTCGGAAGCCGGGGCACGTGTTCGTACGCCGCATGTAGGGGGACTTGCAGCCAAGGGTTCTCCGGAATCGGGCGCCAGCACGCGAAGTGAATCCGGCCGCCGGGTACCAAGGCCGTTCGCAGGTTGGAAAAAGCAGCGACGGGATCTCCGAAGAACATAACTCCGAAACGGGAAACGATCAGTTCGGCGCCCAGGTTTTTCAAGGACAGATCCGCGGCATCGCCCAACAGGAAAGTAGTGTTGGAGTGTTCGCGGAGCCGTTCGCGGGCGCGTCCGAGCATCGGTTCGGAGATGTCGATTCCGGTAACTCGTCCCGCGGGGCCAACCCTCGAGGCGAGCGCTACCGTTGTCGCGCCGCATCCGCAGCCAACGTCCACCACGGCCGATCCGGCTGCCGGCGCGGCAAAATCGAGCAGAGGGCCGTTCATGGGCGCCAGGATACGGTCCATACGATCCTGATTACGCGCCCAGTATTCGCCGTTGATTCCATTCCAAAACGTGCGCTGGTCTTCGTTGTAGGTTTGTGCCGGTGTCATGGTGAAGACTTCTATTGTAGGGCCGGCCGCCCTATCGCCGCGGAACCACCCGATATACGTTGCCGGTTCCGAAGTCTGACATATACAAGGCGTTGCCCGCCGCCAGCAATCCGTCGAGGTGGCCTACGTCGGGTTGGCTGTTTTCAACGAAGTGCAGATAGCGCCCCGTGCGCGGATCGCAATATACCACCGCATTCTCTTCGTTGCTTGTCCCGTTGACATGCTTGCCGTAGAAACCAATGAATATTCCGCGATTAAACCCAGAGGGAAAACCAGCAGGCGCCAGGGCCATTCCGGCCGGCCCCTCGCTCTCCGAGCCCAGTTGCGTGCCGTTCGGAAGCGGCTGGAATGCGATCACGGGCTGCACACACCCGCTTCCAACCGGTATTCCCGTTCGGTATTGGATATAGCAGGTGGGGAATCCGAAATTCGGCACCGTGGTTCCGATGTCCTGCGCAGCAATGAAGTTCAATTCGTCTGCCTGCGGAGGCTCATCGCCCGTGCCGCTTTGGGCGTTATCGATTGCATTATCGGCAAACCAGAGGTTACCGGAAGCGTCGAACTGCATCCCCGCCACATTGCGTATGCCGGCGGCTACCTTTCGCAGGTTGTAGGCGGTGGGGAGGGGCCCGTTTTCATTGATACTTACCGCATAAAGCGAATCGCCGTCCAAGGTCGCAGTGATCATTCCGCTGAGTTGGACCTGCACGGTTGTCGGCTGGTCATTCGTCGCGGAGCCGACGTTAAACACCAGGTCTAACGATCCCGTCACCGCGGGCGTTGGCCGTATCGCGATTCCGATACTGTCGTGTTCGTACGGCTCCGGATACGAGAACTGGAGTGTGCCCACGGGATTCAATTGCGCATCCGGTGTGGCGCCGGGCGCCAGCAGCGTGATCGTGTGGTCTCCGTAATTGCCGAGCACGAAATACTTGCCGATCTGCTGGAAACCGGTGAGCGGTCCGGTGGGCGTCTGGTAAAGTGGCGTCCCCGGCCCATCGGCGACGCCATCCCCGTTGCTGTCAATGAAGCGAAGCACTGCTCCGGTGGTGCCGCCATTGGGACCGGTGGCGATGGCCAGTGAACCATCGGTAAGTAAGATCATCTGATCGGGGTATTCCAGGCCGCTGGTAAACGTAGTCAGGCGGAACGGAGCCCCCGGCGTCAAAGTAACCGCGCCGGCAATGGCACAAGCTGCCAAAGAAGCGGTGCCATGTGAGAGGAACCGAAACATACCTGTATTCTCCATCTTGCGGCTGCCGGGGGGCGTTCGATTGCATACGAAACGTCACGCGTTGCGCTAACGTGAGACTATGGCTCGACTCCCATCTTCGACTGTCGAGCTGCCACCGCTTCATTCGCGGACACCGGTCGAGTGGGGAAAAGCGGTTCTCGCGGAGCCGCTCGCCCTGCTGAGCGACCATGCGTTTCTGGAAAAGAAGGCCGCTACGAACGCCATGGAACTGCTGACGCGCTGGCCGAACGACTGGCTGGAAGGATGGGTCGAGGCAATGACGGCCGTGGCCCGGGACGAGGTGGCGCACTTGATGCAGGTTACCCGGCTGCTTGTGAGCAGGGGTGGGCGCCTGGAACGCTTTCACAAGAATCCGTACGCCAACTCACTCCGCCAACTGGTGCGCAAGGGCGAGCCCGAGGAAATTCTGGACCGCCTCCTGGTAGCTGCCTTGATCGAGGCCCGATCCTGCGAACGGTTTTCGGTTCTGGCGGCGGCATCCACGGATTTGGAACTGGCACGCTTCTACGGCTCCCTCTCCTCCTCGGAACTGGCGCATTACCGCGTGTTTCTGGATCTCGCCCGTAAATTTACCAGCGAGACCGAACTGGAAACCCGGTGGCAGCAAATGCTCGCCTGCGAGGCGAGCATCCTGGCGGAGCAGAAACCCGGTCCGCGAATCCACTCCGGCTTAGCCTGAGAACATTACTGGTCGGAAATCTTGGCTCAACCGTCCGTGGCGCTGGTAAAATACCCCTTTGGCGGTTTAGGGCCGCATTGATTCCACGTTTTGCGGGTTCTTGCGTCATCAGTTTAAGGACCCGTGAGAACTGCCGTATACACTCGGATGAGCGAAGTCATCGAGCCTGGCCTGGAGCTCCTGGAGCGCCAGAATCGCTTTGTTTCTGAGAACTTACGGCGGATATTCGTGCAGATTTACCGGGTGGTCGGAAACGTTGCCGATGCCCAGGATCTGACGCAGGAAGCGTTCATCAAGGCTCTGCAGCGGCAGGATCAGCTCAAGGACGAGGCCAAGGCCGCCCATTGGCTGTCACGTATTGCAACGAATACGGCCATCGATTTTCTGCGCCGCACCGGCCGTACGACCCAATGTGAGATGGAAAAGGCGCCCGAAGGCGAGTCCGAGAGCCCGGAACAGCTCCTGCTCCGCAGCGAGCAGCGCAATTATTTGGAAGATGGCCTTCGATTGCTGAGCGCGCGCGAGCGGGCTGCCTTGATGCTGCGCGATGTGGAAGGATTGCCGGCGGAAGAGGTGGCGCGCCGGTTGAACTGTTCCAAGGCAACGGTACGTTCGCACATTGCGAACGCGCGTACCAAGTTTCGCCGGTATATGGAGCAGAGGAAGCGGTAGAGCGATGAGACACCCGAGTGAGGCGACATTGGCGTTGTACGCAGGCGGCGATCTCGGGCCGTTCGCCCGATGGCGCACGGACCGCCACCTGGCCGGCTGTGACCGCTGCCGCGAAGAAGTGGGGGCGTTTGCCGGCGTGCGGGATATTGTGCCTGACTTGAGCGAAATCCCTGAGGTGCCGTGGAACCGTCTGGCTGCCGAAATGAAGGCCAACATCCGGCTCGGACTGGCGGCGGGCGAGTGCGTGCGAGGCAGTGAGCCCCCCTCGCGGCATTCGTTCTTCTCAGGCGCCCGTGCCGCTGTGGCGGTTGCCAGTATGGTGGCGCTCCTGGTAACAGGGCTGGTGTTAGAGCATCCCGTGCCGCGCCCGAACCCCTTCCGCTCTGACGGCATCGTCGTCCAAACCACTCCCGATGGGATTCAGGTGCGGCAAGGCGGGCAGGCGCTGCAGTTGCGGCATTCCGGCGCGCAGAACGTCATCCATTCGGTAGGCGCCCAGGGTTCCATGAGGGCTCGCTACGTCGATCCTGAAACGGGCTACGTAACGGTGAATAACGTATATGTGGAGTAGAGCCCGTTACCGCCTCTTTCTGCTGGCTTTATGCGGCGCGGCGGGCGCGGCGGCGCAGGAGCCGCTGGATTCGCAGCGTGGCGTGAAGATCAATTTGCCGGCGGATTCTCCCGTGACTTTGCTTTCGGCGGCTATGGGCGAATCGCGCGCCACCCCGCGCGGGGCGGCG